>NZGT01000062.1 GCA_002691025.1 Spirochaeta sp. | reverse complement strand
GAAGAGCGGCTTGGAGGTCGAGGAGTCGTTTTGACTGAACCGATTCGGTTTCGACGAGTGCGAGGAGGTGGGATAGGAGGATGAGTTCGTGACCGGGTGACTCTGCGTCAGCGAGGGTCGAAGACACCCGGCCTCTCAGAGCGAGAGCGAAGGCGCCTTGCAGGCCGAGGGCGGCGATCAGGGGAATGAGGCCGATCCCGCTCCAGATCCAACCCGCCAAGGCGGCGAGCATCAAGCCGGTCAGCATCACCGCGATGCCAGAAAACATTCTCGAAGTGAAGTGGAGAGGGGCTTGGGCCCAGGCATCCAGTCGGGCTTGGGGAGCGCCGGATTGGATTTCGGATCCGATCAGCCAGAGTTCCTCGCGCAAGGACACGCGGGGGCTTAATTCGCGGACGGCTTCCTGGCGCTCGGAAACCTGATGACAGGAACTGGGCTCCAGCAGCCATTGGGCCAGGACTTCCTGCCCAGCGCGTGTGCGTGCGGTACAGAGCAGTTCGAAGAGGGAGCCTTCGCCAAAGAGGTCGAGGTCGTTCGCGTAGGGGTGACCTTGCGGATTGTAGGCTTCGCCGGATTGGCCCTGGCCCGCCCAGGTGTCATTGAGTCGGGAGAGCCCACATTCGTAGAAGTCGAGAACCCGTTCTGCACGGTCGCGTTTTCGGATATAGCGGTCGTGCACGACGAGCAGGACGATAAAGAGAGCCACGGGAGGAACGATCCAGATCGTGGCCAACTGATGGCTTCCGAAAGCCAGCCATCCAAGCGCCAACCCGATCAAGAACGTGGCGAGGCGGGCTCTGGATACCCAACGTTCGCGGAAGAGCCAAGCCGCGACTTCCTGACGGGCGGCTTCGATTCTTTCTGGATAGAGGTCGCGTGCCGGGTTCGCGGGGTCCGTAGTCGGGTTCACGAGACGTCTCCGGGGAACCCGAGGAACCGGGCGCCCTGGCCGAACTGGGCGGAAGTGGAAATGCCCTCACGGACGAAAGTGCGGGCTCTTTGCACAGCATCTTCCATCGGCCGACCTTGTGCGAGACCTGCCGCCACGGAAGAGGCGAGGGCACACCCCGTGCCGTGTACGGACCCTGATTCGATTCGTTCGCCCTCGAGCCAGATGAATCGGGTCTCCGAACCTCCACCCAATGCCAGGAGATCGTCGGGTGAACCCGATCGATGTCCTCCCTTGAGCAGGACGGCTCCTGCGCCAAGCTCGTGGATGAAGAAGTCGGCTGCCTTCTCACAGTCCTTCTTGCGGCTGCAGTCGATATCGCTGAGTCGCTCGGCTTCGTTCAGGTTGGGTGTGACCAGATGACAGCCTCGGATCAGTTCGTGAAGAGCCGGCCAGGCGCGTCGTTCCAGAAGGGGAGTGCCGTCGCTGGCCTCGAGCACCGGGTCGATCACGATCGGGACCTTGCCACGCACGGACTGGAGACCCAGTACCACGTTTCGGGCGACATCGTCGGTGGCCAACATGCCTATCTTGATGACATCAGGAGTGGCGTCGGCGAGCAGGGTGCGGATCTGGTCGAGGACCACAGACGGAAAGACTGGAAGGACACTGTGGACGCGGACGCTGTCTTGAATGGTCAGGGCGCTTACAATGCCCGCGCCACGAACCCCGTGAAGGGCAAATGTCTGGAGGTCGGCCTGCATTCCTGCACCACCGGTGGGGTCGGAACCCGCGATACTGAGAGCACTTTTCATAGCCCTGGATGGTAAGAGTGGATGCGGCTCACCGCATCCCGATATCGGAGTTTGGGCATAGATCGGGCTCTTCGCGTTTCTGGCCCCGGTGGGGTTCTGTTTCCATGACAGGGCAGCTGGACGCGCAGCCGCCTGGAAAACCGGCCCGGGGTGGATTCATCCGGGCCATGGCTGCCTGGAGCCTCCTCATCTGTCACACTAGCGGCCACTCTCAAGTCGCAAGATCTCATTGTGGTTGGCCAGGATTCGATATGAATAAAATGCCCATTTTCAGCTTTACGCGCCCTCGCATCCGATCGCGACTGCGGCTCGCGCTCCTTTTTCTTGTCGGAGCCAGCCTGGCTTCGGCGGCCGTGGCAGAGGATGGGGACAAATTCAGCGAGCCTCCGGATAGCTACTACGCCATGACGCTCGGTCGATCGGAATTTGACCTGGTGGTGGCCAGCTATTGGTCGCTCGGTCCGCTTCTGCGCTCTCAAACCGTCGTGGCCGGTCACCTCATCGTGACCCTGGTCGATAAGAAGGACTACTACACCTACGACGCCTTGACGCGAAAGGGGTACAGGATCGGCCGGTCCAAGACGGCCATCGCCCGAGATGAAGAACGACTTCGTCCTTTTGCCATGGACTACATCGATCTGATTGAGGAAGGCGGGGAAAAGGTCCGGGAAGAAACCCTCAATGGAATCAGGGTGGATGTCTATCGTTTGACGGACCAGAAGGGGAAGCGGACTCTCTGGGTAACCCAGAACTCGCTCAAATTTCCCGTGAAGCTCGAAGCGTACAATCGCAAGACCGGTCGCACATCGGTTCTCGATTGGGTTCAGTGGATTCCCGCCATCGATCTGGAAAAAGAGTTCTTCAAGCCGCCGAAAGGTCTGGAGCTCCGGCGCTTCGATGATTATTTCCAGTTTCGCGAGGCTCTGAAGGAAGGGCCGGTCGAGCCGTCCCCGCCTTTATTCCAACACCTTCTCCATATTCGGGAATGAGGCGGTCTGTTTCCGGACGGCTGTGATCAGGAGGGTGACCAGCTGATGTCGGCTTCGAGGATCGAAGGTCCCTCGTCCGCGAGCGTAGAGAGTGTCCTGGCGACGAGACCGCTGATCTCCCCGAAGGCCTTTCCACTGTCGGAATCGGGTGCGACGGCAACGACAGGCTCTCCCTGGTCTCCGTAATGGGCCATCCGTGGATCGATGGGAACCTCGCCTAGAAACGGGATGTNCAACTCCTCGGCGATCTTCTTTCCTCCGTCTTTGCCAAAGAGGTAGTACTTCTTGTCGGGCAGTTCAGGCGGCGTGAAGTAGGCCATGTTCTCGACGATGCCCACGATGGGAACCTTCACTTTACTGAACATCTGAAGACCCTTGCGTGCATCGATCAGGGAGAGGTCGTTGGCTGTGGTGACGATGACGGCTCCCGAGAGGGGTGCCAGCTGTGTCAGGGTCAGTGCGGCATCTCCTGTCCCCGGCGGCAGGTCGATGATCAGGTAGTCGAGTTCTCCCCAAGCCACATCGGTGAGGAATTGCTTGATCAAGCCGTGAACCATGGGCCCCCGCCAGATGACCGGCGAGTTGTCGTCGAGAAAGAACCCCATGGACATGAGCCGGATCCCATATCCCTCAAGAGGAATGATTCGTTGATTGGATGTGGTCGCCGGTTGTCCGTGGACGCCCGTGAGCAGGGGTACGGAGGGACCGTAGACGTCTGCGTCCATCAGGCCGACCCGGGCTCCACTTCGCTGCAGCGAGAGCGCGAGGTTCAGCGCAACAGTGCTCTTGCCGACTCCTCCCTTTCCGGATGCGACCGCAAGTAGATTGCGGACACCGGGAAGTACGATTTTCTCCTTGACTGCCGGAGCGGCCTGTTTCGTATTGGCTGTCATGGTAACTGCAACCTCCTCAACGCCCTCAAGGGCCTCGACGCGCTCCTTGCCTTCCCTCTCAAATTCGGCTTTGATGGGGCAGGCTGGCGTCGTAAGTTCAATATCGAATGCGACGTGGGTACCGTCAATCTTCAGGTTTTTGATGAAGCCAAGGTCGACAATGCTCTTCTTGAAGTCGGGGTCGACGATGGGTCGTAGTGCGTCGAGGACCTGGGCTTCGCTTGCGGGGGCGCTCATTCTCTTTCCCTTGACTGGGGTACGAAGTCTGGATCCGGGCATCGCCCGCATAATCAATGTAGCGTAGGAAATATTAAGCTGGGGGGATCCGTGAACGAACTTGACCAGGCCTTGAGCCGAATCCATTCGTGCTCATTTGAGTACGGCATGGGTGAGACCAGCCATGCCGCCATGATGGTGGGAGCGCTGGAGGCCCTGGGGCACAAATCATTGATTGAGGCCTTCCTGGACGTATACCTGCCCCGATTGGGCTTGCTGGGCGACGGGGAGTTGATTCCGTCCGAGGCCAGGTCCACGGCCCTGGGATCGGCTCGGGGAGAGGATTGGCTGCGGACGCTGGAGGTCGAGTCTGGGTCCGCGGGGTGGCGGGATCTGTTGCACGAACAACTTCCCGTTCTCGTGGAGGGCGCCTTTGGAGCGGGTCTATACGGCTCTCATCGGGCTTCCTGGGCGGTTCGGAATCTGGAACTCGAAGATTCCGCGGAGCGTCGGACCGAACTGCTCTTCGCGCTTTCCTATTGGGCCTCAAGGCATGTTCCCGTGCCGGTCCGCGCGGGTCTGGAGCCCGAGCGGGGATGGACCCCCAACCGCATCCTGGCTGAATTCGATGGAACCCCAGCTTCGGCCGGCGGATTTGAAAATCAAGCGGACGCTTGGGCGAGCCTCTCCGATTCAACTCTGTATCAAGACTCGTTGAAGCGGGCGGATCTGGATGCCCGGGACCCCTCTGATTTCCTGAGTGAGTTGTGTGCAGAAGCGGCCGGTCTATACCTAGCCAACCCGGAGCATCGTCTTGTCCATGCTCACGGATTGATCGGCGCATCGGGCTTCCGGTATCTCATTCCCCATCTCGACTCCCAGGGGACGAAGTCCGCCCTGGGGGCGGCCTTGCATTCCGTGGCGGCGCCTCACAGCCTCTACGGCGGCTCAGGTCGAAGGGTGTCGCCTGCTCCGGAGGCGCAGCCGCTCTCCGAGTCCTGGGATGAGATGCGCTACCGCGCCGCATGTTCTCTTTCGGAGCCTGTGACTGAACTGACCGAGGTTTGTTGGAGAGAAGACCGGATTCATCCCGACCCACGCTTCAGGCTGGCTGCGGCGGACGCCATTCTCGAATTGGGTTTTTCGCACGGGGGTCGCGGGGGGTGACCTGGGCCACCGGTTCGGTTTTAGCGAGTAGTTTCCGGGCGGTATTCGAGAGGATGGCGTCTCGGATTTCCGGTCTGCCCTCCGTCACGATGAGGACCTTGGCCAGGGTGGCGACCGGGTGATAGAAGGGCCAGTCCGATCCGAAGACGAGTCGGTCGGCCCCCACTTGATCGATCAGTTCGTCGATCTGCCTGATGCCTTGGCCGTGTATGTCCAGAAAGACATTGGGGTGGCGACGCGCGAAGGGGATGGCGTCTTCGACATCTCTTGCGCCGGCATGACCCAGCACGAAGTCCACTTCGGGGTGCTGTCCCACCGCCCCTTCGTAATTCTTGATCAGGGTGAAACGATGTGTGTACTCGGGTTCAATGCCCGCGCGACCCCCATGGAAGAAGACAGGGAGCCCGAGGCGCTCGCACTCTTCGTAGATGGGATCGGCTTGAGGGTCGTCGGGGTAGAAGCGCTGAACGGCCGGGTGGAGCTTGACCACGCGCGCTCCGAGGCCCGCTTGTCTCCGGAGTTCAGCCAACGCGTTCGGGTCGGTGGGATGAACGGATGCGCCCGGGATCAGACGTTCACTGCTTCCCGACTTTTCGATGGCTTGGGTCCATTGATCGGCCATTTCATCCCGGAAGGGGAGACCGAGGGCGATGGGGAGGACGACGGCCTTCTCGATTCCGGTCTGGTCCATCTCGTCCAGGAGGTTGGGAATCGTATGGGTCTGGGCTGAAGCGCTTCCCCATATGCCTTGACCCACGGTTTCCCAATCAAGAGAAGCAAGGTCTTCCTCCCTGAAGTTCGCATTGATGTAGACGTCGAGATCCAATGGGCATCCGGGCGTTGTGCCGTCGCAATCCAGGAAGTGCCGCACCCTGTCAGTCCGGGCCAGGAGATCGATGGGGGGAGCAAGGAGCACGGCAATGCCAAGATGGGTATGGAAGTCGATGGCCGGTGGCATGTTCTCGACAACACAGCGAAGCCGCTCATTCTGGTCGATTTCAAAATAGGGCAGTTCGGCCAGGCCCCGGTAGCCCGGATAGACATGCTTGCCAAATCGGCTGGTTCCGGAGAGTTCCTTTTCGCGTCGCATCTGTTCTTTCAGTCGAGCGGCGTCGGCTTCGGTGTAGCGACCGCTTTCTTCTTCTTCGCAACCCAGCATGGGTAGACCCATCATGGCCACGGCGCCCGTGCCCAGGTGGCCAAGGAAGCGTCTGCGGTCACTTGCGAATTTCATGGTTGTCTCCTTGGACGGGGCTCATCCAGTGGGTTTCGTAGTCCTGCCACTCCGATTCGTCTGTCACCCAATTGGCGTAGACGGCCACACCGGAAATACATTCGGATTCATCGGGTCGGGCTTCGAGAGCCGAGCGCACGCCAGGAAGAGCCGTCGTGAGGTTTTCGATTTTGGGATCGGAGTAGAGGGGGACGTCTTCATAGGTGGGCACGCCGATCAGGGCTTCGTGTCCTGGAGTGGTGCAGGCCCAGTCGATCATCAGGCTCGTCTGGTGCCGGACAAAGGTCACGTATCCACTGCGGAACCCGAGGTTGGTGTCATAGGCCATGACAACCGTTTGATCGCTCCGTTCCATGGTCTGTCGGTAGAACTCCTCGGACCAGAAGCTCTGCTTCAAGGGGCCGAGCGCGATTCCGAACGGGCCGGCGCGAGGGGTGGCCTGGCTGATGATGAAGTTTTCGCCCATTTGCGCCCGTACTCCATCAAGGACTTCGAGGTATCCGTCTTCGAAGTCGTGCAAGGGTTCGAAATCAAAGTGCACACCGTCAAACCCTTCGCTTTGAAGGGTCGAGATGGTCTTCATGAGATTGGTTTTGAATGTGGGGTCTGTGAGGTCGATGCGGTCCACTCGAGCCCCGACCCAGGCCAGTAACCGTGTCTCTCCCGCTCCTTGATGGAGAGCCGTCAGGGTTGCGCCGGGAGGGTCGGGAAGGGTTCCATCTCCAGCGACCGGGCCCACGTGGACAAACGCATACCGGATCCCGTATCGACCGAGGATGCCCAGTAGATCCATGGTTTCCTGCTCGGTGACGGGCTCTCCATCTCGAACGCCGTGCCCCGTGTACCATTTGTGTCCGAGCCAGAGTCCGTTTTTCTTCTTGTCGAAGGACACGGTCGTTTCGGGATAGGGGTTCCAGAGCAGGAGCACGAGAAGGCTCAGGCCAGTCAGGAAAACGAGTGTAATGAGGAGCCGCCGTGTGCTCAATTCTTCCCCGGACGACAGGATGCCGTGTCAATCCATTTTACCACCCCGCTCGGCCTCACTCAATCAGCGGTCCGGGCTGCTCATGCCCGTCCATCGCGAGAGCAGAAGACTCCGCCCATGCTACCTTTTTTGCATGAGCACGAAATACAAGTGGTTTGGTGTGGCTTTCGTCATCGGCCTTCTGACCGATCAGATCAGCAAGTACTGGATTATCGACCGCTTGCACTACGGCGAGCGGATGTGGGTGCTGCCAGGATTCTTTGAGCTGACCCACGTGCGGAATCCCGGTGGCATGTTCAGCTTCATGGCCAACGCCTCCGTTGAGATACGGATGCTTCTCTTCGTGGGAGCGGCCTTGCTCGCGATTCTACTTCTACTGCTTTTTCTCTGGCGCCATCCTGCAGAGGAACGGCTTGTCCCCATGACGCTCGGGATGATTCTGGCGGGTGCAGTGGGGAACCTGGCGGATCGCCTGGTTCATGGAGAAGTCATCGACTTCCTGAATGTCCACCTCGTGAATGATTACGTCTGGCCCAGCTTCAATGTGGCGGATAGTCTGATCGTCGTGGGAACGATCATCCTGATGTTCGACGTATTCCTGGGTGAAACACCGGAGCCGGAAGAGCACTAGGCTTCGGCTCCGGGACTTCTCGCGTCGAGAAGCTCAGGCGTTGATTTGTGAGCGCCGCCAGCCCCATCCGACCATTTTCTGGGTGGTGCGGGGCATGAGTCTCAGGAGAAATGCGATGACATACGTTTCTCGACAGACCAGCCCACGCAACTTCCCTGAACGCAGAACAGACACGATCTTGTCGGCGACTTGATCCGGGCCGACAGCTCGTTTCGCGAACTCTTCCATCATGTCCTTGCGATCCATGGGCCCGTCCAGCCGGGCATTTCCTACGATGGAGGTGGCAATGCCTCCTGGGTGGATCGAGGACACAGCCACTCCCGTTCCTCTCAGCTCTTCGGAGAGGCTTTCCGTCCAGGACCGGACTGCGGCCTTGGTGGCCGAGTAGACACCCAGTCCCGGGATTCCAGTGAGTCCAGCGAGGCTCGAGATATTGATGATATGGGCCTCCTCTTCCTTTTGCAGGAAGGGAAGAAAGAATTTGCAGCCGTATACGACTCCCCAGAAGTTTATGCCCACCAGCCATTCAAGGTCTTCAAGGCTGTTTTCTTCCAGCGTCCCGACCAGGGCGACGCCAGCGTTGTTCACGACGATATGGACGTGCTCGTGGGCCTTCGCGACCTCCTCGGCAAAGCCACGCATGCTTTCCTTGTCGGCCGCATCGACGATATGGGTGGTCGTCTTGGGACTATGGCTTTCAGTCAGACGAGCGGTTTCTTCCAGCCCGGCCTCATCGATATCGGATAGCGCCAAGGCGCAACCTTCTTGTGCCAGTCGCAACGCAGTGGCTCTTCCGATGCCACTTCCTGCGCCTGTGATGACGGCGACCCGATTCTTGAGTTGCTTCATGTCGCGAACCTCCTGGCGATGGTGCAAAAGGGAATCTTGCGTTTCTTGTATTTCAAGTTCAAGGCTGATCGTATCGTGATTTCGAATGGTACGGGGCTGTGGCTATAGAAGAATTCCGGCCACGCAGGCGGTCATGAACGTGGCGAGTGAGCCGGCCAGAACGGAACGGAGCCCGAGTTCGGCGACCTCCGCTCGGCGTTCCGGGGCCATGGCTCCGATGCCTCCGAGCAGGATGGCAAGAGAACCGAAATTGGCGAATCCACAGAGTGCATACGAGGCGATGATGCGGCTTCTTTCACTGAGTTCACCTGCGGCAATCAAATTCCCCAATTCCTGATAGGCCAGGAATTCATTGAGTACGATCTTGACGCCCATGAGGGAACCGACCTGCGTGGCATCCTCCCAGGGGATTCCCATCATGAAGGCCAGGGGGGCGAGGATGAAGCCGAGAATGCCCTGGAAGCTCAGGTCCGGCAGACCGATCCAGGACCCCATGGAGCCCAGCAAGCCGTTGGTCATGTGGACAAGCGCAACGAAGGCCAGGAGCATGGCTCCGACATAGGCAGCGAGTCTCAGCCCATTGAGGGCCCCTTCTGCGGCTGCGTCGATGATGTTCTGAGCCCGCTCTTCTGTTGCAATGTCGTTCTGGATCGTGGTCCGGGGAACTTCGGTTTCTGGGATCATGATTTTCGCAAGAAGGAGGCCGGCCGGCGCAGAGAGGATGCTGGCGATCAGCAGATGGCCGGCAAAGTCGCCGCCACCCAGGATGTTCACGTAGGCGAGGAGGACCGAGCCGGCCACTGTGGCCATTCCTACGGACATGGTGGCGAAGAGTTCCGACCGGGTGAGTTGGGAGAGATAGGGTTTGATCACCAGACAGGATTCAGTCATACCCAGGAAGATGTTGCTGATGGCGGCCAGGCTTTCTGCCGGTGATGTTCCCATGGTGGAACGCAGCAGCCGAGCCAGTACCCGGACGATCCACTGAACCAGTCCAAGGTGGTACAGGATGGCGAAAAGGCTGCCCATCACGACAATGATCGGGAGAACGCCCAGAGCGAAGGAGAAGCCCGTATCCATCAGAGGACCGAAGACCTGACGGCTTCCCATGTTGGCGTAGGCCAGAAGCGCTTCGACTCCACGGGCCGCGACACCAAAGGCCGAGATGCCGATTGAGGTCCTCAGCAGGAAGATGCCCAAGGCGAATTGGATGAAGAGTCCCCAGCCCACGGTGCGCCATGGGATCCGGCTACGATGACTTGAGGCGAGCCATGCGATGGCCATCATCAGGACCAGCCCGATACCGGAAGTGGCTCGAGGAACCCATTCGTCCAAGGTGATCTCTGCTCCTAGGCGTTTCCAGAAAAAGAGGAAAAGCTTCGCGCCAATTCCTTTACGGCATCCGTGGGATCGTTTGCCTGGGTGACCGCTGAAATCACTGCGGCTCCCCGTGCGCCCGTTTCGAGAACGGAAGCCAGATTGTCACGCGTAATGCCGCCGATGGCGACCACGGGGCGGGGTGCCACGGTCGCAACGATTTCGCGGAGTGTCGAGAGTCCTCTCTGGTCATATTCAGACTCCTTGGATTGTGTTCCGAAGACTGGACCCAGAGCAATGTAGTCGGCCTCTTCGTTCATTGCGATGTGGGCCTGCTCCAGCGTGTGTGTGGAGCGCCCGACCTGAAGTCTCTCGCGTATCGTTTCCGGTATGGCGTTCGGAGGAAGGTCCGTCTGGCCGAGATGAACCGCATCGGCCTCGCAGGCGAGTGCCAGATCAAAACGGTCATTCATGACGAATCGGATGCCCGCTTTCCGGGTCTCCTCCCTGATCCGGCAGCCCAATTCCACGATCTCCTGATCCTGGAGGAACTTGGCTCGAAGCTGGACGACGGAGGCTCCGCCGGCACATGCGAATCGGGTTTGCTCAAGCGGACTCCACGGCCAACGCGGGTCATCGTCGACCAGTACATGAAGTCCGTCGAAAGGGTCCGCTTCACTGCCAGATCGGGAAGGGGTCATTCGCGCTCGTTACGGCTTGGGATCACCAGGCCCAGTTCTGCAATCTTCTTGCGCAGGGTATTCCGATTGATTCCAAGAAGGGCTGCGGCACGTATCTGGTTTCCGTCTGTGTGATCAAGGACCGTGGCCACCAGTGGCTTTTCGACCGCCGCGAGAATCTGCGAATGGAGTTCTCCCGTGTTGTCCTGGTCGAGAGCGGACGCGACCCGGGCCTGGATGAGGGCATCCAGGCTCTGCCCTGTATTTCCTTCCGTGGATCTTCCCTGGGTGAGGAAGTCGAAATCTTCGGGACCGAGAATGGCCGTGGAAGCCAATACCAGTGCTCTTTTGATGGCGTTTTCCAGTTCCCGGACGTTGCCTGGCCAGGCGTAGGATTCGAGGGCGGAGACGGCGGGGTCGGACATCGTGATTTCCAACTCGGTCAGTTCCGCCGCATAGCGCCTGACGAAATGCTCGGCCAGGATACGGATGTCGTCTTTTCGTTCGCGAAGGGCGGGGACCTCGATGGGGACGACGCGGAGTCGATACAGAAGATCCTCACGGAACTCCCCGGTTTCCACCGCTTTATCGAGGTTGCGGTGCGTGGCGGTGACCACGCGTACATCGACATGAATGGGGTCCCGTCCGCCCACGGGAGTGACCTCTCCGCTCTGGAGTGCACGGAGAAGCTTGGCTTGAAGGGCGATGGGCATATCGCCGATCTCATCGAGGAAGAGGGTTCCACCCGACGCTTCCCGAAAACGTCCAAGTCTGGGCGCGACGGCTCCCGTAAAGGCACCTCGTTCGTGTCCGAACAGTTCGCTCTCAAGCAACTCGCCGGGGATGGCTGCGGCATTGACCGCCACGAAGGGTCTTTCCGCTCGGGTGCTCGCCGAGTGGATTGCCCGGGCGACCAGTTCCTTGCCGGTTCCACTTTCTCCAAGGATCAGGACCGGGACATTACGAACCGCGACCTTGCCGACGGTTTTGAAGATATCAAGCATGCTCGGGCTGCTTCCGATCAATCTCTGACCGGCCGGAGTGAGTTCATGGCCCGATTCCCGACGAAGCTTGTCGACTTCATTCTGGAGCGAGCGGATCTTCTGGGTCCGCTCAGCGAGTCCGACGACCTGAGCGAGGGAAAAGGGCTTGATGAGGTAGTCCAGAGCTCCCATCTTCATGGCCTCGACTGCATTTTCCATGGTGTTCTGCGCTGTAATGATGACGATCGGCGTCAGAGAGCCGGTGGCCCGGGCCTGTTCGAGCACCTCGAGGCCACTTTGGCCGGGCATGCGGATGTCAATGAAGGCCAGATCGAAGCGAGCTGACAGCAAGAGCTGGCTGGCCTTGTCGCCGTCGCTGGCTTCAGTCACCGAATGCCCCTCGGCCTCCAGAGCCTCTCGAAGGACGAATCGGATGGAATTCTCGTCGTCGGCGACGAGAATGGACATCGGGGCTGAAGAGGAAGCTTGAATCTGCAATGGGGTCTCCGTTTACGTACTGGTCTTTTCTTGTCGCAAGGGAAGTTTGATGCGGATCCGGGCTCCGCCTCTCGGGCCGCGGCCATCGATGATCAACTTGCCGCGATGGCGCGAGATCCAGTGGCGGGAGACGGCCAATCCCAGGCCCGTACCGTCCGCCTTGGTTGTGAAGAAGGGGGTGGCGAGTCGCTCCAGGATCGTGTCGTCGATGCCGGGCCCATCGTCTTCGAAGACGATGTTGACGGTGGGTACGCCTCTTCCGTCTTCTCCTGCCAGACGGTTCTGGAGCGAAATAGAGGTGGTGAGTGTGAGCTCCCCGCCACTTTCTCCCATGGCTTGAATTGCATTCCGAGCGAGGTTCAAGAAGACCTGGGTCAGGCGCGAGGGATCACCCGGGATCTCAGGTATGGACGGGTCGAAGATTCTCTCAAACTTCACCTGGCTGGCTATGGGCTCGGCGCTCAGCAGCTCGATCATCTGATTGAGTAGGCGATGCAGGTTCACGGATTCGTAGGAAAGATCTTCAGCCCGAGCGAAAACCATGAGTTCGTCCACAAGAGCGCTGATCCGGTCTACTTCGTTGATGATCAGATGCGCGGTCCTTTCGCTGCGCTCGTCTGTCGATCGCCGCTCCAGCAATTCCGCCGCTCCGCGAATTCCACCGAGAGGATTCTTGACTTCGTGGGCGATGCCGGCGGCAATATGCCCGTAGGCATTCAGTTGTTTCTGCAGGGAGTCGTCATCGCTGAGCTCTTTGAAGGCAGTTCGGTCTCGGAGAACAAGCAGGACACCCGGAGTTTCTGATTCATTCTCAGCAACCGGGGAAAGGGTGATGTCCAGCAGGACCTCGCTGCCGGAGCGCCTTCTCAAGACGACTTCCCCTTCGGCTCGAGAGCGGCGGCTGGTTCGGACTTTTTCGACCGCGTCAAGCACGCGCTGATTGCCCGGAATCAAGGAGGCCAGATCTCGTGAGGAGTCCCCTTCGGAAGCGGTTTCAAGAATCCGGCAGCCTTCGTGGTTGATGAGGCTGATCTTCCCCTGCGGGGAAATGATCACTACACCCTGCATCATCGCGTCCAGAACGCGCTGCACATCCTTGCTTTGGGCTTCGGTCTGTAATCTCATAGGGGGTGTTTGGGACATTTTTACGGCCAATTGCACAATCTATAGGCAGTCTAGCGTTCGGTACGGCTTGTGTCAGTTGTCAGAATGCACCCGCTAGAATCTCTCGTCCGGACTTCTATTCGTTATGGTGTGGGCCGTGAAGATGAGGCAGGGAATCGGGGTCTACGAGGCCAGTGAGAGGATCCAGGCGGTGACGCCGGTTCTGGGGCCTGAGAGTGTGCTTTTGGGTGAGGCCGCCGGCCGGGTTCTGGCGGAGCCCATTTTCTCGAGCCGCCAACTTCCGCCGGCCGACAATTCGGCCATGGACGGGTATGCGGTCCATAGTGCCGACCTCGTGGACGCCTCGGAGGGTGAGCCTGTCCGGCTCCCCGTTGTTGAGGAAATCCCTGCGGGAGCAGGTTCTTCGCAAAGGCTTCAGCCCGGCGCTGCCGCCCGGATCTTTACGGGGGCGCCCGTTCCGGAAGGGGCCGATGCCGTGGTTCGTCAGGAAGATACGCGCAGTGAGGACAATCAGGTCTGGGTCACCGTGTCCGTGAAGCCCGGCGAAAACGTGCGTGATGCCGGCGAGGACATTCAGCTCGGCGATCAAGTGCTGGGAGGCGGTGATTCACTGGGGGCCGTGGAAATTGGACTTCTGGCTTCATTGGGACGATCCATGGTCAGGGTCCATCGGAGACCTCGGGTGGCGATCCTCTCCGGAGGCGACGAATTGGTCGAGGTCGATGGCGACGTTCGGGGTGGGCGCATTGTCGCTTCGAATTCGTATGCCCTGGTGGCGGCATGTCGACTGCTCGGAGCCGAGCCTCTTTATCTGGGGATCTCGGAGGATCGGCCAGAGAGCGTGGAGGAACAGTTCCGCGCCGCATTGGATTCGGATTGTATCGTCAGCTCTGCGGGTGTTTCGGTCGGGGATCATGATCATGTGCGGCCTGTGCTTGAAAAGCTCGGCTGTGAACTGGACTTCTGGGGAGTGAGAATGAAGCCGGGGTATCCCCTCGCGTTCGGTCGCTTTGAGGAGGCCGCTTCGGGCGTAGCGGGCAGGGGGCCGTTGGTCTTCGGCCTTCCAGGCAATCCTGTCTCAGCGAACGTGTCCTACAATCTCTTCGTTCGGCCCGCACTCCTGAAGATGATGGGGTACTCAACGTGTTTTCGTCCCGTCATCCGGGCTCGCTTGATGGAGAGTCTGAGGAAGAAACCCGGTCGGATGCATTTCGTTCGCGTGATCCTCGAAAATCGGGAGGGTATCTGGGAGGCCACGAGTACCGGCAACCAGAGTTCGGGTGCGCTGAGTTCGATGACTCGCGCGGATGGACTGCTTGTCTTTCCGGAAGAAGCAGAAGAGCTTTCCGCGGGTGATGAAGTCCTGGTTCAGTTGCTCGGAGATGCCCCGGCAGGTGAAATGGCTTTGGGGTTCTGATCTTGGATGCAGGCTCCCCTTGAATCCGGCTCACTGAGTCTTTTCGGAGAAGTCCAATGCTAGATATTGCCCGCTTGGAACGAATTCGTTTGACGCGGTACCCACTTTCCCAACGCACCATCGGGCAACTCCTGCGTCTCAACTACGGGTTTCTCCCAGGCGTGTCGGTGGAGTTCGAGAATCCGGAGCGGATTCCGACCGAGCGGTGCATCTACGCGATGAACCATACGGATCGTTACAACTATTGGCCCTTCCAGTTCCGGCTCTGGCGAAGCCTCAACCGTTTTACGGCCACGTGGGTCAAGGGGAAGTACTACGAAAGCAGTGCCATCGGTAAGTTCATGGAAATGATGAACCAGTTGCCGACGATCTCCCGGGGCTACATCATCAGCCGTGACTTCCTGGAAGTCATGAAGCGCGCCCCGACCAACGAGGAGTACGGACTGCTCCGGGACTGGGTGGACAGGAACTTTGAAGAGGGCGGGCGATCCGAACGTGATTCAGACTTCCTGTCGGCTTTGCCGAGCCCTCTCCTGACCCAGGAAAGGAATGTTCTCGGTCGGGGTTTCGCGCCCGAAGAAGAGACCTACGCGCAGTACGTCAACGCGACTTTCGGATCCATGATGAAGCTCTTCGTGGCCTTGAACGAACACGCAAATGAGGTCGGACTGGATATCCTTATATTTCCGCAGGGAACCCGCTCAAGGCGTCTTCTTCCCTCGCATACGGGTATTGCCGAGTTGGCCTTCCATCTCAAGTGCCCCGTTGTTCCTGTGGGCTGCAACGGTTCAGACGCGGCGTATCCGGGAGCGAGTCCCTGGGCCTCCAAAGCCGGAATCGTCTACCGCATCGGGGAACCGATTCATCACGGTTCGATCCCCGAGTATGCGATGGAGGATTCATTTGATCCTTTCACCGCAGAGTCCGATCGGGAACACGGCCATCTCTTCAGGAACTTCTCAGATCTGATCACCCAGAGGATCGATGGACTTCTTGATGAACCCTATCGCATGGGTGGTGAGGGAGAAGATTCGTCCGGCGAAGAAAGCGATCGATTCATCTGAACCCCCCGCTTTCCTGGAAGCGAGTGGGGTCATTGCCTGATTCGGCGGATGATCTCGCTGGTTCGGACTCCTTTGATCTCTGAAAGCCGTTCCACGCGTCCCCCCCAGCTTTCGACGTCAGAAGCGCCGACGATGTCATCGACTTTCCAGTCGCCCCCTTTTGCGATCACATCGGGCTTGAGTTCGCGTATCAGGGTGAGTGGGGTCGCGGTCCGGAAAGAGACCACCCAGTCCACGCAGGCGAGAGCGGCCACCAATGGCATCCGCTGGGACAGGGGGACGGCGGGGCGAGAAGGGCCTTTGAGAGAGCGTACGCTGGAATCGCTGTTCAAGGCCACGATCAGATGGTCACCGTGCGCTCGCGCTTCCTCCAGCGAATGTAGATGACCGATATGGAGCAGGTCGAAGCAGCCGTTGGTGAAGACGACGGTCTTGCCGCTTGCTTGAACCTCCTGGACGGCCTGGATGGCGTCCGGGTGCGTCAGAACCTTGTCGCGGGATGCGGTTCGGGTCATGGTGAGGCCTCTGCAGGGGGTTCGGGGGTGCGAAGGGTTTCGCTTCCTTCGCTGGATTCGGGGTCTCGTGGCAAGGCGTCTTCTTGATTGGATCCTGTTTCCGGTTCAGCATTTTCCTCGATGGCTTTCCCGGATGACTCGGGTGGGGTCTGGGGATCAGGGGCCGGAATCGGATCGGGTTCGGTCTGTCCATGGTCCACGCCTTTGCCCGTCAGGATCGCGTTGAGGAGTGCGTAAGGGGCCACAAGCACCTCAGGCATGCCCTCTGAGATGCTTTTGCTTCGAAGCGGCTCGATCTCGGGTTCATCGAATGTTCCGTTGACTTGATAGTATGCGCCCAGCAAGCCCTTTTCGGATCCAGGCAGGATTGCTTTGGCCAGGGGAATGTTTTCCATGACCTGCCCGGGCCCTCGGAAGATGAAGAGGCCGACGACACCGATCATTTCATTGGGGGGTCTTGTGACATCCAGGCTTCCGGATGCATAGATACGAAGAGGGCCTTCGAGCTCGAGGTCACTCGTGGAAATCCGCCCATCNGCTACGTGCAAGATGCTATCGAGTGATTCATAGGCGATGGAATCCCGCTGGGCGTTTTCACCATAGCCTTCAGTGGCTTGAGCCAGCGCGACCAGGAGAGGCAGTTGGTTGACTTGCAGNTCGCCGTCGCTGGCGTTCAGGTTCAGATCTCCTGTCAGATCTGCCAGTACGGGTGTCTGGGGTCGTAGCGTTCCGGTCAGCTTGCCGGACAAGTGGAGATCTCCCGTAGCGAAGCCAGATCCGAACCCTACGCTTTCTCCTACTCTCGCTACGTCGGCTGAGACGACCGAGAGGTTGATCTCGGTTTCTATTTCTTCGTCTTCTCCCAGGTTGAACAAGGCATTGCCCAGGAATTTTCCAGAGGGCTTCATTTCGGACCGGACCTGGAGAAGTTCGAGGTCCTGCTCCCGAAAGCGGAAGAAACCGCGCATGTTGTCGAAGTCGAGACCGGCTAGGACGAATTGCGGAATTTCAAAGCGACCTCGCGCCCAACTGCTGACCGTTTCGATGTCCGTTGAGTCATCGGTCTGTGTAGTTTCTTCAGCAGGGTTTCTATCGCTCTCCCGCACCGACGTATCCTCGTAGGGGCTGGTCCAGACTTCGAAGTCCAGGATGTCCGACGTCTCGTGGGTCCAGGTGGCGCCTCCCCAGAAGGGAACTCCAGCCCACAGGCCCTTCTTGATGTCGAAACGGGATCCACCCGGCAGAGCACTCACGCGAACAAATGCATTTCGAATAGGCCAGCTGAAGATGGGGTATTCAAGGCGCTCGATTCTCAGGATGATGTCCGGTTGGGTCGAGGCGGACTCTTCGTTTTCAGGTTCTGTGGCCCGGAAGAGTTGAAGGAAAGTGGGGATTCCCGGAACGGCCGGAACTCGCACNTGCATTTTCCGCTCATCAGCAGGCCCCTTCATGAGGTTCGTGAAGTCGTGGACTCGAACGTTGAACGTGGGCAGAGGAGAATGATTGAGTGATCCAGTNACATCGAGAAGTGAAAAGAGGTTCTGTGTGACTTCAACGCTTCCCTTGAGGTCGTGGATGATCCCGTCATTCCCCGTCCGGATGTCCACACCATAGAGGTCGGCTGCGATCACGAATCCCGGCGGCAGCGCGGAATCCTGTCCGCTCAGTAGCCTCTCCCATTCTTGGATGCTGGCCTGGCCCACACCGCGAGCCTGCTTGAGGAAACCACTCTCGGTCCGGATCAGGAAGTTNTCNAGGGCCTTCGATTCCTCGTCCGGCAAAGAGCCCAGAACGGATCTCAAGCCTTGGAGGTCCAATCCGTTCATGTATCCCGACAGTTGGAGTTCAGATTCGGTCGAGATCGGTCTTTCCACATCGCCATGCAGGGTCAGGGTGACGCCTTGCGTCTCCAGGACGGCAGGCTCAAGCCATGCATGATCCGGCTCGACTCTCATTTGTGCGGAGAAGAAGATCTTTTCGAGACTGGATTCGATGGTTCCGTTTGGGACCGGTATTTTCATGACGAGATCAGAAAAAGTGCCTTCCGTCGTCAATTCACCGTGATCCATCCTGCCGGTCTCATAGAAAAGGTGGCCCTTCCAGGCACCCGAAAGCTGGATCGGACCGGCCTCGGTGGACAGGTAGGGTTCGATCAGGTTCAGCGTCAGGTCGCGGGCCGCCAATTCGATCTGCAGATCGCCTCCGCCATTATGGGAACCTTCGATTCTCAGCGGAATGCTGCTTTGGTCGTGGCCGACCAGGGTGGCGCCGAGTCGGAGATCGACCACTCCCGAAAGCCAGTGGTGGACGATCCGACCATTCAAGTGCTTGATTTCCATCCGGACTGGAGCTGCGCCTTCGGGCTTCGCGGGTGGCCTGTGATCCGTGAAGATCACGTGGCCATTCTGGACTTCAAACCGATCGGCCAGGATCACGTCGGCCAGCAGGGTCCGTGTCACGTCTTCAAAGGCGGTCAGGAAACCCAGGTTCTGATCCATGGGGTTGGGGTGTACCTTCCGACTCTGCTCGACCAGTGCTTCGACCGGGGAGGGCTCCCAGATGTCGTCCTTCCGGTGTTCGATCCGGAATGTGACGTCTTTGAGGAGCAGGCCGGAAAGCCTGAATCGACCCCCCAGAAGGGCTGTGACGTCGATTTCCGCTGAAACCCTCCGTGCGAAGAGCCGAGGTTCGTGAGGCGCGGAATCACTTGGGTAGGTGCCGACATCCTGGCCCTCAAGGAAGAGCCCGCCCCTGAGCGCCAGATGGACCGTTTTGATCTTGACGGGCCCATGCAAGAGGGTNGACAGCTGCTTTTCGGCTTCGGCTTTGAGGATCTGCTGCTCAAGAGAGGAGGAGATCCGATAGCCGGCCAGAGCCGCCAGACAAAATGCAATGAGGACAAGCAGGGTTTTGATGGAGCGTTGAATCATGGGCCGCTTCTCTGGACGGCGTCGGGGTCGTCCCAGTCCGGATGACGGAGAGGTCTGAGAACAAGGGCCGGGTAGCAAACCGTGTGAGGGCGGTTCCCTTGCGGTGTATGGGGCCAACTATTCACGGGTTCCCAGGACTCCATACGACCTCTTTCTAGGTCGTTTACCGGATATTTCGTCTGGACTCGCGCCGGAAGGGCAGTGGATCGCGCAAGATCCGATTTTTCCTAAAGAATTGAGGGGGGTTCGTCCGAAGTCACTCTTGAGACCCGGATTTATACCGAGAGAAGATCTCGGAGTACAGAGTTCTAGAGATCAAGGAGACGATGACATGGATGATACGGAAGTTGTGGGGTTAGAGCCCGGCAATCGCGTACGTGAACTGCGTGAGCACAAGCTGATGACGCAGGCTCAACTGGCTCGCAAGGCTCACGTAGCTCTGCGGACGATTCACAGTGTAGAAAAAGGCATGAACTGCAGGATGGATACGAAGCGTAAAATCCTCCTCGCGCTCGGCCTGCGATTTGAGGATCGAGATCTGGTTTTCCCCCCCCGGAAGCCACTCAGCTTCAGTCTCCCGCACTGAAGAAGGGACTGCTACGCTGTGGTGCCCTTGGTAGCGGTTTTTCGACCCGCTGGCGGAGGTCACCATTCCGGACCGAATATCAATCCTTGCCGATGTCGCTGAGATCATCTCCCGCTCGCATGACTTGCAGGAGACGCTCGCGAATGTCGCCGATTTGGTCGCCAAGCGTCTGGACGCAGACGTCTGTTCGGTCTATTTGAGAGAGGCTCAGAGCGAGTCTCTTCTGCTGAGCGCCACCATTGGTCTGGACCCCGCTGCGGTCCGCCACGTTCGCCTGGGCGTGGGAGATGGTCTGGTCGGTTGGGTGGCCAAGAATGGCGAGGCCCTGGCTCTGGAAAGAGCTCGAGAAGATGCCCGCTTCCGATATTTCCCGGAGACGGGCGAGGAACGATTCACATCCTTCCTGGCGGCACCGCTGGTTGTGCAAGGTGGGACCACCGGTGTCCTGGTGATCCAAACCGTCGATCCGCGCAGTTTCCATCAGGCCGATGTCGAGTTGATGCAGACCTGTGCTCAGCTTCTCGCCCCGGTTGTCGTCAATGCCCAACTCCTCGCATTGATGAGCTCAAGTGAGGATTATCGTTCGACCCATTTTCCTCCTCGTACCGATATTTCTGGACTGGGTGGAAGCCTTGCCCGGGCTGAGAAGAATGTGGAGCTTACGGGTATTCCGACATCCAGGGGCGTGGCCATTGGTCCGGTCCATCGATTCGGAGCTCCGGTTGACCTGGACCGGGTCGAGTATCGGCCCAAGGGATCGAAAGCCGAAGAGCGCACCGATCTGCTGGCGGCGCTAGCGGAAGCGTTGGGGGATATCGAGGAAACTCGAGATACGGTGCGTGTTCGTTTTGGTCCTGAGTTTGCGGCGGTGTTCCATGCCCAGATCCAGATCCTGGAAGACAAGGGGTTCGTACAGAACCTCGAGCAGGCGCTGGATGAATCGGGTGACGCCTTTCTGGCTCTTCGGTCGGTCCTCGACAGCTATCGTGAGACGTTTGAGAGCATCGAGAGTGAGTATTTTCGCGAGAGAGGGGCGGACATCATCGATGTCGGGCAGAGAATCATGGAAAAGCTCGTGGGCGATGGCTCCGAGCAATCCGCCATGGCTCCGGGTTCTGTCGTAGTCGTGGATCAGGTTCTGGCCGGACTTTTTGCGCGCCTTGAAATCGACAAGGTGGCTGCGATTGTGGCCGAGCATGGTGGGGCTACTTCGCACGGAGCGATTTTTGCTCGCACCCTTGAGATTCCAGCTGTAACCGGTGTGGGCGGAGTCATGTCGACGGTGAGGCAGGGCGAGCCTTGCATTGTCGATGGATCGACCGGACATATCTATCTGGCTCCCGATGAAACCCTGACGAGTTTCTATCAGGATGCGCAGCACAAGTATGAGGTTGCCGTCGGGCATCTGGATGCCATGCGAGGCAGGCCGTCTGAGACGCGGGATGGAAAATCGATCACGTTGTCGGCCAATGTGGGTTTGATCAATGACGTGAGATACGCCGAAAAACATGGCGCTGAAGGCATTGGTCTCTTCCGTACGGAATTGCTGGCTTTGGCTCATCGGGGCTTTCCCAGCCAGGAAGAGCAGGAGCAGCTCTATCGCCGCGTGATCAGCCAGATGAATCCGAGGCCGGTTACAATACGAACTCTAGACCTCGGCGGAGACAAGGGCATCCCCAATGTGGGTGAGTCGAATGAAGAGAACCCCCAACTCGGGCTCAGGTCGATTCGCCTCACCCTCGAGAACCGCCGGGCCTTCGCTGTCCAGCTTCGCGCGATATTCAGTGCCAGTGTGACGGGGCATGCGAAACTGCTTCTTCCCATGATTTCGAGTGTGGAGGAACTCCGAGAAGTGCGGGCCTTGATGGCGGAAGTTCGGGAGGGGATGACTGCGCGCGGCGAAGAGTTTGATCCCGACATGGAGATGGGAATCATGATCGAGGTCCCAGCAGCCGCGATTGCGGCCGACACGCTGGCGGCCGAGTGCGATTTCTTCAGCATCGGAACCAATGACCTGACTCAATATACGCTGGCGGTGGATCGCGGGAATGAACGCGTGGCTCACCTCTACGATGGGTTGCATCCGGCCGTGATCACACTGATCGACAGCAGCGTCAGGGCGGCACAACGAGCCGATATCCCGGTCTCGATCTGCGGCGAAATGGCAAGCAACCCCTTGGCGGTTCCGATCCTGGTGGGTCTGGGGATCGGAGAGTTCTCTGTGGTCCCTGCGGCTGTTCCCCTGGTGAAGGAGATTGTGCGAGCCCTGGATACGCGGGAAACGGCCCAGGATGCGCGCGAGGCCCTCTCCATGGCATCGGCTCGGGAGGTGCGTGAGATCGCATCAAGGCGTCTTCTTGAGTCAGGGCTGCTCGATCACCCGGACATCGGGGACTGGCTCAAGGACGAGATCCAGTAGAGACCGCCATGCGCTTCATGGGGATCAGGTTGGCTCCACTTGTTCTTGGAGTTCTTGCTTCGTTTCCACGGGTCTGGCGAGTTCAAGCACGACGGCGAAGCAACTCGCTACGGCAATCACCGAGGCCCAGTAGAATTCCGAGTGTTGCTGATACAGGACGAGACCGTTCAGGTTCCATAGAAGAGCGGTGGCCAGCAGGATGAGGCCTCCCCTGGGCCTTCGAGCCGAGAGCAGGGCCGCAATCGCGAAGAACGAGAAATAGTAGTTTGCGGGACTCGTCAGGATCGGGATGAGGAGCGCCCCTGCGGCCGCAGCTTCCCAATCCTTGACGTACTGGATGGCGCGCCAGAACAGGATGATGAAGAGAACGCTTCCTGTGGAGCGCAACAGCAGCGACGCTGTATCCGACGCCGGGAAGATCCACTGAGACACGACACCCAGTCCGATGTCGTTGCTGATGGGTGTCGAAGAAAAGGTTTTCAGCTTCGTGACAAAGTGGTCATAGACGTAGAGACCTTGTCCCCATTCCCATTCCGTAAGGATCAGCAGGGTTACCAGGGTTCCGAGTGCGCCCATTGCGAAACGGTAGTGGGCGGAGGGTATTTTCCGTTTTTGCAGGCTCGTGCGCAGGGCGTGGGCGAGATAGCCGACTCCCAGTGCGCCTGGAAAGATGCGAAATAGGGTGGCGAGAGTCAGCATGGAACCGCCGCTTGCCTGGAGTCCTCGCTTGAGCGCGAGAATTCCTCCCAGGGCTGTCAGCCACCAGAGGTGTCGTAGGAAGGCATCTCCCACCCACGTGTATCGCCAGAGAATGCCGGTGCCCCAGAGAAGCGCGACGAGCGCTGCGGTTTCCAGCCCGAACACAAGGCCGATGGCGATCAGGGCGGCCCCGATCAGGACCCGGTCCATGCGACTCAGGACATACGCCGAGAGAGGCTCAACCAACTCGGTGGCATTTCCCACCTGTCCGCCGACCAGGGTCCAGGCGGGTGTGGGGTGGTAGCCGTGGTCCAGGAAAGTGGCGTTTCCCAGGTGCCTTGGCCATTGAGTCGAGAAGAACTCCATCTCATCTCCGAAGGCTTCCCAGCGTTCTTCTGTGAAGCGCTCGGGGCAGTCGGACCCCATTTGCGTGATGACATCGACGGACTCGATCTCCATGTTCCGGAGGTTTCGCGCTTGGGCCTTGGCGCCTCGCACCGGTGGCAATCCTCTTTCGGTCAGCACGAAGAGGCTGCATTCATAGAGTCCGAAATAACCGAGTTCAGGAAAGTATTTTGAACCCATGTAGTAATGGTAATTGTCACTGGTCGCGAAGCCGCGGACATGGCTGAAGCGGAAGAACTGATAATACGAAGCAAACGAAAGCAAGGCGAGCGCGAGCAGGATCAGCCCCCGCACACGGCTTGCTTTCGGGGTCTTGCGCACCGCTCCGACGACGAAGACCAGAAGTCCGAACCCCAACAAGCCTGTGCGTACCAGACTCATCTCGTAATCGACGGCGGTGCGTTGGGTCTTCTGTGGTAGGGAGGGCCCCGCGGCGGAGACCGATGGTATGTCCTGGATGGAGGCAAGGCTGTCGCCGGTCGTATACGACGCGACGAGGAAGAGGGAGAGGAGCAGGATCACAAGGACACTCAGCCACCTCATGCCCGGAATTCCTCTTGGTTAAACGACCACATTGACAAGGCGACCCGGCACGACAATCACCTTCTTGACGTCCTTGCCTGCCAGGGCGGCCTGAACCCGCTCGGATTCGAGAGCCATGCTTTCGATGGTTTCGGCGCTGGCCTCCACGCCCACCTTCAACTCGTCGCGTTTCTTGCCATTTATCTGGACAACGATGGTGATTTCTTCCTCGCCGAGGAGGCTTTCGTCGACCTCAGGCCATTTCTCGTACGCCAGCGTCTGGTCGTGTCCCAGCCTCTGCCAGAGTTCTTCGGCCATGTGGGGCGCCATGGGTGCCAGCATGAGGCAGAGTTTTTCGGCCGCTTCTTGGGTGGGCGGACCCTGCGATTGGATATCCCTTACCAGGATCATGAGCTTGGAGATCGCGGTATTGAAGCGCATGGCTTCGATGTCTTCCGTGACGCCCTGGATGGTCTGCTCCAGCAGACGAGCCTGTTCTGGCGTGGCTTTGCTGGCAAAGGATCGCAGTCTCTCCGAGTCTCCATCCTCTTCGTTGACCAGTTTCCAGCAACGCTGCAGGAAACGATAGATGCCCTGGATTCCGTCCGTCGACCAGGGAGCGGATTTTTCGAGGGGCCCGATGAACATCTCATAAAGGCGCATCGAATCTGCGCCGAAGTCCGAGACGACATCATCGGGGTTGACGACATTGCCCCGACTCTTGGACATTTTCTCCATGACGCGTTCCAGCGCAAGGTTCGGATGTTCGGGATGACTCCACTCACCATTTTCTGGATTGGAGGTCAGGTCCTGCTGATTCATCCACCTTGCTTTGAGCGGTTTTCCGTCGGCCGTGGACACCGGTCCATCTTCGCCCATCTCTACTTCTTCATGGGAGTAGACGCGGACGTCCTGATCAGGGAGGTCGTCCGGATTGTCATCGTAATAGCGGTAGCTTTCGCCGAGGATCATCCCTTGGTTCACGAGCTTCTGGAAGGGTTCCCGGGTGTGGACCAGTCCGATGTCGAAGAAGACCTTGTGCCAGAACCGGGCATAGAGAAGGTGGAGGACGGCATGTTCGGCTCCGCCCACGTAGAGATCGACGGGCATCCAATACCGTTCGGCTTCCTCTGAAAAGGGGGCTTCCGAGTTATGGGGGTCGAGGAAGCGCAGGAAGTACCAACAGCTTCCCGCCCATTGAGGCATGGTGTTCGGATCGCGTTGTGCCGGCTTTCCGGTTTCCGGGTCTGCGACGTCCAGCCACTCTGGCACGCGAGCCAGCGGAGCTTCAAAATCATCGCCGGTTGGCCTGAAGTCCTCCAAATCGGGCAGGGTAATTGGAAGGTCTTCATCCGGAACCAGTCGCGTCTGACCGTCGCTTCCGTGGATGACGGGAAAGGGCTCGCCCCAGTAGCGTTGCCGACTGAAGAGCCAGTCGCGCAGCTTGTAGGTCACGGAAGCTTCTCCGACCTTGTTTTCCTCGAGCCAGGCGTGAATCGTTCGTTTGGCTTCGGCGGTATCGAGGCCATCCAGGAAGTCGGAATTGACGGCTTCGCCCTGACCCGTGAAGGCGGCCTCTTCGACATTTCCGCCTGAAACGACTTCGACAATGGGAAGCTGGAATTTTGTTGCGAAGGCATGATCGCGCTCGTCGTGGCCCGGGACGGCCATGATGGCACCCGTGCCATAGCCGGCTAGCACGTAGTCTGCGATCCAGATGGGAAGTCGTTCGTGGTTGACGGGGTTGATCGCGTATGCGCCTGTAAAGACCCCGGACTTCTCGCCCTGGTCTGCCATCCTGTCGCGCTCGCTCCGTCGCCGCGTCTTTTCGATATAGGCATCGACATCCGCCTTATGTGCTTCGCTTGTGATTCCTTCCACCAGCGGATGCTCCGGCGCCACGACCATGTAGGTCGCGCCGAACAGGGTATCTGCACGCGTAGTAAAGACTTCCAGTTCTGCCTCGTCGTTCGTTTCGAGGCGGAAAAGCACTCGCGCGCCTTCTGAGCGACCGATCCAATCTCTTTGCATCTTCTTGATCGGCTCTGGCCAGTCGAGGTCCTCCAGATCTTCGAGGAGACGTTCCGCGTAGTGGGTGATCCGCAGCATCCACTGCTTGAGCGGCAGTCGTACGACCGGGTGGCCCCCGACTTCGCTTTTGCCATCGATGACTTCTTCGTTGGCGAGCACCGTCCCCAACTCGGGGCACCAGTTCACCGGGACTTCGGCCTGATAGGCCAGACCGCGTTCGAAGAGCCTGCGGAAAATCCACTGGGTCCACCTCACATAGCCGGGCTCGGTGGTGTCGATTTCCCTTGACCAGTCGTAGCTGAAGCCCAGCGATTGAATCTGCCGTTTGAAGTTTTCGATGTTCTTCTGCGTGGTGATGCGGGGGTGAGTGCCTGTCTTGATGGCGTATTGCTCGGCGGGAAGCCCGAATGCATCCCAACCCATGGGGTGGAGGACATTGAAGCCCTGCATCCGCTTGTAGCGCGCCAGGATGTCGGTCGCGGTATATCCCTCTGGATGGCCCACGTGCAGGCCGTCGCCCGATGGATAGGGGAACATGTCGAGGACGTAGTATTTGGGCTTGGCGTGATCGATTTCTGTTCGAAACGTCTCTTCGCGTTGCCAGTATTCTTGCCACTTGGGCTCTATTTCGCTGGGTGTGTAGGCCATGGGAGTAGGGAAAGTGCCCGGAGTGATGCCGATCGTCAACGGATGAACGTGGATCCACTCTCAGGTAGACTGATCGGGTGACTGAGACCCAGGAAACCGTAATGCAGGTCTTCGTGGTCTCGGACGGGACCGGCGAAACAGGAATGGCGGCCGTTCGAGCCGCCATGCTTCAGTTTCAGAGCCCCTGGCGCCTCAAGGTCTTTGGTGAAATCAGGCTGCCCTCTGACGCAAGGGCCTTGATCGAACGGGCCGCTGAAGCAGAGGCCCTGGTGGTTTTCAGTCTGGTCGAAGGAGAAGTGGTCGCCGCACTGCAGTTGGCCGCCCAGCAGCAGGGCGTCATGACCATCGATCTTTTGGGACCCTTGATTTCGAAGGTGGCTCAACGCTTGAGCGTGGAGCCCCGTCATAAGCCGGGTCTCCTGCACGGGATGACGGAAGAGTACTTTGCCCGGATCGAAGCCATCGAGTTTGCTGTTCATCACGACGATGGGGCCAATGTCAGGACCCTCTATGATGCGGACCTCGTGCTGACGGGCGTTTCTCGGACATCCAAGACGCCTTTGTGCATGTATCTCGCACAGCGTGGGTACAAAGTCGGGAATGTTCCCTTGATCCCCTCCATCGACCCGCCCCGCGAGCTCCTGGAGCTGGATCAGAAACGCGTCTTCGGGTTGGTGATCGACCCCACGGAGCTGACCACCATCAGACAGGCCCGATTGAGGTCCATCAATGTCCTGCCGACGACGAATTATACGGACATCGAGTCTGTCTATGATGAGATCGAAAGGGCGAAGATCTTCTGCCGGCGAAATGGCTGGCGGATCATCGATGTGACGGGCAAGGCTGTCGAGGAAAATGCAGCTCGAATCATCGAATACCATGAAATGAGCAAGGGGGAATAGGGGCTCAAGGCCCCCGTCATCCCCCCCGGTCTCAGCGGCGCCGGATCACCCCGGTCAGGGATCCGGTCAGATGCCCTTCTTGGCTTCGGCTTCCTTCTGCCTCTGGATGGCGTCCAACCGATCTTCCGTCAGCAAGGCCGTGGCGACCTTGGGTCGGAAGATGCTGTAGAAGGCCGGAACCACTGTGAGAGCGCCCAGCATGTTGATGACCATCAAGATGCAGAGCATCAGGGCCATGTCGGCCTGGAAGCGCAGGCTCGAGAAGGTCCAGAGCACGATTCCACCCACAATGGTGCTGGCGGTAAAGGAGACCGCCATACCGGTTGTGCTGATGGCGCGTCGCACGGCCTCATCAATGTCGGCGGTATCCACGACCTCTTGCCGGATCCGGTCCACGATATAGATGGCATAGTCAACCCCGATGCCGACTCCCACCGATTGAACGGGCAGCGTGTTGATGTTGAGACCCATCCCGACAATCGCCATGTACGCGAGCGAAAGCATGGTGGCCGTCGCGATCTGGAGCAGGATGATGAAGCCACTGGGAACTGATTTGTAGGTGATTGAATGAAGGGTGAAGATGACCAGGAAGATCAAGATGATGTTGGCGACATGACTTCGCTCGACTTCGTCATCAATGGCAGCCAGGATGCCCATCAGTCCGCCTGACATGACGAACTGGACCCCCCGTGTCCACGAATCGGTTTGCTGGTAGGCAGGGACCGCATCGACGGATTTCACGTCTTCGACGATCAGGTCGGTGGTATTGGCAGAGACTGCGCGAATCCCGAATTCTTCGCTCTCCCACCAGTAGTCGATATCCTCGAGTTGCCAATCGGCCAGTGTGTCGGGCCATGTGAAGACTTCTCCCTCATCGAGTGAGTCGAGATTGTCTTCGTAGTCCTCGATGGCACGGGCTCTGAAGTCTTCGATCCAGGGAGGCAGGCTATTCACGTCGGTGAAACTGTTGACCTCGACCGGGAGATAGCTTCCGTCGTCATTCCGGATCTGGACTGTCAGCATGTGGTGGCGGTCTGGAAGAAGTGGGCCCAGCATGTAGTACCACTTGTCTTTCAGGCTGTTGGCCGTGAAGAATCCATCTTCCGGACCGGCCTGGTCTTCCTCGAGTCGGACAATGACCTGGCCGATGGGGTTCCTGCGGATGAATTCTTCAGCTGCAATCACGGTGCGCCGGATGGTCTCGCCCTTGTGATCGCGATAGAAGAATTGGATATTGGCGTCCTTGCCTTCAGGCGATAGAAACGGATCCATGGCTCCGGGCGCGCCGTTGGTTCGCATCTGGTAGATCTGTTGTCGGATTGTCGCCTGATCATCGGAGACGAAGGACCACTTCGGGTCGCCGTAGTGGTTCATCCCCCAGGCGGTTCTCAAGAGAGGAACGATGGAGATGGTGGCGCCGAGGTCGGTATGCCGGGACATCCATCTCTCGAATTCGCCCATCCGGAGAATCGGAAGAGCGTCTCCACTGGCCTTTTCCTTGTCACCCTCCAGGAAGATCATGATCGAGTCTACGCCGCCGAACCGGTCCGCGATCTGTGCGGTGGCTACATTCCATTCATGATCCGGAAAGAGAAGGGGGGTGCCGGGTTTGGCCTCACCGATCTTCGAGTGATAGAGGGTGATATAGGTGGAGCCTGCAAGGAGAACCACTGTGGTCACGCCAATGACGTACTTCCACCTGGGGTGGGTCGTGATCTCCCCCAGGAAGCGGGTGAAGCTGACCATGAAGGCGGGCAGGAAGTGCTCATGCTCCTTGGGTGCGGGTAGGTAACAGATCAATACGGGATGCAGGATCTCGACCGTGATGATGATGGAGCTGACCCAGAATGCGCCAAAGACACCGAGGTCACGCATCTGTGGAATGGATGTCACAAGGATCACGAGCAGGCCCGCGACATCGGTCACGATGCCGAGGGTTCCCGGGACGATGAGTTCACTCATGGCTACGGTGGCGGCTTCCGTCTTGGCCTTTTCGGGGTCACCGAGTTCCGGCAGGAGCACCTCGTAGTCCTCGAAGAACCTTTCGGCCATCTGCACGGTATGGGAAACCGCACGAGCCGTAATGATGGTGGGGATCACCAGGATCAGTGGATCGAATGTGATGCCCATCCAGCCTGTAAACCCGAGGCCCCAGATACTGGTGGCCAGAGCGGCGACCGCTGGGATGAGGACTCCGTGCCACCGCCTGAAATATGCCCATAGGAGCACGAAGATCATCACCACAGTCAGGATCAGGAAAAGGGTGATTTCGAATGCGTGGACCAGGATCCAGCCTACGAGGATCGGTGCACCGGAGATATAGATTTTGACGTTATCGGTTTCTTCATCGGCTTTGATCTTCTGGACATGGTCGAAGACCGCTCTGTAGACCTCTCGACTGCTGAGTCGTTCGGTCACGAAACCAGCCGTGATCAGCGCACCCTGTTCATCGAGTGATACGAGACGTCCATAGATGAAGGGCGGGTTCTGTCTGACCCGGCTCGCGATCTCGTCGGCTTCCTCCTGGGTGGTCGGCAGCTTCTTCATCAGGACGGAGGTCTCGATATCTCCGTCGGCTTCCACCTGGATCACGCGTGTGTTGCCCGCTGTGACCGAGTTGATCCGATAGTGGTTGACCGGATAGGGCGGAAACGTGGCGTCGAGGATCTTGCGTATGGTTTCCGCCGATGCGCCGCCTTCTTCGAGCTCGTCGTAGAGTTCGTCGCGCTCTTCGCTGCGACTGTCAAAGCCTTGTCCGTCGAGCCTCTGTGTGATTCGGCTGATTTTGGCGAGAACCTCGGGTGTGAAGATGGTTCCTTCTTCCACCACGACGGCAATGGCGACGGCGGAAGAACCGCCGAAGGTATTCTTGAATTTGTCCTGCGCGTTGATGAAGGGATGGTCGGGCCATTGGGCCCGCGCATGGGTATCGACATCCACCGCGGGTAACTGCTTCCACCCATGGTCGAAGACGATGAGACCGGCGTTGACAATGGGGAACAAGAAGAAGAGGGTAAAGCCGATCAAAGCCAGAAGAATCGGGAACTTCCATCGGACCACGGCCTCCGCAAAGATCAGAGTTCCAGATTTCTCTCTCATTTTTTCGGCCATAGCGTCAGTCTCTTGCCCCGGTTATTTTGCGGTGGTTCGGGCGGAGGTGGCGTTGAAAGCCGCCTGGCCCAAGATCGGTTTGTGGAGTGGCCCCGTCTGTATTCGACACCTGGCCTTTGCCTGGGCGCGGTTTCTCCGGGCCGGTTTGCTTCCCCACAGGCACGGGGGCTCAACGGTAATAGGCTGACTTCTGAGGTCAAGGCGGGCGAGCTAACATTCGCATGGAGACTCCCTGCGGGAGGCCGGCCGGTGGAGCACCGGTCCGGATCATGAACTGAATTAGAACGGAATCGATTCGCCATGGAAAAGAAGCGCTCCCTTGTGTTCGTGACGAATGCCATGGCCGACCTTGAAGGCCTGGCCGGCGAAGACCCATTACGAGAACTCAAAGAGCGGTGCGAGTGCAGGATCTGGCCCGCGGCCCAAGGCCCCAGTCACGCGGACCTACTGGAGGCTCTGGAGGGGTGCCAAGGTCTGCTCTGTTTGATCTCAGATCGAATTGATGCAGACATCATCCGGAGCAGTTCCGAATTGAAGGTGATTTCGAGTTGCTCGGTGGGGGTGGATCATATCGACCTGGCGGCGGCTTCAGCGCAGGGTATTCCGGTGGGAAATACCCCCGGGGTTCTGACTGAAACAACCGCTGACCTCACCTTTGCGCTGCTCCTGGCGGCGTCTCGTCGTGTGGCGGAAGGCGACGCCTACGTGCGCAGTGGGAAATGGAAGTCCGACTCCGACTGGGGATTGGCTTCTTTTCTTGGAGTGGATCTGCACGGGGCCACGCTTGGGATCGTGGGATTGGGTGGGATCGGGCAAGCGGTGGCGCGCCGGGCCCAGGGTTTCGGAATGCGCGTGGTGGGTTGGTCTCGATCGGGCGATTCCGTGCCGGGCGTCGAGAACGTCGAGTTTTCGGAATTGCTGGCTGAAGCCGATTTCGTTTCGATCCATGTTGCTCTGACCCAGGAGACTCTCGGCTTGTTGGATGCGCGGGCGATTGGGAGAATGAAACGGGGAGCCGTACTGGTGAATACGGCTCGGGGAGGGATTGTCGATGACCTCGCCTTGGCGGAGGCGCTCGCTGAGAAGAGGCTTGCTGCAGCGGGCCTGGATGTTTTCGACGGCGAACCGATTGGCTCCGATCATCCCTTTGTCCGACTGGACAATGTCGTCATGACACCTCATATCGGAAGCGCCAGCACCCGCACGCGTCTACGGATGGCCCAGTTGTCCGTTCAGAACTGTCTGGCTGGACTGGAGGGGCGTCCACTGATCCACACGGCGAACTCGGAAGGTCTTCGCTGACGGGAAAGCACGGTGTCACGCAGCGTGCTTCCGCCTCAGGCCGGTTCAATGCCCGGACCCTCGGGTTCGGGGCATCGAGCCAGGAAATCAGTCGGTTTGACGATTTTCGCTCCGGCGTGAGCGCAGCGCCCCACAACGCGCTTGTCACTGGAGACGACGTAGATGGATTCATTCGATTCGGCCCGTCGACTTCGTGAAACCAGGTAGTCATCCGCGGAAGGGGCAAAAATGATACGGATATGGGCGGGTAGGTTTTGTTCTTCCGGTGGAGTTCGATCCCCATCAAAGACAACCCACAGGGTAGGGGTAGCGGGTGTGATATCCGGGTCCAGAGCGTGATTTGACCCCAAGGCAGCCGTCTGACCGTCTGCATGATCCGGTTCATCGACGGCATGTGGGTCAAAGCAGCACACGCGCCGGATCAAACGCTCGCGTCCCTCCGCGTTCCACCAGCGGATCTGGCTGCGGAGTTCCCCGGGAAGCAGTGCGGCGTGAAGGACGTTGTAGCCGTCCAGCAGCCAATGTGTTTCGGCAGCCCCGGAGTCTGGACCGTCGGACTTTTTCGAGTCCCGGGAGGGTGAGTGACCGGGGGAAACGTTCATTCGGGCAGGGTAGGTACAACCCGATCGTTTCGCCCACCCTCGCCGGGACAAGCTTCGCTAGATGAAAGTCAGTCCGGCCCAGGCGAAACCGACAAGGATCGTAAGCAGGCTTCCAAACCCAGGGGTCAATCCCTCCAGAAGCCAGCTTTCCACGCTCTCTTTGAGGCTCGCCCGGCCGAAGTCCGGCTCGGCTTCATGGGCTTTGTCCTGGTTTTGGAAGTCACCCACGGTGCGAGGCACTCGGCTGTTGGGTTCAACCGGTTGTTCGCTGGTTGAGGGGAAGACCGCTTGATTTCGAAGAGGGCGGTTTCCAGCCGGTCTTTCCGAGGCACGAAACGAGTGTTTTTCCGATCGGGTCGAATGGGCGGGGGAGGGGCGCCAGCGAGCCTGAGCGGGATCACGGAGTCTCTCGGTTTTCTGGCCTTCGATGTAGCCGGATCCATTCATTGCCTGCTCCTTTTCTCGTTTCGATCTGCCCATGGGTCTTGCCCCGTGTCTCAGTGAGGAGAGCCCTCATTCCAGTGCTTTCCAATATGACCGGGCGCTGTGACGGTTCGGGTCACAGACTTCTTGATTCCGCTCCGAAAAAGACCAGGGCAAGACCAATACCCCCGGGGTATTTTGAATTCCCTTCGATTTCAGGCATTTATGGCCCGGGATCCGTTGAAAATGCGGATCGGCCGGTCAATTTGTCGGGGTTTCGGCTCGGTCAGGAAAAAGAGCTGATTTCTCTTCCCTCCTCGCCTTTCCCCTTTCGGTTCAATCAGGTAACTCTACGTCCCGCCCGGAGAGCGTTCTGAAAGACCTTCTCTTTCTGGGTGGTTGGTCCCTTCTTCCCCCGGGCGATATGGTTACGAAGAGGGGCGTTGATTAGGCGATTCCCCTTATTCCCGAGGTGTTGAGTGGTACAGGTTTCCCGGCACGATATTGTGATTGTGGGCGGCGGTGGGGCAGGGCTCAGAGCGGCGATTGAAGCCGCAGAGGCTCACCCCGAGGCGTCGATCGCACTGGTCTCCAAGGTCTATCCGATGCGGAGCCACACGGTGTCCGCAGAAGGCGGCGCCGCGGCGGTNGCNCGAGACGATGACAACGCGGAACTCCATGGCTTCGATACCGTCAAGGGGTCTGACTTCCTCGGCGATCAGAATGTGATCGAGTACTTCGTCGACCGAGCCCCTTCCGAACTGGCTTTGCTTGAAAACTGGGGTTGCCCGTGGAGCCGGAACGACGACGGCACAGTCTCCACTCGGGCCTTCGGCGGCATGACGACCAAGCGAACGTGGTATGCCACTGACAAAGTGGGCTTCCACATGCTGCACGCCCTTTTTCAGCACTCCATGCGTTTTGAGAATATCGTCCGGTATGACGAATTCTTCGTAAGCGAGCTCCTCATGGATGAGGGCGAGTGCAAGGGTGTGGCGGCGCTCGAGATCCGNACCGGAGAGTATCACGCGATTCTCGGCCGTTCGGTCATTCTCGCCACCGGCGGGGCCGGAAAGATCTTCCCNTTNACGACCAACGGCACGATCAAGACAGGCGACGGAATGGCGCTCGCCTACCGGGCGGGCGTAGCTCTCAAGGACATGGAATTCGTGCAGTACCACCCGACGGGCTTGCCGGGCACCGGGNTCTTGATCACCGAGGCCGCGCGNGGNGAGGGNGGGTACCTCNGGAANTCCAANGGCGAGCGTTTNCTNGTGGATTACGANTACGGAGTCGGTCAGAAGGCNGAGCTTGGGCCGCGCGACATGATCTCGCGGGCGATCATCCAGGAGTTCGAAGCCGGGCGTGGCCTCGAGAACCGATCCGGCATGCATGCGGCGCTTGATCTGACCCATCTCGGTGCTGATCACATCGATTCCAAACTGCCTTTTGTCCGAGAGTTGGCCAAAACCTATATCGGTGTTGATCCGGTTCACGAACACATTCCGATTCGACCTGTGGTCCATTACATGATGGGGGGTGTCGATACGGATATCGATGCAGCCACGTCGGTCCCCGGTCTCTATGCTGCGGGTGAGGTGGCCTGCGCATCCCTCAACGGCGCGAATCGACTGGGCTCCAACTCGCTGACCGAGTGCCTTGTGTACGGCGCGGTGGCAGGTCGGAATGCCATGGATTTCGCCAGTGGCTCATCCGAGGGCAATGAAGCCAACCTGCGCGCTCAAGCCGAGGCNGAAGCCGCGCGAGTCGATGCGCTGCGGGGCAGTGCGACCGGTGCGGAGACCATCGCAGGGCTGCGGCAGGAGATGAACACCACCATGGAAGAAGGATGTGGTGTGTATCGCCATCAGGATACGATGGCGGTCACGGCGCAGAAGACCAGCGAGATCCGAGCCAGATCGGCCGATTTGAATCTGACGGATTCCAGCAAGGTCTTCAANACCGAGATCATNGGCGCTTTGGANATGNTCAACATGGTGGAATTGGCCGAGGTCCTGGCCGTNAGCGCTCTGAGTCGGAAAGAGTCCCGTGGTGCCCATACGTGTCGGGACTTTCCGAAACGAGACGATCAGTCGTTCCTCTATCACACGGTTGCGTACCGGACCGATGATGGGCCGCGACTGGAGAAGAAGGACGTCAATCTGGGCCACTGGGAGCCGCAGGAGCGGAAATACTGATGAGTGAGACCGAGAATAGGGTCAGTTTCGAGATCACCCGATTCGATCCTGATCGAGATGAAGTTCCGAAGCAGCAGACTTACGAGATCCCGGTCGAGCCTGACTGGAAGGTTCTTGATGCCATCAACTACATCAAGGAAAATGTCGACTCGAGCATCTCCCATCGCTGGTCGTGCCGGATGGCTGTGTGCGGCAGTTGTGGAATGATGGTCAATGGCGAACCGAAGTTGACCTGCAAGACCGCTCTTTCGGGATATTCGGGAACCATCCGGATCGAGCCCCTCGCCAATTTCCCGATCGTTCGGGATCTGGTGGTGGACATCGACAGCTTCATGGACAAGTTCCGCCGGGTCAAACCATGGATCATCCGGGCCAAAGAGCGGGCCGAGGACATGGAAAACTTCAATGAGAAGGGCACGTATTCCCAGAGCCCCGCTGAACTGGGTGCCTTCAAGCAATTCAGCATGTGCATCAACTGCCTTCTCTGTTATTCGGCTTGCCCCGTTGTGGCCACGGAACCGGAATTTCTCGGTCCCGCCGCCGCCGCGTTGGGCCATCGTTACAACCTCGATAGCCGGGATGAAGGGGCAGAGGATCGAAACGAGACCTTTCGTGGAGAAGGCACCGTTTTTTCCTGTTCCTTTGCGAATGAGTGCAGTCAGGTCTGTCCTAAGAACGTCGATCCGGCTGCCGCGATCAATCAAGCCAAGCTGGGCGCGGTGATCGATTGGGCCAAGGGCCTGGTCCTTCCTCGGGGAGGTTCCTGATATGGCCTCAAGACCGGCCCATCCCGAAGCCATGGCTCCCCCTAAAAAGGGAGTCACCCGAACCGCTCCGCCCCAGATGCCGAGCACCTGGTGGACTGCGCCCCGCATCCGGGCCTATCTGCTTTTCGGGGCCACGGGCTTCGTCTACTTCATCGCCGGCGCCCTCTTCCTGAGTCTCGTCTGGGACCTCGGTGATGGGCCGCAAGCCTGGATGGAAGGCCTTCAGGGTCTTTCGAATCCGCTCTGGATCGTCTTCAATGCACTGACCCTCGTGTCCGTCATTTTTGTAGGGGTCCGAGCTTTTGGTGGAATGATGCCGAAGATGCAGCCGCGCAATGGNCCTCTGCCNGTNCTGCCGGCNGGCGTGGTGAAGACGATCATCTATTCGGCCTGGGCCCTTGTGACCCTCTTGCTCAGCCTCATCCTTTCGGGAGTCCTTTTCTGATGAAGCACCTGTTGCTCGTGTTGGAGCCCATCATCTGGCTTCTTTTTGGTGCGGGCCTCGCGCTCGGCACCATCCTGCTCACAGGTTTCGTGTTGATCGTTGGTCTGGCCATCCCGATGGGTCTCGTGCCCATGGAAGCGCTTGATTTCGACCGTGCCTATGCGCTGGCTTCAAGCTGGATAGGTCGACTCGTTCTCCTGGGTTTGATCGTCTTGCCGCTTTGGAAGGGCGCGCACCATGTCCGCTCCCTGGCTCTGGACTTTGGCGGAGTGGAGAGAGACGGAGCCGTGGGGGGTGCACTCTACTTCGCGGCGGCCACGTTGAGCGTTCTCGGTGTGATCGCGGTCATCCGGCTCTGATCATTCCGGCTCTTCGGAGCCGGGCCGATCCGATAAGGGGCCTTGCCCCGCATGCGGGCGCCTTGGGTCGCCCTCCCTTCGGGATGCCGGACTCTCGCTCTTTCCGGGCCTTTGAGGGGCCTCCCGCGTGTCTGGCCGTTTCTTTTTCGCGCTAGACCGTCCGGAATGTGAGTGGGTTTCCTGTTTTTTCGTTGACCTTCGTTGAGTCGTGTCTAGACATGGTCTGACGAAAAAGGAGGAAACAAGATGACTTTTCACACACTGATTGAACGTCGACCCATGCGAGGCGCCCACGCGGCCAGGCAGGACGCGGAGAGGGCATTGCGCAATTTCAATACGCAAGTGACCGGCCCGGCTCTGCATCCCAAGGCCTGGCTGGCGCGTTCGGGGCCGACGGTCCGCGCAGTCGAGAACGAAGTCGACTACGTGGTGACGGCAGAAGTTCCGGGATACGTCCCCGAAGACGTGGAGGTTTTCGTCGAGGACGGAGTGTTGACCGTAAAGGGCCTTCGCAAGGCGGCCGATTGGTCGGACGAACTTTCCGATGAAGAGAAAGACGCAAAATCGGATCGTTTCGAAAGGCGGATCCGCTTCAATGCAGAAATCGACGAGAAGGCGGTTGGAGCGACCTGCAAGCACGGTCTTTTGACCGTCACGGTGCCCAAGGTGGCCGAGGTCAAGCCCGAAGTCAGATCGATCCCTGTCCATACGGTTTAGTCGGTCAGGGAATTCATCCAGAGGAGGGTGGCGGAACAGTGAGTCCGTCACCCTCTTTTGCGTATGGACGGGATCCAGTCGGGATGTTTCGTCCAGATCTTTCGTGTTCTCTGTTTTGGCTACTCATCTCCGAGGGTTTCGGTAGATTGGATGCGGGATTTTTGTTCGCAAGGAGGTCGCTCAATGACAGAGTTGGCAGATCGGATCGAAAGGAAGCTGAGGCAGGAACTCGATGCGAAGCATGTCGAGTTGGAGGATGAAAGCCATCTCCATGCGGGCCATGCTGGAGCGGCCTCAGGGGGAAAGCACTTCAAGGCCGTGATCGTTTCCGATCGGTTTTCAGGACTCAGTCGTGTTCAGGCGCAACGTCTGGTTTATTCCGTTCTGGAGCAGGAGATGGCTGGAGAGATCCATGCTCTCTCCATGGAGACCCGGACATCCGATCAGGAATGAAGGCACGGATTCCTGGGATGTCTTTTCAGACCAGGAAGTCTTCGAAGAAGGTCTTGAAATCCACGGTGAAACCAGCGGCGTTCTTGTGTCCACCCCCTCCGAGTTCGGAGGCAATCGTTCCGACGTCGAAGTCACCGATGGAGTAGAGCGTGGCGTGGACCTCTCTTGTCTCGATCCTGTAGACACACGCCCATGGGTCGCCGAAGGCCCTCCTTTCAGCCAGGGCATGGCCGATGGCGCTTCGCTGGGTCCTTGAGTTGGCGGCCTCGACGCTACGCCCGCTGATATTCAGCGTCGTTCGATGTCGGACTGCGCGGTCGACCTCAATCTGATTGGTTCGGACAATCGAAGAGCCTTCCTGGACGAGTGACTCAATGCTTTTCGAGGCCAGTTCGTCCCAGACTTCGAACCGATGCGGATAGGAACCAATGGCTGAATTGACGGCCTCCGAATCGGGCAGTTCCCAATTCCAAAGATCCTGGTCCTGGACGTATCGCAGGAGATCGGGCGGCTCTTCGTCCGGGTTGAAGTGGTTCCAGGCCAGCATGGCGCCTGATCGCTTCATGTCGAAATGAATGAAGTGACCTCGGTCCTGCATGGCTTCCATGAGTTCGTGATCACCGAGAATTCGTTGCTGGTTGGTGACGTGGTGATCGAGGATGGTCAACTGGGCCGCTGCGTCGGCCAGGGTTTCAAGTTCGTCTGTGGATGGTGCGATGTCGACGAAGGCGACCAGGGCGCCCTCGGCAATACGAGGGTCGAGCCGGTCGTCGTGGCCTCGGGGAATGAAATCGCCCTGTTCTCCCCAGCCTTTCCAGGTCGCCCAAGCGGCGCCAAATCCATCGGGACATCCAGCATGGTAGACGCAGACTTGTTTCATTTGGTGAAGATACCAGAAGGTGGGTTGGATTCGGTAGTCATTTCAGGAGAATCGCTTCTTCAGCCACTCGATCATGATCGAGTTGAATTCAGCCGGCTTTTCCTGCTGTGTCCAGTGCCCACACTCCTTGATCATCTTCATTTCCAGATCGTCACATCGCGAAGGCATGTCTGCGGCCATCTCTGGCCGTAGAGCCAGGTCCCATTCGGCTGTGACCATGAGGGCCGGATGCGTGATCTTCTGGGTTCCGATCTCGGGATGACGCTCCCAGTTCCGATCCAGATTGCGGTACCANGAGACCCCNCCTCGAAATCCGCTCTTGGCGAAGCTCTTCGTGTAGAAGTCGAGTTCCTCCTGACTGAGCATGGGATCGGTCACGGCCGGGAGTTCGGAAAGTCGACGGAAGGGGTTCATGTCGCCGCCGGATTCGGCCATCTGGGATGCCCATTTTTCGGGGGAAGAGGCTTTTCCCATCAGCCGATCAAAGACGAGTGCCGGTTCGGCATCGAGAACGGTTTCGGCCACCCCCGGCTCCTGGAACCAGAGGATGTAGATTTTTTCGGGGTTGTCACCGGCGATCATTTTCAGGAGTTGGGTCGGGGGCATGGGGCCGCGGGCGAGGTAGGGCGTGTTGACGCCGATGACACCGGCCGTTCGATCGGGATAGAGGATCGGCATCCCCCAGGCCACGAAGCCTCCCCAATCGTGGCCGACGAAGACGGCCTTNTCGATTTCCAATTCATCGAGGAGCGCCGCCATATCACCGGTGAGATGCTCGATGTCGTAGCTTGTGATGGGCTCAGGACGATCGCTGTCCCCGTAGCCACGTTGGTCTGCGGCGATGACCCGGAACCCAGCGTCTTTCAGGGGTTCGAATTGATGTCTCCACGAGTAGGCCAGTTCCGGAAAGCCATGGCAGAGAACCACCGCGGGGCCCTCGCCGGCGTCATAGACGGAGAGCGAAATCGGAGGCTCCGGTTCAGCGCCTTCGATTTGAAGCGGGGCGAGTTGGATCTTGCGCGGTGTGGGAAGTCCGTCCATGAGGGTCTCCTGGTGGTTCGGGTGTCGGATGAGTGTAGCCCCAGCACGGGTCGGTGCTGTGGGTTAGGATGAAAGGCTCCAGTGGAGATTGACAATGCCTCGCCCCGATCAGGTTGGCACCTCTGAAGTCGTTGTGCTGGATTGGCGCGAAACAGGGCCGATCCAGGGTGGATTCCTGCGAGCCTTCGAAGAATTTCGCGATAGCTCCTTTCCCTGGCTGCTCGATAGCGCTCTTCACGAGCACGGACTGGGACGTTACTCGTTCATGGGATCCGATCCGTACACGGTGATCCGGGTCAAGGGAGGGGTCGTTGAAGAGCATTGCCGCCGGGCTGTCCGGGTCGGGTCGCAACTCGGCCATCATGTGGTGGAGGCCGACCCTTTGACCCGATTCCGTGCCTGGCTTGGCGCCAGCCCGGATCTGGAAGGTGAGCCCCCGGTGCCTTTCCCTTTTGTGGGAGGAGCGGTGGGGTATCTGGGGTACGAGTTCCTCCATTCTTCACGGGAAGATTCCGGCTCTCCNCTGGGCGATGAGATCGACTTCGCGGACGCCACGCTTCTNCTGGTAGACCGCCTTTTGGCCTGTGATCATCAAACCGGTCAGACCTATGCCCTCGCTCTTGGTTTCGGTGCCGATCNAGCGCAGGCGCGCCGGNAGGCTCGCTCGTCCGTGGAAGCGCTGCTGGAGAAGGTCGGGCCCACCGCGGGCAAGCCGGTTCCGAAGGATCGGGCCCATTCCCAAGAGGAGTTTCCTGAGGTCGAGGTCCTGGGCGCGGCTCCGCCGCCGGGTCTCCNCTCTGATTTCGAAGAATCCGGCTACACCGATCAGGTCCTCAGGATCAAAGAAGAGATCGCTGCGGGAAATGTCTACGAGGCGAACTTGACCCACCGGATGATCAGCCCCTTTGCGGGTGACTCCTGGCAGCTCTATCGGTCGCTTCGCCGGATTTCGCCCGCTCCGTTCGCCTGCTTTGTCGAGGTCCCGGATGGGGTGGTGGTGGGAAGTTCACCGGAGCGTTTTCTCAAGCTGTCTTCGAACGGAGATGTNGAAAGCCGCCCCATCAAGGGGACAAGGAGGCGGGGAGCGAACGCGAGGGACGATCGGGCTCTGGAGCAGGATTTGGTGACCTCAGAAAAGGATCGGGCCGAGAACCTGATGATTGTGGATCTGGTNCGAAATGATCTGGGGCGGGTCTGTGAAACAGGCAGTGTNCAGGTGCCGACGCTGATGCAGGTGGAGCGCTACGCGTCGGTCTTCCAGATGGTGTCCGTGGTCACGGGANGTCTTCGCGATGAATGCGATGGTCTGGATCTCGTGGAAGCGGCTTTCCCGCCCGGTTCCATGACCGGCGCTCCGAAATTGGCGGCCATCTCGCTGCTCGAGAACCTGGAGCCGGTGCGTCGAGGGGTCTACTCGGGCGCGGTGGGCTACTTCGATCAACGGGGAGGTATGGATCTTTCCGTTGTCATCAGGACGATCCTGCTGCAAAAAGAGCGAGCCTGTTTTCAGGTGGGCGGTGCCGTCGTTGCGGATTCGGATGCAGCCTCGGAATACGCGGAGACCATTGACAAGGTGAGGGCTCTTTGGGCCGCACTGAATGATGTTCCAGTNCCAAAGAATGATGGCCAGGCTCGGTGAACNCGCAGTCGGATCCTTCGGAAGACATCTGGATTTTCGGTTACGGGTCGCTGATCTGGCGCCCTGATTTTGAGTTTGCCGAGCGACAGGATGGATTCATTCGCGACTATGCCCGCCGTTTCTGGCAGGGGTCCACAGACCATCGTGGTTCGCCGGAGCTTCCCGGAAGAGTTGTCACCCTGATCGAGCAGCGCGGGTCGATTTGTTGGGGGACCGCCTTCCGGGTTCGTTCTGAAGAGACGGCCGCAGTNCTTGGGGGCCTGGATCNGCGTGAGAGTGGGGGGTTCCGTCGAGAGCAGGTCAAGGTGTCCGTGCCCCTGGAGCAAGGCAGGNGGCAGGNGNTTCTGGCTCAGCTCTACCTCGCTCCCGCCGAGAACCCGAATTATCTTGGTCCCGACCCTCTTCCTGTCATCGCTGAGCGGATCTGTGTGGCCCACGGTCCATCGGGTCCCAATGTCGAATACCTGCTCGAATTGGCCCGTGCGCTNCNTGAGATGGGCGCCGAAGATGAGCATGTCTTTTCCCTGGAAGCGCTGGTTCGGGACAGGCAGGGCCGAGGGTGGGGCGGCGGCAAGCCTGAGGCTTCATGAACGCTAGACTCCCGGGATGGCAGGAAACATTCATGTAAGTCGAGACGGTCACGTCGGGCACCTGGTTTTTGATCATCCCGAGCGTCGCAACGCGATTACGGCGGAGATGTGGGAGAGGATCCCGGAGGCGGCCGCCGAACTCGATGCCGATCCGGAGGTTCGGGTCGTCGTCATGCGCGGGATAGGAGAGACGGCTTTTGTTTCGGGAGCGGATATCTCGGAATTTGAGTCCAATCGAACCGGTTCTTCGGCTCTTGAATACGAGGAACGGAATTCGCGCGCTTTTTCATCNCTCGCCCACATGGANAAGCCCNTGATCGCCTTGATNCACGGNTTTTGCGTGGGAGGTGGCTGCGCCATTGCCCTGACCGCAGACCTGCGATTTGCAGCCGATGACGCGGTTTTTGCCATTCCGGCCGGCAGACTCGGCCTGGGTTATGGCATGGACGGCCTTGAGACCCTGGTCGGGGTTGTGGGGCTTCCGGCCGCCAAGGAGATCTTTTTCACGGCTCGTCGCTTTACTGCGGACGAAGCGCTCAGCATGGGTCTCGTCAATCGGGTTCTGGCCAAGGTGAAACTGGATGAGTACGTGGCTGAAGTTGTCCATCAGATCAGCCAGAATGCGCCACTGACCCTCAAGAGCGCGAAGCTGGCTCTNGGTCAGATCGCGGGCGCTCCNGCCCAGCGCGANGAAAAAGCGGTGGAGGCCGCCATCGCNGCCTGCTTTGACAGCGAAGACTACAAGGAGGGTGTTCGCGCCTTTCTTGAGAAACGGTCACCCGACTTCAAGGGACGATAGATCGGGGACGTTTCAGTCCCGCCTTCTNCTTTCTTCCNNGGGGCGATGGTCTCAGTCGCTCTCGGCTGCATGGACCAGNNCGAGCATGGCTTGATTGACCGGTGTATCGAGGCGATGTCTTCGAGCCAGCTTNACGACNGCACCCGAAAGGGAGTCGATTTCGGTTTTCCGATGGGCCCGGATATCCTGCAGCATCGAAGATTCGTGGAGGCCCGTCGGAGGAAGAGCTCGTGTATAGAAGTGTTNGAGATATTCATCGGCTTCGGTCCAGAATGTTTTTGAGGAGTTGGCCTCAAGCACACTGAAGATTTCATGGGCGATCGTGTTCATGATGCCTTGTGTACCGGGGTTGNCCCCCAATTCTCCATAGTTCTTGCCCGTCAGTGCGCCCAGAGGATTCAGCAGACAGTTGTAGAGGAGCTTTGACCAGAGTTCGGCTTCGATCTGATCGGTGGGGCTGCACGGGATGCCACCTTGNTGGATNGCGTGGCACAGGGGGCCGAGATCCCGGGTTTCAGGCGCAAAGAGGCTTCCAATCCGNATCGGGTCGGCATGGACGGTGACTTCCACGCTGTGAGGGCCGGGGCTTCGAAACCCCGTAATGATTCNTGCATTGGCAATCCGATGGGACGGAATGGTTTCGGCAAAGAACTCCGAGTGCCCCCAGCCATTCTGGCAGAGTACCAGCCATGTGTGATCTCCCAGAGATGCCCAGAGCGGAGAAAGCATGCTTCTGACTTCTTCGTTGGACGTGGTCTTGGTGCAGACGAGGATGTGGTCGAAGGGACCCTCTTCCATCCCGGAAAGCGAGGAGGTNACGACGATTTCTTCTTGGGGNATTCTGGCTTCTCCGAAGATNCCGGTCCGTTNGAGGTCACCGGTGTCGAGGGATTCCGAGGAACTTCCAGGCCGAGGGACAAAAACCACCCGGTGCCCCGATCGATGCAGGCAGGAGCCGAGTGCGCGTCCGACCGCGCCTGTTCCGATGATCGCGATTCTCAAACCGGTTCCATGCTCCGCTGAGTGGAGCTGATATGATCCTACTTCCTGGCCTGCTTGTCATCGACCCGCTCGAACCCGGATCTTCTTGAATGATCTTCGGGAAAGGAACCTTGCGGAATTTCCGGTTTCACAATAGAAAGGTTGCGTGAAGNGTTTGGGGAGGAGAGAGAGCATCGCAAGGGTCTCCCGGTTCTGGGCGGGTCTGCTGTTCGTGGGCAGTCTGGCCGCTTTCGATTGGAGTCCTGCGAGGGCCGAAGGGCTCCTTGGGGCTGGCTTGTCGCTGAAGGGTTCCGTGCCTGCGGACCCCTCGGAAAAAGCGGCGGCCCTCCNTCTTGGTCGTGTAAAAGTCGCTTTGGATCAGTCTCGATGGGATGAGGCTGAAGCGCTTCTGGAGAAGTCGAGCGGGCCCGCGGCTCTGGAAGACCATCTCGAGTTCCAGAGGATCCGCCTCCTTTCGGGCCGGGGACGAAACCCGGAAGTGGTTCTTCGCACGCAGGCGTGGTTGTTGCGTTTTCCGCAGAGTCCGCTCTTGGCGGACGTCGCGTCCGTTCGCGCCCAGAGCCTTCTGTCCACAGGAGACGACGCGGCTGCCCGGCAAGCCTGGGCTCTGGCTTTGACGAGCACAGACGACCCCGACAGGAGGGCTGAGCTTCGGCGCTCGATGGCCGCATCGGGGGAAGGGTCGGGCTTCGACCCGGATGAGGACGGGGTTCTGGTGCTGGAGAAGCCCGTTGCGCTCAGGACGGCCCTGGAGGAAATGGAAGCGGCCGAAGAATGGGCTTCTTCGGGCCGGAACGAAAAAGCGATCGCGGCCTATCAGAGGTCTCTCCAGGGAGAGCTTTCCTTGGAGGATCGGAAGGAAGTCCAGTTTCGTCTCGGGCAACTCCTTTTTCAGCTCAGGGAATATGAGCGGGCTCTCGAAATCTTCCGTTCTCTTGCGCCCGAGCCACGAGCGACCTTCATGTGGGCGCGTTCTCTGGCACGCGTGGGTCGACTGGATGAGTCGATCGAGAAATTCGAGAGCCTGATTGACGGTGATTCGCATGAAGAGGCCGATCACTCGGCGTATCTGGCCGGGACATTGCACGAGGGCAATGGAAATGAAGAGGCGGCCTTCGCGCTTTATGCCCGGGTTGCCGAGAAAACGAAATCGCCACAGCGAAGGCAGGCGGCCTTGTGGCGCCTGGGGTGGCTCTCATGGCGGCGCGGCGAATACGGGCAGGCCCGCCTTCGATTCGCCGAAATGAGAGTCGGCGAAGACTCGCCCCTGGATCAGCTTCGTCCTCGCTATTGGTCGGCTCGGGCCGCATTGCGTTCACCGCAGGACGAAGTTCGCAGAGCGGGTGAAGCGGAAATGATCACGCTGGCGACGGAGTGGCCACTTTCCTACTACGGTTGGCGGGCCCAGGAGCGTCTCGGCCGAATCAGCCCTCATGCGAGTGTCAGTCGTCGCGCTGAGTCGCCGGGAATCTTGACTTCTTCGTCCAAGGACGCGCTCACACGCATCCGGCTTCTGCAATGGGCGGGTTTTGATGCGAGTGCGCAACGCGAGTTGGCTCAAGTGGCCGCTCGGGCCCGGACCATGCGGGAGCGAGTCGAGGTCGGGCGACTGGCTGTGAATCAGGAGGATTTCCATACGGGTCAACGTCTTCTGGTTCAGGCCCATGCAGAATCGCTGGGGCAGGGCTATGAGCCATCCCACCCCGCACTGTTCTGGCTCGCCTGGCCGCCTGCGTATCGACGAGTCGTTCTTGATCATCTGCCAGAGGACCAGAGCGTAGAGGCCGAGTTGGTCTGGGCGATCATGCGAGAGGAGAGTGGCTTCCGGCCGGAGGTGATGTCTTCGGCCGGAGCGATGGGCCTGCTGCAACTGATGCCTGAAACAGCCGGCCATACCGCCATGCGCCTGGGCTTACCCCCGATGGATGATTTCGAGGTCCTGGAGCGACCCGAGACCAACATCCAACTGGGCGCGGCGTATCTCGCCTATCTGTCCGAGCGCTTTCCGGGCCGGATTTCGGCCGTCATCGCCAGTTACAACGCGGGTCCCTCGGCGGTGGGTCGTTGGCTTGAGGGCGACGCCGCCGAGTTGGACGACGATGAGTGGGTCGAGGAAATTGCCTATACCCAGACCCGGGCCTATACGAAGCGGGTTTTGCGGAGTTTGTACGTATACCGGAGTCTGTATTGAAGCGGGGCATTGACCTGCGAANACCCGCACTCGTGTAGTATATATCCACGAAATCGACGACTCGTTTCATGAGCCGTGTAAGCGAAGAGGGAGGAGCCCGATGGGACCGCTCAAGGGAATCAGGATTCTGGAGATTGCAGGGATTGGGCCAGGTCCTTTTGCGGGNATGATGCTTTCCGATATGGGAGCCGATGTGGTTCGGGTCGACCGAGCGGATCGCGTCAAGGGAGGCGACCCGGACAATCCGCCGAAAGACGTTCTCGCCCGAGGGCGCCGCAGCGTGGCAGTCGACTTGAAGAACCCCGATGGGATTGAGCTGGTTCTGCAGATGGTCGAACAATCCGATGTGGTGATCGAGGGCTTCCGGCCTGGGGTCATGGAACGTCTCGGGCTCGGACCCNATACCTGCCTTGAGAGGAATCCTCGTATCGTCTTCGGGCGTATGACGGGTTGGGGTCAGGAAGGGCCCATGGCCCAGGCCGCTGGCCATGACATCAACTACATCGCCTTGACTGGAGCCCTGGATGCCATTGGCCGGAAGGGCGAGGCGCCCGTTCCTCCGCTCAACCTGGTCGGTGATTTCGGCGGGGGAGGTATGCTGCTCGCGTACGGAATCGTGTGTGCTCTGGTTGAAAGGGGTGTTTCCAACCGGGGGCAAGTGGTCGATGCGGCCATGGTGGATGGCGCCTCTACCCTGATGGCGATGATGTACGCCATGAAGGCCATGGGGGTCTGGAACTCCGAGCGTGGATCCAACATGCTGGANACGGGGGCGCACTTCTACGACGCCTACGAAACCAGTGATGGGAAGTATATTTCCATCGGGTCCATCGAGCCCCAGTTCTATGCGCTCCTGCTTGAGCGGTCGGGCTTTGGTGAGGGTGAAGAATTGCCTCGCGCCATGGATCAGAGTCAATGGCCCGTTCTCAAGGAGAAGATGGTGGCCATGTTCAAGACGCGTACCCGGGCCGAGTGGTGCGAAATCATGGAGGGCACGGACATCTGCTTTGCGCCCGTGCTGAGCATGGATGAAGCGCCGGATCATCCTCACATGCGCCACCGTGAGACCTTTGTGGAGGTGGCAGGCGTCACCCAGCCCGCCCCGGCGCCTCGTTTCAGCCGGACCGAGCCCGAACTCACCCGTCCTCCCTCCTTTGAGGGGCAGCATACGGAAGAGGTTCTGGAGAGTTTCGGGCTTTCGAGAGATCAGATCGCCTCTCTGCGAGCCGGGAATGCCATCGCCTAGGGGTCCGAGCCTCTTGTAAAGCAACAAATAGAGCAATAAGTCGGATTCAACGATCTCGCGATTCGGGCGAACCGGTCATTCTGCATGTACAGTCATTGGGTCTCGCGCCATTGAAAGCCTGTTCTCAGGCTTCCCATTCCGAAGGAGTAGTGATGAATCCGAAACTGACCCTGGTCCTCATAGTTGTTCTACTGGTTCTTGTTTTTGGAAGGCAGTTCTTCCATCAGGTTCCGGCGGGCCATGTGGGTATCGCCACTTTCTTCGGGGAGGTTGAGGACAGGACCTACGCGGAAGGCCCTCATTTTCCCGTCAATCCGCTTTTGACCTGGTATGACATGGACGTGCGCGAGAAGTCGACCAAGTTGACCGGAGTGGAAGTGCCCACCAGTGATCAGCTGTTGACCAAGGTGGATCTCAGTATCCAGTATCGTCTGGATGGTTCAAAGGCGCCCATGATGTATCGCGAGACCGGAGATGAGAGTCAGGTCATCCAGGTGCATCTCATCCCCAAGGTGCGCTCTCTGGTTCGGCAGGTTGCTTCCGATATCCCGCGCGCCGAGGACTTCTTCAACCAGCAGACCCGGGACCGTTTGGCCAATGAGGTTCAGGTGGGTCTCGCTGAGTATGTGACGCCCAAGGGAATCTTGATCGAGACAGTCCTGATCCGAGGGATCAACCTGCCTCCAGTGCTTACAAATGCGATCGAGCAGAAGAAGGAGCGCGAGCAGGCGGTCGAGCGCCAGAAAGCGGAGCTGGAGCGGTTCCGAACGGAGCAAGCTCAGCAGGTTGCTGCGGCGTCGGCCCAACGCGAAGCGGCGGAAGAGCAATCGAAGCGCCAGAGGATCCTTGCGGATGCCAAAGCCTATGAGATCCGTGCGATCAATGAAGCCGTGGCGAGCAATCCTTCCTATGTCCAACTCCAGTCGCTTGAGGCTTTGAAGAAGATGGCGGAAGATCCGGCGGCCAAGCTCTACTTCCTGGATTCGAATAGCCCCAATCCCCTGCCTCTTCTCCATATGGGCGAGGGTCAGACGCAATAAAAGCCGCTCCACGGTTCTGGTTTTCAGGCGGCGAAGCGAGTCAGGGCGACGTTCCATGCGTCTGGAGACGGATGCGTGTCCATCTGCCTGTGGCCAACCAACCGCCTGTGACCACGGTTCCCAGGATCGTGGTCACGAACTGAGCAATAAAGAGACCCTGGGGGCCCATTCCGAGTGTGTGGGTGAGGTAGACGCCCAGGGGAATCGTGATTCCGATGGAGTTCACCAGCGATAGCGCCATGGGGACGAACATGTCGCCCGCGCCCTGGAGTGCCCGGAAGAAGACGAAAGAGAAGCCGAGCAGCGCATAGGAGGCGGCTTGCCAGGCCAACATGCTTTCTCCGATGGCAATCACTTCGACATCCTGGGTAAAGAGCCTGAGCAGATTTTCGCGGAAGAGATAGAGCGGGATGGAGAGGCTCCACATGACGGCTCCATTTACGAGGAGCCCCACCCAGATCGCCTTCCAGGCGCGTTTGATGTTTTTCGCGCCGAGCGCTTGCCCCACCAGTGTGGCCACGGCACCGGCCAGGGGAAAGCAGATCATGGGGACGAGCATGGAGAGCCGGAGGCCAATCGAGTAGGCGGCCTGGGCTTTCTCTCCAAAGTCTCCCATGAAGCGGATGAAGAAGACCGTGACGATGAAACCACCCAGCATCTGGACTCCGGGCGGCCAGGCCAACTTCCCGAGCTGTCGAAGAAGCGTCCAGTCGGGCCGAATGTGACGGCTTCGGATGTGGATGCGACTGGCTCCTCCCAGGAGCACATAGGCCATGAACAGGATCGAGATGGTCTGGCCTGTCCCCAGGCCAAGGGCCACCCCGCGTATGCCCAACTGGGGGAATCCCCAATGTCCGTAGATCATGGCCCACTCGGCGACCAGCGAGGTCAAGGTCGAAATGATGGTGATCAAGAGTGGTGTGGTGGTATCGCCGGCGCCGTTCAGGATGGCGTTGAAGAGATTCATGAAAATGAAGCCGAAACTCAGAACGAAAACGAGCTTCACGTAGGGTTCGCCGATTTCGAGGATCCGGGGAGATACGTTCATCATGGCGAGGAGTTCGCTGGAGAAGCTCAACCCCAGACAAGCGATGATGATGGATAGGCAGAGCCCCAGGAGGATCGTCTGGCCCGCAACATGATCCGCCGCCTCGGAGTCGTATTGTCCCGAAGCCCGTGCGATCAGGGCCTGGGCGCCAAAACTGCCCCCCATGATCAGCATGAAGAAGATCTGGCGCAGCGATTGATTGGTGACGACCACCGCCGTGACCGCTTGGTCGCCCAGTCCGCTGATCAGCTTCAGGTCGACCAGTTGGAAGAGCACTCCGCCGCAGAGGCTCGTGGCCACCAACGGGAGAGCCAGGACCAGAAGAGACTTGAAAAGGCTTCCTTGCGTGTGGTCACGCTCGCGGATCCGGGTCCAGAAGCCGGGTTTCTGGACCCTGTCTGTCGAGGCGTCGCTTTCAGGCATGGATTGTCAGGCACAGAGGAGGCCACATGTGCCTTTTTGTGCGTACTCCTTCAGGTTTGTTCCGGTTCCGATCTTCGTCGGCGAGCGGGAGCATAGCGGGCCCTCATCGCCAGGCGAAGACGGCTTGATCGTAGTGAGAGACGCGCGTATCCAGGCCTCGCATGGCGACTTCCCTGAACTGATAGAGGATGGCCGCAGTCGGGGCATTGATCTGCGTATTGAGAGTGGGGAGGGGTACGGAGATCACGAGCCGGTCGCTTTCTGGAATCTTCTTCAGTGTGGGCACATCGGGCAACTCAAGTTCCTGCAGGGGAACGAGATAGACGGACTCCACCTCATCTTCGTTGGGTTTCATGACGAGATCCGCTTCCGCCCAGATCACCACGGGGGTGATCACGAACCCCGAGCGGGTCGTATAGTCATCAAGCAGACCCAGAACCTGTTCCGGAGCCAGCGTGATGCCGATCTCCTCCTCGGTCTCCCGAAGTGCGGTCTGGATTGCGGTTTCTCCCGGGTCGCGTCGGCCGCCGGGCAGGGCCCATTGTCCAGCGTGATTCTGAAGGCGACTCGAGCGACGTGTGATGATGAAAGCTGCATTCGCGTTCTGGTCTTGCGTGATCACGAAGGCGACGGCGGCGGGACTCAGCTCATCCTCGGCCTGGGGGCGACGGTCGAATTGCTCCAGATTGGCTAGCATTCGGCGCCTCAGATCTTCATCCAGGGTCAGCGGATTTTCCGGCATCAGAAGACCATAGCCTTCTTGTTCACTTCCGCGGGGTCGACGAGGAAGTCTGGAAGTGAAGTCGCCAGGGCGGTCGACGAAAATTGTGATGGATGGAAAGGAATTCTTTCGATGAGCCAATCCGATTATGTGGGTCTACCCGAAGGGGTGACTCAGCGCCGGGTCTTTCTGCCGGAAAGCCGGATCGAGATCGCGCTGCAGGATTGGGGTGGGGACGGACCGCTGGCCTTGTTGCATCACGCCAACGGTTTCTGCGCTGCTTTGTGGATCCCGGTCGTGGAGTTCCTGCGTGACCGATTCCATGTGGTCGCCATGGATGCGCGTGGACATGGCGATTCCGCCATGCCGCCTGAAGGGGCGACGCAGGAGTCCTTCAGTTGGTCGCTCATGGCCGACGACGTACGGCAGGTGGCGGAAATCCTCCTGGCTGAATCGGGGCAGTCCCAGATCGCTCTCGGCCTGGGTCACTCCTTCGGGGGGACGCTCACCCTGGCTGCGGAAAGTCGGCGTCCGGGCCTGTTCGAGAAGTTGGTTCTCGTGGATCCAGTGGTGCCGCCCCAGTCGTGGTTGTCCCAGGCCCGAAGCGGCAATGAAAGTGAACTCGTCCAGCGTGCGCGACGCCGGCGGGATCGGTGGTCCAGTCGAGATGAGGCTCGCGAGTTGCTGTCGGGCAAGGCTCTTTTTGCGGAATGGACACCTCGCGCTTTCGAGATCTACCTCCAGGAGGCGCTTCGGGAAGCGCCCGGCGGCGGAGTTGAGCTCAAGTGTGCACCCGGAGTGGAGGCGACGATTTTCAGCAACTCCTTTTCGCTCGATCTGGACAAGGTCTTTCCGGCTGTGGCGGCGGAGACGAGGTTGCTCTGGGCGGCTCGAGGGAATTTCCCACTGGAGATCTTTCAGGACGTCTGCAGTCGGTTGCCCCGTGGCGAGTTGGTGGAACTGGATGCGGGTCACCTGATTCCCATGGAGAAGCCGGAATGGGTGGTGGAGCACGTGCTTGAGTTCTGTGCTTGAGCAGAAGCGAATTTTCTTTGCACGGTTCCACCTCACGGTGGTTATGCTTAGAGGACCGAGCCCGCGCACCGTCCCTGGAGACCAGGGTGGGTGCATGAAGAGTGGAAGTTGAGAAGTATGAGGAGATACTCGCGTGTCTGAAAGCGGTGATGCGGGAGGCGGGCGTCAAGCCGGCTCCGTGACTTCTGTGAGCGGCTCTGATGAAGAGGTTCCTCTGGAACCCGATTCTCCGTACTATTCTGCGTTTGGAATCAACGCGGGTGTAGTCGAGGAAATCCAGGATCGATATCGGATTGATCCCGGATCCGTCGATCCAAGCTGGAGTGGTCAGTTTGGCGGTGTTCCGTCGGCCCCTCGGCAGCCCGAGCGCGTTTCGCCTGTGACTCCTTTGCCGCGACCGGATCGCAAACCGGTGCCGCGACCGGAGAACGGCGATGACTCGGTTCTTGAGATCCAGATGGCGGATCGCTACGCGCGCGTGTTGCGTTTGATCGATCTCTATCGGGCTCGTGGGCACCGGATTGCAAAGAGCAACCCCCTGAGTGAAGAGGCGACCTATTTCCCGGAGCTGGATCCCGAACATTACGGATTTGATGATGAGGATATGGGCCACAAATTCATCACGGAAGACCTTCCGGGTGAAGACATCCAGACACTTGGAGAGATCCTGTCGAGACTCCGGTCGATCTACTGTGGCAGCATCGGTTTTGAGTACAGCCACGTGCAGGACCCAGCCCGGAAGGCCTGGCTTCGTGAACATTTCGAAGGCGATCAGAAGAGGTTCGCGATTGATGCCGACGAAAGAGCGAACATCTACACGGACCTTTCCAAGGCTGAGAACTTCGAACGTTTTCTGCACACCAAGTTCGTCGGGCAGAAGAGGTTCTCACTGGAAGGCGCTGAGTCCACCATCTGCATGCTCGGTGCTGTGATTGAAGGCTGTCCAAAACTGGGCGTGCGGGAGCTGGTGCTCGGTATGTCTCATCGTGGGCGCCTGAATGTCCTGGCCAATGTGTTGAGCAAGCCCTACGCGGCGATTTTCAGTGAATTCCAGGACAACCCTCTCTTCGTGACGCCCTTTGGTTCAGGTGACGTGAAGTACCACAAGGGATATTCGTCGGATCGTTTTGCTTCGACAGGCGAGCGCATCCACCTGACGTTGACTTCCAATCCATCTCACCTCGAAGCCGTGAATCCGGTGGCGCTGGGTCGGGCCAAGGCGAAGCAGACCCTCCGGAATGATGTCGATGGTGAGACCACGCTACCGATCCTGCTTCACGGCGATGCGGCTTTCGCAGGCCAGGGTATCGTGGCTGAAACGCTGAACCTGTCCCGGCTGGACGGATATTCTACCGGCGGGACGATTCATCTCATCATCAACAACCAGATCGGGTTCACGACGACACCTTCGGAAGCCAGGTCGACCCTGTATTGCAGTGATGTTGCGCAGATGATCCAGGTCCCGATTTTCCACGTAAACGGCGAAGACCCGGAGGCGGCGGTCTTCTGTATGAAGCTGGCGATGGAATACCGCAAACAGTTCGCCGAAGACGTAGTGATCGATTTGATCTGCTATCGGCGACACGGTCATAATGAATCAGACGAACCCGCTTTCACTCAACCTCGTCTCTACGAGAACATCCGCAACAGGCCGTCCGTGCGGGCATTCTACGGACAACGTCTGGTGGAAGAAGAGGGATTTTCCGAGGATCAGATCAAGTCCATCGATGACCTTTCGTTGAGCAACCTCAAAGAAGCCTATGACTCCATTGCATTCCATCCGCCGGGGCCGAGCGAGCCCTATGAGTTGCGGGGGCCATGGAAGGGGTATCTCCGAGAGCGCACCGATGAGCCGATCAACACGGCTGTATCCCAAGAGAGATTGGCGACCATCGCGGACGGGCTGGGTTCAGTGCCCGACTACTTTCATGTCCATCCGAAGTTGAAGTCACTGCTTGAGCAAAGAGGGCGCGTCATTCGTGATGCCCAGCCCGTGGAGTGGGCCATGGCGGAGGCCTTGGCATTTGGGAGCCTGGTCCTTGAGGGCTCGCCGGTCAGATTGTCGGGGCAGGACAGTTCTCGGGGTACTTTCAGCCAGCGGCATGCGGTGTTCGTGGATCAGAGAAACGGCGAAGAATATGTTCCCCTGGACAATCTCTCGAATATCCAGGGTCGCTTTGAGGTCTATGACAGCCTTCTTTCCGAGGCGGCTGTTCTTGGGTTTGAATACGGCTACAGCCTTGCCGATCCTGCGTCTTTGACGTTGTGGGAGGCGCAGTTCGGTGATTTTGCAAACGGGGCCCAGGTCATCATCGACCAATTCATTACGTCCGCGCCGGCGAAATGGGGCCGGATGAGTGGCCTGGTCATGCTCCTGCCTCATGGGTACGAAGGGCAGGGGCCCGAACATTCCAGCGCGCGTATTGAGCGATTCCTCCAGATCTGTGCTGAGGACTGTCTTCAAGTAGTGAATTGCACGACCTCGGCCCAGTACTTCCATGTATTGCGCAGGCAGATCCATCGCTCACATCGTGCACCGATGGTGGTNTTNACCCCGAANAGTCTCTTGCGTTCGCCGCTGGCGGCTTCAGAGCTTGCGGAATTCACTGAGGGATCCTTTCAGCCCGTGATCGATGATCCGCTTTCAAGTGCCGAGCCGGATCAGGTCGAACGCGTCATTTTCAGTTTTGGCAAGGTTCACTACGACCTTGTNGAGACGCGAAAGAATCTTCTGNTCGACCGACCCGAGCGAGTCGCCCTGGTCCGGGTGGAAGAACTCTATCCCTGGCCGGAAGAGGAACTTCGCGCCGTTCTGGCTCGCTACACGAGGCTCAAGAGGGTTGTCTGGGCACAAGAAGAACCGCGGAATATGGGCGCCTGGACNTTCGTCCAGGAGCGCCTTCAGGATTTGATCGGAGATGAGNTCGAATTCGTCTATGCGGGTCGAGCGGCGTCGGCCAGTCCCGCGACAGGTTCTTCTCGGGTTCACCGAGCCGAGCAGAAGACGCTTCTCGCCGATGCTTTTGAAGGCATCGAAGGGATTGGCGAGATTGATCCCCGGGACGCTCTCAGGCTTCCTCGGTAGAGGGCCTGTCCTTTTAGCCGGTGCTGGGCTTGTGGGATTCCCGCATTCTGGCCTGGCCGCTATTGTCTTTGGACCCGCAGGTCACGAAAAGGTGAGCTGGCGAGGTCAAATCCGGATGGATAGGAGTTTNAAATGGATCTGAGTTATGGCAGCGAGATGGAGGGATTTCGCGACGAAGTCGTTTCGTTCGTCGAGGAGAACTGGCCCATCAAGCCCGCGGAAGGAGAGGAAGAACTCTCCTTCGAGCAGCAGGCCTCTGTATTTCGAGAGAGGGCGATCGAGAGAGGGTATCTCTATCGCAACATCCCGAAGAAGTACGGCGGGTCGGAGCAGGGAGCCGATGTCATCAAGGCACAGATCATCCGGGAGGAATTCGCTCGGAAATGGGCGCCGGCCGAGGCACGCGGTATCGGGACCATGATGTTGGTGCCGACCCTGCTTGAGCGGGGGGAAGAGTGGCAGAAAGAGAAATTCGTCCGCCCGACCATCACCGGCGAGTTCACCTGGTGCCAGGGCTACAGCGAGCCCGGGTCAGGGAGTGATCTGGCGTCCCTGAATACACGCGGCGAATTGCAGGGTGACGAATGGGTCATCAACGGCCAGAAGATCTGGACCAGTGGCGCTCATGTGGCTGACTACATGTTCTGTCTTGTTCGAACGGAGCCCGAAGCCAGCAAGCATGCGGGCATCTCGTATCTGCTGCTGGACATGAAACAGCCGGGTATCGANGTCCGGCCTCTGCGGATGATGACCGGAAGTGCGGATTTCAATGAGGTCTTCTTCAACGACGTGCGAACGCCGAAAGACTGGATCGTGGGTAAGAGAGGCGAAGGTTGGTTGGTTTCGCGCACCACGCTCAAGCACGAACGTAACTCCATCGGCGCCGCGCAGCAGACCCGCTCGGCCCTTTCGGGNCTGGTGAAGCTCGCTCGGGAGACGACCATCGACGGTCGNCCGGCTATCGAGCATACGGATATCCGTCAGGCCCTGGCCGAGTTGGAAGGTCACGTCATGGCTCATCAGTATTCGGGCTATCGACAACTCACCCAGGATGCCAAGGGGGGAGATGCGGGCATCATCAATATGATGATGAAGCTCTTCTCCACCGAGATTGGCCACAAAGTGGCGAAGCTCTCCATGGATCTGATCGGGGACGACGGCCTGCTCTCCGCTGGAGGCGCGGAAATGGGACAGCGGTCCAGCACCAGCCAGGGCTGGATCGGGCAGTACATGTATTCCCTGGGTATCGCCATCGCAGGCGGNACGGCCAATGTCCAGAGAAACGTGATTGCGGAGCGCGGCCTCGGTCTGCCCCGCGATGCGGCCGCGAACAGGAGTAATGAAAAGTGAATTTTGATCTGACGGAAGAACAGCAGATGCTCCAGCAGAGTCTCGGAGGGCTCCTGGAAAACGANTTCCCGATGACTCGTCTTCGCGAAATCTTCGACGGCGACACCGGTCACGATCCCGATCTCTGGAAATCGCTGGTGGAGTTGGGGATTGCCGGATTGGCGATTGCAGAGGAATACGGTGGCGCAGGTCTGGAGGTCCTTGATCTCGCGGTGGCGGCTGAAACCCTGGGCTACCACGCAGCGCCCGGGCCCTTCCTGGGGCACGCTCTGGCGGCCCTGGCCATCGAGGCGGGTGGTTCGGCGGAACAGAAGGCGAAATGGTTGCCCCTCTTGGCGACAGGCGATGCCGTAGGCACGGTGGCTCTGGCCGATGCGGAAGGCGGATGGCTTCCCGGTGATTGGCAGTTGACTGGTGATTCGACGATCACGGGAGAGAAGGACTTCGTCACCTGTGCCGATATNGCGGACATCATCGTNGTCGGGCTTTCGGGCGGGCGTCTGGGTCTCGTGGAGAGATCGGCCCAAGGGGTCAGCCTCGAGGCGGTGGATGGAGCCGATCGGACTCGTCGAATGAGTCGAATCACCTTCAAGGCTGCGCCTTGCGAATTGTTGGTGGATGGAGAAGCGGCCGCCCATCGGCTTCGGGATGTCGGTCTGGTTCTTTGTGCGGCTGATGCGTTCGGCGGAGCACAGAGATTGCTGGAGATGAGCGTGGAGTACGCAAAGACCCGGGAGCAGTTCGGCGTCACCATCGGTCACTTCCAGGCTCTCAAGCACCAGTTGGCCTCGATGGCGCTGGACGTCGAGCCGAGTCGCGGTCTCTACTGGTTTGCCGCGTACGCCCAGGACCATGAAAAGGACGAGGCTGAACATATTGCGGCCACGGCCAAAGCCCATGTGACGGACCGTTTCATGCAAGTGGCGCGCGATGCCGTGGAGGCGCACGGCGGCCTGGGCTTTACCTGGGAGTGTGATGTGCAGATGTGGTTCAAGAGAGCCATGTTCGATCGGGCTTTTCTTGGCACCCCCGCACAGCATCGAAGTCGTTCGGCTGACCTGGCGGGTTGGTAACTCAGTCCTGGNCNTCACCCGTTTCAACGAGCAGTGACCGGAGTCGATTGAGTGCTCCGGCGACTTCATGTCGGCGCGGGCGTGCGAAACGTCCAGGGTGATCGGGTAGCGGCAGGGTGCGATGCGTGTGGCCGAGCACGTCCAGGCCCTGCTCGTCGAAAGTGGATTCCAGTGCATCGAGGACCTGGGTCAGCGTGGGTCTCTTGCGCGAAGAGTCCGCTTCAAGGGGAGNCATGCAGTTCCGGGTGGCGAGATGGATCGCCCATGCGATGGCTCGGGTCTGGCTTGCATCGACGATCTGGGTCAAGTGCCGAAGGTCGATTTCTTCTTCGCCGTAGAGGATCAACTCGCGGCTCTTGGCCGAAATCTTTACGGGTTTCCTGCCTCGTGATGCAANGATGCTTTCTGCCACGGGTCGGCGAGGTGTAAATGGCTCAAGAAGGCATCGNGATTCGGAGCGNCGACCGTTGTTCATCTCCTGGGCGATCTCCCTGGCTTCGCGGGTTGCATCGGATGCCTGATAGTTCTTCATCATGATGACGGTATCTGCCACGTCGAAGTAGTCACCCGATCCACCCATCACCAAGATGCTGGAGACATCGAAGTCATCAAGGATTTCGCGTACCCGGTCTACAAAAGGCGTAATGGGTTCGTTTTCGGCTTGGACCAGTTTCTGCATCCGTCCATCGCGAAGCATGAAATTCGTGGCGGAGGTGTCTTCGTCCAGTAGGAGTCCATCTGATCCGGCTTCGATGGCTTCCGCGATGGCAGCGGCCTGACTCGTAGAGCCGCTGGCATCTTCGGTGGAAAAGGATCGTGTGCGTTCGCTCTTTCCTGATTCCAATTCGTCTGGGCCCGAGGGAAGNGTGCCGATGAACGCATGGATGTCGACGCCTCGGACGGACCGCCCATCCTCGGCCCGGATNTTCACCAGNTCGGGAGAAGAGATCACGTAGTCACGTCCATCTCCGGGAATGTGCGGGTAGACCCCGTTTTCGATGGCGTTCAAGAGAGTGGACTTACCATGGTATCCACCNCCGACGATGAGAGTCACTCCCTTCTGGATNCCCATGCCCCGCAGTTCCGTGCTGCCGTCTTCCCGGCGTGGATTCGGGATCGGGAGATGCACGGCGAGAGACTCCGGCGACTGAAACGGAACAATCCGGTCGGCCCGCATCGGTGTGCTCGTGGCGCCTGTGCTTCGGGGAAGGAGGGAGCCATCGGCGATGAAAGCCACCAGTCCCGCTTGTTTCAGTTGGCTGCGAATGGATTCCTGGTTTTCCACGCATTGAACAAAGTTTGTGGCTTCGTCTGTCTCGGATGAATCCCAGATCAGTGCTCTTTCGACGATCTCAGGCAGTCTCTGTGTGAGAAGCACAATCGCTTCTCGTGCCAGGATGCGACGACCCGCGGCCGGAAGACCGANTTCCAGGCGCGCCTCCACCCAATCGGCTTCAATCCTGATGGCGGATCGTTCAAGCACTTCCTGGCCGCCTGCATCGATTGCGATGATTCCGCTTTTTCCGCTTCCGCCCCCTCGACGAGAGAAACCACGGCCGGGGCGAGCCTCTCTTTGTGACGAGCCTGCTTCAGGAACAGGTTTGGAGTGGATGGNTTTCTGGACTCTTCGGGCCAGCCAGTCGCCGAATGCGACCCGGCGAACCGGCGTTGAAAGGAGTGCTTCGGGATGAAGGGCGATTTCTCGGGGGACCCGTAGGCGGATACGGGACGGGGCGGCGAAANGGTCGCCCTGCACGTGATCGATGCAGAGCGTAAACAAAGGGAATTGATGAGGGCCCCGGAGACCCGAGTAGGCTTTGTAGCCTCTCCCATCGAGTCTCTTCAGCGTTTCGGCGAGGGGATGTGGGTTGGACAAGTGTCACTCCTGGCTGTCGTCTCGATTGGAGGGGCCGTTCTATCAGATNGCGCGCGATCCGGGTCCGTGACTCTCGCGTATTTCCTGGATTGGGANNGAGGCCACTGGAGAGGGCTTTGTCGGTGTTCGTCAGGAGGCGAAAGTAAAACGAGAATGAGGAACGAGCAACACCCGTTATTTTCTGGCGAGGTTTCTGCATGAGTCTTGGTTGCCAAAGGGGGAGGTCGCATGGCGAAACGGGATCAATGGAGGAGTAGGGCGGGTTTCCTCGCGGCGGCGGTGGGCTCCGCGGTGGGCCTTGGAAACATGTGGCGCTTCTCCTATCTCACCGCCGAGCAGGGCGGTGCGGCTTTTGTGGCGCTCTATCTGCTTTTCACGGTGGGNATCGGACTTCCCGTCCTGTTGGCCGAACTCGCTGTGGGTCGCGGTGCGGGNACGAGTCCGGTTCTCGCGCTGAAACATTTCGGGAGCCGCCGTTGGAGTGTCCTGGGCTGGTTCTTCGTGGCGACGGGTTTTTTGATCCTGGCCTACTACTCGGTGATCGCAGGGTGGACTCTTCGCTACGGGATCGAGTCGATCTTTTTGGCCATGCCTGAGGATCCAGGCTCCCGCTTTGCGGAAATCAGTCAAGGCGGCGATGCCTTTGCGTATCACATCCTCTTCATGGCCTTGGTGATGTGGATCGTGGTCGGTGGAGTAAGCCGAGGCATCGAGCGCGTGGCGATGGTGGCCATGCCTCTTCTCTTCATTCTCGTGTGTGCCATCGCNCTCTATGCGGCCACTCTGCCCGGGGCCAGCGCGGGATATGCGTATTACCTCAACACTGATTTCAGCAACGCATTTTCCATGGAGGTCCTGATCAGCGCAGCCGGCCAGGCATTTTTCAGCTTGAGTCTCGGCATGGGCGCCATGATTACGTTTGCCAGTTACCTGCCCGCACGGTCGGACCTTCCGAGTGAGTCGGTCTGGATCGGTGGAATGGACTTTGCCGTGGCCTTTGTGGCGGGGCTCATGGTCTTCCCGATCATTTTTGCGCTGGGGCTTCAAGCGGATGTCGGTGAGAGCACCTTGGGTGCTCTTTTTGTTGCGCTTCCCAAGGCCTTTTCGGCCATGGGCGCGGCGGGGCACATCATTGGCCCCATGTTCTTTGCGGCGCTGGTGGTGGGCGCGTTGACTTCGGCAATCTCGTTGCTCGAGGTGGTCGTGGCCGCGGCCGTCGATGGGTTGGGCTGGTCACGAACGCGAGCTGTCTGGGTGGGTGGTCTGGCCATTGCCTTGATGGGAAGCGCAGCGGCCTGGAATATCGGCATTCTGGATCTGATGGATCAGGTCGCCAACAACCTCTTCTTGCTNGCAGGCGGTCTCGCGCTTGCGGTTTTTGTCGGTTGGTTCATGGATGACCCGATTGGCGAAGCCCGTTCTGGAAGCGACCTGTCTCCTGGGCTGCTTCGTGTCTGGCGTGAGCTTCTCCGTTTTGCCGTGCCTGTCGTGCTCCTGATCGTGCTCTGGCATTCCGTGCCTGCAACCTTGAAGAATCTCTGGGCCTTCTTTGCTCCGAGTTGATNCTGGCCCTGGCTTGGGAACGGATCCATTCGAGAGGGGAGGCCTGCTTCAGGGCCTGGTGTGAAGCCGACTCAGGCTCGCTTCTCCTTTGCGCCCAGTGCGTCGATGATTTCTTCGTGCCGGGCACGNGTGAGAGGGTAGGCTCGGGCTGCAAAGAGTCCGAGGATGATGAAGGCGGCCGGCGCGATGGAGGCCAGCCCACGAATCGTCCAGAGCGCACTCGCGGGTTGCTCGCTCAGGGTCTGATCGAATCCCGACAAGGAGAGGCCGATTCCCGCAAACATATAGGCCGTGGCGCCCGCCACTT
>NZGT01000061.1 GCA_002691025.1 Spirochaeta sp. | reverse complement strand
GCGTTTTGTTCCGTAAGTATTCTCATCGCTTCTCGCGAATTCGTACGTCAATATGCTCGGGAGAAGCGACTGCGATAGAATTCGACACTTGGAATAAAAGTTCGCAGCCGACTGGAGGAGCATCAGATGAAAAGTTTTTTGATCATGGCGATGTTCGGTGCTTTTGCGCTCGCACCCGGTTCGGCGCTCGCCGTGGATGGGGACTGCAACAACGACGGTCAAGTCGATCAGGCCGACATGGACACCCTCATGGCCTCTCTCAACCAACCCGCCGATCAGCCGGGACTCGCCAACTGCGATTACAACAAAGACGGCGGCCTGGGTTTGGATGACGTCGGGGAGCACCTCCAGAATCAACCGAAATAGACGAATTCAAGGCAATTACACCGCGCATCGCGAAACGGGTGTGCGGCCTGGGTAGAGCAAGTTCCATATTTTATTCGTACTGAAGAACGCCCAAGCCGAGAGGCAGGGGAATTAAAGGAGAAACCAAGGTCATGCGACAGTTTGTAGTTTCAGCAGTAGTGGCTCTCATGTTTGTATTCTCAGTTTCAACGGCAAGTGCTTTTGAGACATCCATCTTCGTCGATGGGCCGTCGAGCGCCGAGATCGGCGACACGATGGACATCGTTGTGGATTTTTCCACAGTTGGTGATGATCCCTACGTAGGAATTGAGCTCGTCTCCGTCAGCGTTCTCTTCAACACCTCGCTGGTGACCTACAATCAGCAATCCTCACTGACGCCGTCTTATGCTCTTTATGTCTCTGGCGGCAAGGGCAATGCGTACCTTCTGCCGGCCACCACGAACCTGACTCTTCGAGCCAACACCAACGATCAGATCCTCATGGACTGGCAGAACAACGCTCTTCCCGGCGGTAACCGAGATCGATGCGGTAACTACCTCCTCGACGGCGAAGCCGCGTTGGAGTGTGGTTTCACGATGGCCATCCTGAACTTCACCGCCATCAACAACGGATTGGCCAACTTTGACCTCAGCAACAGCTCTCCGGGCAACATTCTGCAGCTTGAAGATGGCAGCCGACCGGAAAACGTTCTCGCCGGAACCGGTTCCGTTTCCATCCAGATCCCGGAGCCGACGGCTGCGAGCCTGTCCATCTTCGCACTGCTCTCCATGGCGGGTCTGCGAATCCGAGCCAAGCGGAGCTAGTCGAAGCAACCCATCCATCCATTGGGTTCTGTGTGAAAAGAAAAAGGCCTCTTCCCATTGTGGGAGAGGCCTTTTTCTTTGGGACTCCGACGCAAACAAGAAGCCGGGCCCTCCATGAGCCAGGATTCTTCTTTCAGGGCACGTACCCCAGAGCGCGAAGTTCTTCGCGCTCCGCGGCATCAAGTTCTACTTCCGCGCCCTGAGGCCCTGACCCTCCGCCCTGCGTTTGATCCCGTCCGGACAGATACGCGATCAACCGAGAGGCGACCTCGGGCTTCTCATCGTACAGGTTGTTCTGTTCGCCCTCATCCAGTTCAAGGTCAAACAGTTCGAAGCTCAGCTCAGCCCCCTGCTTTCGCTCGACCAATTTGTAGCGACCCTCTCGCACAGACCGATAGATGGGGTAGACGTCGGGTAACCAATGCGCGTGCTCATGACCCCCGCTCGCCTCTCCGAAAAGCAATCGCTCCTGCCAATCAAACGCCTCTCCGCCTCGCCATAGCGCCGACAGATCCCGACCTTCGACACGATCGGGGATCGGCAGATCGGCCAGAGACAGCACGGTGGGCGCAATATCGATGAGCGAAACGGGCTCGCCAAAGCGCTCTCCGTCCGGGATCCCGGGACCGCTGAGAATCAACGGCACGCGCAGACTCTCCTGGTACATGGTCAGGAAGTGATCAACCCGGCCATGTTCCATGAACTCTTCCCCGTGATCCGAAGTGACGACAATGAGTGTGTCCTGATCCCGCCCCGTCTCCTTGAGAAAAGAGAAAAGCCGGCCCAACTCTGTATCCATCTGGCGGATGCCTGCGTCATAGAGTTCTCTCAAGTGACGGACGTCCTCGCCGTCAAAACTCACACGCTCCATATCGGCATCGATCCGACGAGGAATTTCCTTGCTCCCGTACTCACACCGATCGGGATCAAATTCGGCCAGACAGCCTTCAATATGAACCGGGTCGAAGTTGGCCCGCATGAGTTGCCACGCGGAACCGTCCGCCGAGCCCTCATAAGGCCCCACCAGGACCTTCTCGTAGGCTTCAAGAGACGTGTAATCAGCGTGGACATCGTAGTAGTGGACAAAAAGGAAAAGAGGGTCCTCTCCCTGGTCCTGAATCCGCGCAATCGCTTCGTCGGTGACCCAGCTTGACGGTTCCTTCTGCTTGTAGTCGCTGCGCTTGACGGCCAGATAGTCCTCAAAGCCCCGGGTGATTCCGTGTTTCTCCCGGCGAAGAAACAGGGTGTTCACAATGGCCGACGTCTTCCAGCCGGCCACGTTGAACCAATCCGCCAAGGTCTCGACTTCCGAGGAAAGGCCGCGCTGAGCACTGACGAGGCCGTGCTGGAAGGGCGAGAGTCCGCTCAACATGGACGCATGAGAAGGCAACGTCCACGGTGATGGAGCGCTTGCATCCTCGAAAACCACACCCTGCCTCGCCACCTCATCCAGGACAGGAGACGTGAAGCGCTCGTGACCATAGAGACCCAGATGATCGGCCCGGAGCGTATCGATCGAAACCAGCACGATGGCCCGAGGCCCTTCGAATCCGGGCTGTGCGACCTCCTCGGGCGGCGAAGCGTTCTCTGCATCCCCACACGCAAGCAAGAAACACGCAAGCAGCAGAAGAAGGCGCAGAAGGGCGCCGCGCACTGAAGTCATGAGAGAAAACCGCAGGATCAGAATCAGCGCTGCACCGAAACCATGATCATGGTGGCGTACTCATCCCCACTCTCGCTCAGGTGTGAAACCAGGACTGTGACATTACGCCCGTCCTTCGAACCCTGGATCACCGAACCTGTCGGAACCTCCTGAACCGGTAGAACGGTCCACCCCTTCGACTGGAGATCGGATTCCAGGTAGTCGGCCACCTGGTCGGCCGGATCCGCTGTCCCAAAACCCATGGTGACCTTGCTTCCCTTGACGCGAATGTTGCTCGGAAGGGTATCGGGGTAGAGAGGACCGTCTTCCGGGTAGTAGTCGGGCAACTCCTGCTTGACTTTGAGCTCTTCCTGGATCGTGACCGCTATATCGGACGCCATCGGAGGCATCTCATTGGTGGGCGGAGCCTTGTAGGCGGGGCGTTCGGTCTCGGTCTGGTTCGCAGCAGCGCCATCGCCTTGGGTCGCCTCATCGCCACCGCACCCCACGCCGATCAAGACACAAAGGGACACCCCAGCGAAAACCACAATCATCCGACTGAACATCGTCATTCTATTTTTGCTCCTACGGCGTCTTGGAGAACGCGCATCGCTTCCGAAAAAGAAATCTGAATTCCCACTCCAACGGGGAACGAGACCCTACAGAACCCGAATTCTATGGGCGAGCGGTAGGTTCGGTCAATCCCACAAACCGAAATGCCCCGAGGGGACACAGGCCTGGGCCTCTGACGTTGCCTTCTGGGAGGGGTATATTGCAGGGGATGTCGCAATCAGAGCGCCGCATGGGAGCCGTTTTGGGGGCTCTGGCCCTTTCGGTGTGCTTGTTCTCGGGATGTTCTCCTGAGCCCTCCGACACCGGGCCCCTGGAGCAGACAGGCGCCGCCTCGCCCCAGGAGGCCGAGCCAGAAAACCAGGCCCCCTCGTCCCCCCGCCTGATCGTGCTCGTATCCATCGATACGCTCAGAGCCGACCATCTCGGCCTATACGGGTCCCCCCGGATGACCTCGCCCACTCTGGATATCTTCGCCAGTGAAGGCACGGTTTTTACCGATGCCAGTTCCACTTCGCCCTGGACGCTTCCCGCCCATGCTTCGATTCTCACAGGGCGCAATCCCTTGAACCATGGCGTAATGCGCTTTGACTCGGCTCTGCCTGAAGAAGTCGATTCTCTCGCAGGAATGTTGAAAAGTCACGGTTATCAGACCGCCGCGGTGGTGAACTCGACCTGGCTCAAGAAAGAACCCTTTCGCCTCACCCGGGATTTTGATCAGTACCTTTTCATCGACGACACCATGGACCGGAGAGCCCCCAACACCTGGATCACAGACCAGGCCATCAACTGGATCTCAGAACACCAAGACAAACCACTCTTCCTTTTCGTCCACTACTACGATGTTCACGCCGACTACGCGTCACTTCCCGAATACGAGCGACTCTTCGTCACGGAATACAACGGCGAAGTCGATGGGACGGCCTGGCAACTCGCCACCGCCAGCTTTGAAGACGATTTCCTTGAGATGTGCCACAAAGAATACGATCCATCGAAATGTCGAATCGGAACTCTTGAGAAATATCTCGCGGTGGACAAAACAGTCGAAAAGCTCATTCTGGACGAAAACGACGTAAAGCATCTGGAACAACTCTACGATGCGGGCATACGTCAACTCGATACCGAACTCGGACGCCTCTTTTCGGCGGTGACAAAGAACGGCTCGGAATCAGAAAGCCTCGTCGTCATCGTTTCCGATCACGGCGAAGAATTCATGGAGCATGGAAGAGTCGACCACTTCCTGACCGTCTATCAAGAGATTCTTCACGTGCCCCTGATCTTTCGTGGACAGGGTGTGCCCGCCGGACTTCGCATCGATGCGCCGGTCTCCGTCATCGATATCGTGCCCACCGTCCTGACCATGGCTGGCCTCGCCGTTCCCGAGGAGCTCGACGGTCTGAGCCTGCTTCCCTTGATGGGCAGAAAACCCGAGGCCGAATTCGGAGATCGTTTCCTCTATGGAGAAGCTGCGGGCGGGCTCTCGTACCAACTCATGATGGATGAAATCTATCCGGTATACAGATCGGTGCGCAAAGGATCCTATAAACTGATCTACGATTCCAAAGCCGATGACGCCTGGCTCTATGATCTATCGCAAGACCCCTACGAACAAAACGACATACGAAGTGAGTACCCGGAAGTGGCGGAACCGCTATTGGCCGAAATGAGGGCTCGGTATTCCGACTTCGCCCCCTCTCCGAATCCAGAAAACCAGATCGACCTCGAATCAGATGAGCTCGAGCGATTAAGAGCCCTCGGCTATATCCGGTGAACTCGTAGAGTCGCACCGACGACGAAACGGATGACAATGCAACTGGACTCAAGAACAAGTTGGGTACGCGGCACGATCCTGTGGATCGCGATTCTGGGATTTTCGATCTCCTGTCACGAGCCCCCTGTGGATGAACCGGACGCGGCCCTCTCCACCATCGCTCCGCCCGAACTGATCATTCTCATCTCCATCGATACTTTGCGGGCCGACCATCTCACTCTATACGGCCACTCCCGCTTCACTTCACCCCGGATCGACCTCTTTGCTTCGGAAGGTGTGACCTTTCTCGATGCCAGTTCAGTGGCCCCCTGGACTCTTCCCGCTCATGCGTCTCTCTTTACCGGCCTCTACCCCCAACAGCATGGGGCCGTAAGCGCCGCCTATCCCCTCTCCCAAGGAGTCCCCACCCTGGCCGAGAAACTGGCGGCCGCGGGCTGGGACACCGCTGCGGTGGTCAACACCATCTGGCTGGGGAATCCGCAATTCCAACTGCAGCGTGGTTTCGAGGACTTTCTCTTCATCCAGGACGAGGCGGACCGTAAACTTCCCAATGATCAGATCACCAATCAGGCCATGGCATGGCTGGAAGAGGAAAGGACGGCCCCCCTCTTCCTCTTCATCCACTACTACGATGTCCACAGTGACTACACTTCCCTTTCCCGCTACGAAAAGAAATTTGTCGAGCCCTACCAGGGAGAGATCGACGGGACCGGACTGCAGTTGCAATTGATCAATCTCCCGGATGAATACGTGGAGATGTGCAAAAAGGATTTTGACGCCGAGAAATGCACTCTGGGAAGCGGACCCGATCCCATCGAGATCGGGAAGGAAATTGAAAAGCCCACCCTCGAAGAGGCCGATATACAACATCTGGAAACCCTCTACGACGCCGGAATCCGACAGATCGATGATGAACTGGGCCGACTCTTCTCCTTCCTGGAAAACCGGGGCCTTCTCGAGCATGGAATCGCCGTGATCACCTCCGATCACGGCGAGGAGTTCATGGAGCACGGGCGTGTCTTCCATCATTTGACCACCTATCAGGAGTCTCTCCGAATTCCCCTGATCATGAGGGGCGAGGGGCTGCCCCAGGGTCTGAAAATCGAAACCCCCGTCTCCCTCGTCGACATTCCGGCCACCCTTCTGTCGTGGGCAGGACTTCCGCCGGACGACTCCCTGGCTGGCATGGACCTCACTCCCCTTCTCGATCCGCAGACCCACCCCATCATCTCGCCGCTTTTCCTGGAAAGGCTTCAATTTGGAGAAGCGTCGGCGGGAGTCGACCTCGTCGAAGTCATGGGCGAAAGTGCCCCTTTCTATTTTTCCGTTCGACAGGGGCCCTATAAGCTGGTCTACCGCGTCGGTGAAGACGCACCGGTTCTCTACGACCTATCCACAGACCCCGACGAGCAGAAAGACGTCGCGGCTCTCCACCCCGAGTTGACTGGGAAATTGTGGAATGCTCTTGAGGCACGCAGAGCGAACCGCTCTCCCGCCATCAATCCCTCTCAGGGGATTGAACTGGACCCGCTTGAAATAGAGCGATTACGCGCTCTCGGTTATGTCATTCCTTGAAAGCGAGAATTCCCGAAATGCGACAAACAGAATCCGCCCTCTTGACCCTGGCCCTCTTGCTCGGGCTCTCATTCTCATGTGGAAATCCAGAGTCTTCGCCACCACCGCCCGATCCGGCCACGAGCGCCATACCCGCACCTGCTCCGACCTCCCGATCTGACAAACCCAACCTGATCCTGATCACGCTCGACACCTTGCGGGCCGACGCCCTGGGAATCTATGGCCAGGAAAAGAAGCCCTCCCCTCATATCGACCGAATGGGAAAAGAAGGGATCGTCTTCGACCACGCCATGACGACCAACCCGGAAACCCTTCCCTCCCATGCCTCGATCCTGACCGGTCAGTGGCCTCACCATCACGGCGTCCGGGCCAACGCGGGATTCATCCTCCCTGAAGCCGAAATCACGCTGGCCGAGATCCTGACGGACGCCGGCTACCGGACCGCGGCCGAAATCGCAGCGCCGGTACTCAGAAAGGAAACGCGAATCACCCAGGGATTCACCCACCAGCGAGGCGCCTTGAGTCGCAACGTCACCCTCAAGTCGGTTCCCACCCAGCACGACTCTGAAAAACCGCTGACCCGAGACGGAGCGGACATCACGAATCGGGCTCTTGAGTTCATGCAACGATACGGAAAGGATCCCTTCTTTCTATGGCTCCATTATTTTGATCCCCACAATCCCTACTATGCGCCCCAAGCCTTCCGCAGAAGGTTCCAAGAGAGCCCTTACCACGCCGAGGTCGCCTATGTGGATGAGCAGATTGGAAGGCTCCTGGAAGGCCTCAAGGAACTGGCCCTCGATGAGGATACGATCATCGTCCTCACCGCCGACCACGGCGAAGGCCTGGACGACCACGGCGAGCCCACCCACAGCTACTTCGTCTACAACAGTACGATGAGAGTCCCTCTGATCCTGTGGGCCCCGGATCGGCTGACGGGAGGAAAGCGGATCCCTTCTCTGGCGCGGACCATCGACATCCTGCCGACGGTTCTCGAACTCCTGGGCATTCCCATGCCAGACGAGCTCGATGGAAAATCACTCCTGCCCATGATCAAAGGAGACCCGGACTCCCAGGACCGCCCCGCGTATGGGGAGGCCACTCGGTTTGCGGCCACCTTCAGCCTACCGACACTCCGGTACCTGAGAAAAGGCGACTGGAAGTACATCCACAAAACCAATCCAGAGCTCTACAACGTGAAAGAAGATCCGAATGAATTGACCAACCTGGCCCAAGAGCACCCCGAACGGGTTGTCGCGATGCGGGACGAACTCGAGGTCCTCCTCACCGACACAATGACCGCCGAAACTTCTGCGCAAGCTGAAATCGATGAACAGATCGCCGCCGAATTGATCGCCCTCGGATACGTGGCTCACGCTCCTCGGATGGAAATCGAAGCCGGCGAGTCCCCTCTCGACCTCTATGGCGCCGACCCCAATTCCATGGTCGAGAGCGCCGAAGGCGTCGCCAGGGCTCAAGGTTATCTACGCCGAGAGAAAGCCCAGGAAGCCTTGAACCTGCTTGAGCCGATCCGGCTGAAAGCACCCGAATCCACCCAGGTCCTTCTACTTACAGCGCGTGCCCTGAGCAGGCTCGAACGGAAGGAGGAATCCATCCTGACGTTCGGCGAACTCCTTGATCTGGAGCCCTGTGAATACAAGAGTCGTTCCGAACTGGGCGTCCTCTTACGAAATCAGGGACGCTACCCGGACTTCGTAGCTCTCCTGGAAGACGGAGCCGAAGCCTGTCCCCTCGACAAAGCCAATCGTAACGATCTCGCCTGGCTACTGGCCACCTCTTCCGATGAAACGATCCGCAACGGAGAGCGNGCCGTGGCCNTCATNGAAGACATGCTGGCGAACGACCCNGGNACCACACAGGCCGCCTATCTCGATACCTTCTCGGCCGCTCTCGCAACCCAAGGAGACTTCAAACGAGCNGAAGCGGTCTCAAGAGAAAGCCTCCGTCTCCTTGAAGCCGCGAATGCAGCCCCGGAGATCATCGACGAAGTCCGCGGCCACCTCACACTCATTCGGGACGGCGCCCCGATTCGGGAATCGGCCCCCTGAACCTCGAGTCGGAATTCCCGACCCCATCCTCCTTCACCTCCCATGCATGAGGACGGGCGAAGCCGAGAGAAGAGAGGCCCACAAAAAGAAAAACCCCCTGGCCTAGGCGACCAGGGGGTCTTCTTTGAGCTTGTCTAGTCTTACAACTAGGCTCGGCGTCGACCTGCCACGCCCAGACCCGCGAGACCGAGACCCACCAGAAGAGCAGTGGTCGGTTCGGGAGTCACGACGTCGAAGTCACCCGAAAGAGCATTCGCCGGGTTGGAGCCATCCGAAAGCTGCAGGATGTTACCCGGTGAGTTGTTGCTCAGGGTGAANGCCGCNAGGCCNNNACCNGTGTCNGCTACGCTGAACACCAAGGTNGCCATGTCGAAGGAACCGGNATCCCGGTTACCACCCGGCAGGGCAGTGTTCTGGAAGTCCAGAAGGATCTGGTTGCTGGTGCCCGTTCGAAGCGTCAGGTTCGTGGTGGCGGGAANGAGGTACTGGTTTCCCTTACCGCCCGAAACATAGAGCGCGTACGAGGGGCTCGAGCTGGAACCCTGGTCCCACGACATGATGNNGTCGTTGAACAGGACACTGACAGAAAGAAGCGAAATNNNCGCCNCNCCTTCACTGNCGAAGTTCACCGTGACGCTCACGGTGTCNCCCGTGGTCAGCACTGTGCCGTTGCTGTAGTTGCTGGTCATCGTTGTTGCAAATGCATGTGCCGAAGCAGCCCCGAAGATCAGGAGTGCCGAAGCCAGCAGGTTGGTAATCAAAAGTCGCATCCAATTATCTCCCTTATATAAGGTGTTCAAGTCCTTTGAAAACACTTAAGCCTAAGTACCGAATTACACGTGCTTTCAAAGAANACTTACTTACTAATCCAATTAGAACATTTGGAACATTTGGAACTAAGAACGAACGAACTTGATGCATCTGCCAGCAGNGCCGAGGCCCTGCTGGCACCAAATCACGGTTTATGATGCAACGCAGCCCGTGGCCGTCGGGGCCGCACAAACCAGACCGGAGGGGCCGGGTGTGCCACCGAGTGCGTTCAGGATGTCGCCGAGGTCGTCGAGACCCACACCGCCATCACAGTTGAAGTCGGCATCCAGCGCCGGACCACCCGTACCGAGGGCAGAGAGCACGTCACCAACATCATCAAGACCTACGGCACCGTCATGATTGACATCCTGATCACAGGGCTGTCCATAACCGTTACCCGCATAGTCCTGCTGACCGCTACAACCAGGATAGACTGAAGCAGCCGGACCGTTCTGAGTATCAACACAATTATCGTATGCGTCCGGGACACCATCNGCATCCGNGTCGGGCGCAGCGCCGGCGAACGCGCCAAAAGAAAGGCCGATCGTCAGCAGAGCGGTGCATCCAAGCACAATAAGGTTTCTCATCATTCCGTTATTCTCCTCTGAGATTTCCGTCGTGGAGCCTTGCGATGGGAAGGAATCCCATCTGCATCTCTTGCACCCTATCANCATCGCTAGGCTTAGGTCAAACTCGTTTTTGAATCANTTTCGAACCATTTTNGTGAAGAGGNCNTGCNGTAATTNGGGTTGATNNNNTACCCCCTGGGGGGNNATCNCGNNCCTATTCNGCNNCGNTAGACATGCAATGCGCGTGCCGANGNNNNCAGCCCCTGAGCNGCNANCNAANGGCTCCAGAGGGNTTCATTCACNTCATTTGTCAAAATAGTTTCAACAATAGGGAAACCTCGTTCCCAAATGGGTCTCCNATGGGTCATTCGCTTCATAGTCACATCGGGTATGGGCCAAGGACTTCCAAGGGCGAGGGGCCGATCCCGCATATCCCCTAAGGGTACCCTGGTCCTCAGGCTCGATACCACGCCTCAGGACGGAAGATCAGAGGCCGAGGGCCTCAAGCGCAGTAGAACCGGGCGAAGTATGGCTTCTATCTTTTCAAGCCGTTCCGAGGCCGCCTCAAACCCGACTGCTCGGCGACTCTCCAGACCCGTTTCAAGCCGAACCACGATAATCGGATCCGGGCGAGCGAAGGGGCTCCGGTCCAAGGCCAGAAAAGACCGCCAGGTNTCACCCAGGAGGCCCTCCGAGCCCAGAACCCAATGCCAGATCAGGAGGCGCCTCTTTCCTTTGTCCACTGTTCGCTCGTGGACCCACTGGCCGTCCGGGAGCTTCAACTCTTCATCCGTCAGGACCCGCCAACCCGAACCCGGTACGGCCGTAATCGGGGAAAGAGGGCTGCCACCTCTTTGCAGATAATCGGATTCGGCCACAAAAACCGTGACCTCTCCACGGTTCGCAAAATACCGGCGCTCGAAGACTTCGCCGAAGCGAGCGCTGCCACGAAACATGAAGTCCGGCTTGACCTTNTCCGAAGACCACTTGGTCAGCGCATCGCTCACGCTGGCGTAGAGGGCGGGGGCCGTGTCTGCCGGGGCCTGCCAGACGGGCCCGAAAAAGAACCCGACNTGGGTCACGGTCGCCAGGAAAAAGACCAGAATGAGAGCCCCATTCGGCCTGAAACGGCCCGATGGCGCGGGAAGGGACGAGAACCCGGGATTGAGACGTGGGAATCGATCCAGCACGATNTCGAGCCCATAGACCATGAGGAGGCCCAAGAGAAGAATCACAATGCCCTGGAGGTTGTGGATGGCGATGATTTCCGAGTGGGGGTTCAGGATCAGCGTCAAGACGCGAAGCCCGTTGAGCGCGAAGGCCACCAAAGGGGCCGCCACAATNAGNACGACGGCATGCCATCCACGCCTTTGGAAAAGGTCGACCAGAAGGACGGAAAGCATGGTGAGGATCTGGATCGAGCGCATTCCACTACAGCCCTCAATGACCTGAAAGGCTTGATTGACCCGGAGAATCTGGTCACCCGTGACGAGGGCAGGCAATCCGAGCATGTTCAACATCCAGCCGCTGGATGCCGCAGTCCAGATCTGCAGCTTGAAGATCACCGCCAGAAGAAGAGGGGCCGGAAGCGGAATCGCGAATAAAAGGAAGGCGATGGGCAACCAGACGGCCCGCACACCGGGAAGGCCCCAGTAGGAGGCAAACACAGCAGAACTCAGGAAGATCAACGAAAACACCTGGAGATCGAAAGCCGACGTGTACACGGCCCAGAAAAAAATCACGCAGCCGATCAGAACACACGGCAGAATGAACCACCAGGGCCCGGTTTGAAGCGGCAGAGCACGCAGCCGATTGGATCTTCNATAGAAGAGCCAAAGGCTCAGTCCCAGGATCACAAGAGGCGCGTTGTCGTTGGGNCGGAAAAGCCAGTACTCCACCCCCTGGCTGAATCCGTAGCGGGTTCCAAGCGTATACAGATGGCGAAAGGCCATCAATAGAATCGCAACCCCAAGCAGATGCGGGCCCCACCTACGCAACCCCGACCCGGGGAAACCGCCTCGGAGTCCTTTTTGCGGTTCTTCTTCGATTCTGGAATCGCTCATCCGAATATCGAAACCTCTGTGCGACCCACTTCAAGACCTCCGATGTCATTCATCGGCGACTGAGCAAGCCCTCTTCAGATCCATCGAGAAAGGTCCAAAGGACCGAATCAATCCTCTTTTGCAACCCCGGGGGTATGCTTGCAGCGTAGAGGGGGGCTGAAGATCAGAAATAGCGACGCAGCCATCTGCTTATTATAGCCCATGCGCTCCCTATCCCGCGGAAGACTTCCCCCGCGAAACCATGGCACGCAATCAGGCCCGTTCAACGGGGTCGCTCTGAAAACCCCTGGCCACCTACAAAAGGGAGCTCCAACTGATCGGCCGCATCCCCTGCACCGCGGTGACCCAAAAGGCCCAGCTTGCGACGCAAGGTACTTCGAGCCATCCCCAGCCTTCTAGAAGCCATGCTCACATTCCCGCCACAGGCTGCCAGGCATCGCTCAAGATCAGCCCGTGTGATTTCCGCCTCGGCTCTGGATCCACTCATACGAAGAGAGCGAGTCGGTTGAAGAGCCTTCTCCACCANNNGTGCATCAAAGGGAAGATCCGGCCAACAAGCCGCAATGCGCTCCACGAGGTTGAACACCTCACGACCATTTCCGGGCCAGGGGTGGCGGGCCAGCCTCGCCAAGGCATCGTCACCAGGAGGGCGAATCAATCGGCCCAGACGTACCGAAACCGTCCGGCGCGCTTCTTCGACCAAAGCCGGAATGTCTTCTGGGCGTTCTTTCAGAGGGGGGAGTTCCACTTCCACCACAGCAAGACGAAAATAGAGATCGGATCGAAACCGGTTCTCCTCCATCTCCTTCCAGAGAAACCGATTGGTGGCCGCCAGGATCCGGGCCTCCATTCGAAGGGGCCGGCTGCCGCCCACACGCTCAAACGAATGCTCCTGAAGGACGCGTAGCAATTTGACCTGGAGTTCCACGGGCAACTCTGCAATCTCATCCAGAAAGATGGTTCCGCAAGAAGCCAATTCAAAACGGCCGACACGCCGATTCGAGGCTCCCGTAAAGGCCCCCCGTTCATGGCCAAAGAGTTCACTCTCGATCATGCTCGGCGCGAGAGAGGCGCAATCCACATGAACAAAAGGCTGTGCGTGGCGAGTGGAGGCCTCGTGAATCTCTCGCGCCAGCATTCCTTTTCCGGTGCCCGTTTCGCCCACGATGAGAACTGACGAATCAGACCGGGACAGGCTTCGGAGATTCTCACGAATCTCGATCATGGACCGACTGCCACCCCAGATGAGACGGGGCTGCAGCGATTCCATTGCCGCGCTNGATCGACGCGCGGGAGGGTGCGGGCGCAACTGGCTTTGATTGCTCTCCATCATTGCAGAGGAGATGCCGCGATTGGCCCTGACTGACAAGAGGATGGCTCACAGCCTGAGGAAAATTTGAGTCCCCTCAAGAAGTCTCAAAATAGGACGACGCTGCGAATCACCTCTCCATCATGCATCCAGTCAAAAGCGTCATTGATTTGTTCAAGAGGCAGGGTTCGGCTGACCATCTCATCAAGCATGATCTTCCCCCCCATGTACCGATCCACGAAGCCCGGAAGCTGGGTGCGGCCCTTGGTTCCACCAAAAGCCGTGCCACGCCATGACCGGCCCGTCACCAGGAGAAACGGACGCGCATGGATTTCCTGACCGGCTCCCGCAACGCCGATGATGATCGATTCGCCCCAACCTTTATGNCAACAACGGAGAGCCGTACCCATGGTCTCGACATTCCCGATGCACTCGAAGGAATAATCAACCCCTCCATCCGTCAACTCGATGATGGCAGCCTCGACATCCTCCACAGACCTGGGATTGATCTCGTCCGTCGCCCCGAACTGCCTTGCAAGAGGGAATTTCTTTTCATTGAGATCCACAGCAATGATCCGCTCCGCTCCGGCCATCACCGCNCCCTGGATCACCGCCAGACCGATTCCACCCAAACCGAAGACGGCGACACTCGAGCCGGGTTCGACCTTGGCTGTATGCAGCACTGCCCCTATACCGGTTGTCACACCGCATCCAAGCAGGCACACCTTGTCGAGCGGCGCATCCTTGCGGACCTTCGCCAAAGCGATCTCAGGAACCACGGTGTACTCCGCAAAGGTCGAGGTGCCCATATAATGATGAATCTTCGAGCCCTTGTACGAGATCCGACTGGTCCCGTCGGGCATCAGACCCTGACCTTGAGTGTCCCGGATCGCGCCACAGAGATTCGTTTTGCCCGAAAGGCAGAATTTACATTGCCGACACTCAGGCGTGTACAAGGGGATCACGTGATCTCCCACCTCAAGCGAAGTCACACCCGGGCCGACTTCTTCCACGACGCCGGCGCCCTCGTGGCCGAGAACCGCAGGAAAGAGCCCTTCCGGGTCATCCCCCGATAGAGTGAATGCGTCCGTATGACAGACTCCAGTGGCGGCGAGGCGAACAAGGCATTCACCCTGCTTCGGGCCTTCCAGGTCGATCTCATCAATCACCAACGGGTGTCCTGCTTCAACAGCAATCGCGGCTCGAACCTTCATGATTCTCTCATCCTCATCGTTTATGAACTTGAATGGGTGTCCCTTGAACCCGAAAACAAACTCAACCTTCTCCGCAGGCTCGCAAGATCGAATAGAGTCCAGCCAGCACGATCCAGATCAGGGTCATGCCCCCGCGTAGAAAACCAAACCGACCGACCGGCGCCTCCGACTCCTCCTCCGTGACCGAAGAGGATCCCGATACCGGACCCAAGGCTTCCGTGTCTTCCTGCGAATCGTACCCAATTCCGGAAGGCTTGAATCCTTCCGCAGGCGTGAATCCCAGCTCTTTCACACCGCGTGAGCCGAGAACTCCGCCGCAGTGAATACAGCGTTTCTGCCCCACTGGAAAGGAGACATCACAGCTCAAGCAACGCACCTCGTAGTCAGTACTGGAACCGGTCAATGCACTCCACTCGTCGCAACCAGACTGCCCGGATCAATGCCCAGCCCGCGAACGACCCCTTCCCACATCTCATCCGCCGAAAATCCGAATACGATTTCCGGCGTCGCTTCAGCCGAAAGCCAGGCCCCCTGCTCGATCTCGAACTCGAGTTGACCTCGACCCCAACCCGCATAGCCCAGGAAGAACCGTACATCCTGAGGCGGGCTCTCGGCGAGAAGCTGGAACACATCCATCGAGCTCGCCAGATTGACTCCGCCCACCACGGTGCTGACCCCCTCTCCCTCGACTGGACCGGACAGGAGGTCACCGAAGAGCATCCAGCCGGAATCAAGGGAAACCGGGCCACCCCAGGCCGCCCTTTCGTCCTGCGGCCCATGCCACTCACAGCCGAGATTACTGAAAAGGTCTGCAAGAGACAGATCCACCTCCCTGTTCAAGACAAGCCCGAAGCTCGACTCCGAGTCGTGTTCCACCAGGAGCACGACGGTACGGCTGAAATTCGGGTCCTGCATCTGAGGCATGGCCACAAGCAGAGAGGCTTTCAGTTCAGATCGGGTCACAGCATCAGACTAGCAGGACTTGTACCCTGGCCCCGCCATGAACCTGCCGCCTCCCACAAGTCGACTCATCCAATCCCGGTTCGTCCTTTTCCTGGGCGCCACCCTTCTCCTTGCGGCCGCACGCTTCGGTGACACCACAACGCTCGGCCTGGCGGTCGCAATCCTGGCCACCCAGAGCGCATTCCTGTGTTTCGCTGTCGCCGGCGCAACCTGGCATGGCCAGCCCGCCCGACCCGGCCTGGGCATGAATCCACCCAGAAGGCCCCTGAACCTCTCCAGCGCTGCGAGTGTCATCGCAGGCATCCTCCTGATCAGCTTCTCTCTCGCCCTTCTTCTCGAATACAGTGGACTGCGAGAAAACAGCGCTCTGGCGGAATTGGAGAACCGATTCGCTCAAACCGAACCCCGCCACCTCCCCTTTCTCCTTGTGGGTGTCGCGCTCCTACCCGCCTTCGCGGAAGAGCTTCTTTTCAGGGGGTTCCTCCTCGGTGCCCTCGGGCGGCGGTTTGGAAACCAGACCGGCCTGGTGGCGAGCTCACTGCTTTTCGCTCTCGCCCATTTGGACCTCGCTCAAGGCCTCGCTGCTTTCGTTCTCGGGCTTTACCTCGGGGGAGTGCGGCTCCGGACGGGCAGTGTCCATGCCAGCTTCCTCGGCCACGCCAGCAACAATGCCGTGGCCGTTCTCGCGCCCCATTTTATCCCCTTCGGATAAGTAGAAGAAGGAATAACCCCTACAGGCGAAGCTGCAGGTTGACGATTGAGGATGTTCAGGCTGGATACCCTGGCCCGATGAAGGATTCCAACCATGCAAGAATCGGCTCGCGTCATGCTTCTCGATGACGGAGAACTCACGGATGTGGCAGCTCTGCTGGACGAAATGAGCATCGACTACATTCGACCCGGCACCCGCGAAATGGCCGAGGTCTCCATGCCTCCGCTCGATCTTTTGATCACCACGACTTCTCACGCGGATCTCGTGCAGCGCGGCTCACCGGCCGGTGCTCGACCCGGATGCCCCTTTCGCATCATTGCCACCGATGAAAAATCGGATTCGCTGCACCAAAAGATCCATGAGCTGGGATTTCACCTGAAGGTCAGATTGCCTGGACACCGGGAAGTCTGGGACCTTTTGATTCGACGAGCCCTGTACCCCGGCGAGGAGCGAAGAAGCGAAGAGCGCATTGCGGTGGGAGCCTCTGTTTCACTGGCCCTGGAAGCCAACGCAAGAGGCCGGACCCGTGCCCGCCTGATGGATATTTCGAATCGTGGCTGTCGTATCCTCACACCGGACCGAATGACCCTGGGTCGTAGCCTCTCGGTGATCCTGCCGAGCCAGGTCAGCGGCGGCTTGAGCCTCAGAATCGATGGCGAGGTCGTCCGTGTCGCCAAAGCGACGAGCGCGGATGGACATTTCGCCGGGATCCTCTGGGACGCAGGAATGAGCGATTTCCTCCGCGTACGACTTTCCTCTCTTCTCAATGAATGGTCACTGGGCCCCCCGGAAGAAACAACCTCTCCCTGTGAAACCGACATGCCCATTCTTCCCGCCTACTCGAGCGAAAGTCTGGACGGTCTGATCCTCGATGATGAAACCGATCCGCCCATCGCGGTCCCCCAGGCCATCGGAGGCACGACCGACAACCGGGATTTCACACAGAGCCTGGACAGACGGCGAGAAACGCGACGGCCCTACCTCAAGCCCGTTCCCTCTCACCGATGCGGGCGCGGAAAGGTCTTGATGGCTCGGAACCTGTCCGCGCTGGGCATGAAGATCGAACCGATGCCCCATCTCGATCTCGGGCAACACATTGAACTGGTCCTCCATGGTCCGGGACTGATCGAGCCCCTTCGCCTTGCTGCACAAGTGGCTCGAGACGATGGCACCGAGGGACTCGTACTGGCCTTCCAGGCCATGTCGCCCGACCAGGTACACCGGGTCAACCGGCTGGTGGACGCATTGCCCCTGGTCGAATCTCTCCAATCCGACCCCCAACGGCTCCAGGGGGCGATCCTGGCCGAATTGGTCGACGAAGGGCCCGCTCTCCGATAGGATCCGCGCTCGCGTGGGAAGCACCCCGCGCGAGTTGAATGTCCTCAAAAGAACGCGGAGACCGGATATGCCCCGAAGCAAGAGCAAGCAGAAGATCAGGAAGCGGCTCAACAAACAACGCATGCGAAAGCGGAAGAAGGCCAAGAGCAAAGCCAAATCCGCCGCCGAGTAGGGTCTCTTTCCTGCTCTGCTTCAAGGAAGCAACCGGCTGACGGCGTCGATCAATCCAGTCAGGCTTCCTTCAGGGTCCGGCGTTCTGCATCATCCGCAGGACATCTCCGGGACCCGGCCTTGTCGAGACGGGCTCCCGAAGTCCCTGTGTGAGACCCTCAAGGTCGACTGCCACACAGAGAAACGGAATCCACCCCGAAAGCGATTTCGTGTCATGCATTGAACTTGCACCCGAGTCTGCGAAGATTCGACACCCGGTGACCGTCCGATCGGACAGGAACCGACTGAATAAAATCGGAGGAAGACCCCTTGAGTGATCAACCCGCCGTAGGCGACATCGAAGTCGATATCGAAAACCTCTATCGAGAGGAGAGCTTCTCCGACATGAAGGTCGCCTCGATCCGGCGCCTCACGCCCGTTCTTCTGGACGGAAGCGATGACACCGGTCGACCGACTCTCTTCATTGGAGAAACCACCCTGATGTCACAGCGGGGACCGCTGCCGGTCCAAGCGCCCATCGAAGCCGAAACCCTCTCCGAGGCTTTTGAAAAGTTCCCCGCCGCCATCAACGTCGCCGTTGAGCAGTTGATCGAACAGGCTCGTGAAATGCAGCGCCAGGAGGCCTCGCGCATCGTGGTGCCGGGCGGTGGTCAAGGTGGCGCACCCGGTGGAAGCCGAATCATCAGCTAGCCGGACCCCGGTTAGGGTCGAGCCTCCACACTCGACGTCAACGGCGTACGACGCGGTCTTCGGACCGAAGCTTCGGGTCGGATAGAAGCACCGGAGACACAGCGCCTCCCAATGCTCCGGTGAAACGATCGGCGAGATCGGGTCGGCAGGCCTTGCGCTCACAGAAGATCTCCGTGAGCAGATTGGCTGCCAGCTCCGACGACTTCGACCACCACAAGTTGCTTTGCAACTGAAGTACCACGATGGCCACTCTCGGATTTTCAGCCGGTGCGAGCCCCATGAACCACTCGTAACGGCCTTGTGGCGAGTTCCCCGTCAGGTTTCCGGTCTTGCCCGCGACCTTGACGTCACCCAATCGAGGCCGGCCGCGGCGATCCCGAAAGGCACTCCGCGCCGTGCCATGAGTCGTCGTTCGGACCAGCATCTTCCGAAGCTCCGTTGCGGTCTCCACCGACATCACGCGCTCTGGGGACGGTCTCGGGGGGAGACTGAGCTCCTGCCCTTGGGAATCCAGGATCCGGTCCACCCACCAGGGCTCAACCCGCTCACCCGAAACCAGGCTCGCCGCGAGCTGAACCGCATGCAGAGGCGTGATGCGGGTCTGCGCCAGCCCCGACCCCAAGCGGCCCAGATCGTAGTCGCCATCCCCCCTATGCAATTCGCCCGCCGCATGACCCGGAGCCGGCGAACTCGTCCAGCCAAATCGCTCCAGCGCAGCCAGAAGAACCTCATCCCCCAGTGTCTCGACGGCCAACTGAGCGAAGCAGCGATTGTTCGAGGAGGCCAAAGCCTGCTCGAGCGATACCGAATGACCTCTCTTGGGGCGACGAACGCTGGAATGGGTCAGTCGGTATTGATTTCCAGTGTACAGACACGGGCGACGCGTCTGCTTCGGATCATGGCCGAGTCCGGCCGCGGCGGTCACGACCTTGACCAGAGAGGCCGCCGGGTAGGAGCCTTGCGGCGGAAACTCCTCAGAGGCCGTCGAAACATACGCCAGCACTCGACCGCTTTGCGTATCCAGTACGATCACATGTCCGTTCTTGACACGACCCCGGTTCAGCACACGAAGCACCCGCTGGGTAAGAACCGGATCAAAAGAGTACTCGACCACGTATCCACCCTCTGAATTGCGAATCGGGTCTTCACTCGCCACCTCGGAAGAGTCGGCGGACGACAACGTCTCGTAGTCATCGAGTCCAGGAAGACGGCCGAGCAGATCCGGATCCGCATAGAGGCCCGGGACCTCTTCGGAAGAGAACCGATCCGGGGATGAGCCCGATGCACGCTGGGAAACCGCGCCCGACATGACAGAGTGGGTCGAACCGGATGGCCAGAAGAAAAGAGTCAGACCCAGAGCCATGACGCTCAGACCGATCAAGGTCAAACGACCCCGATTGGACATACGTCGACGCTCCAGATTGCGACGACCTCGCCGATTTGATCTTGCCCGACGCAATTTCAAAGGGCTTTCCTTCCACTCCCGGGACTCGAACCCTCCATGATCAAGACGGCTTCACCCAATGGATTCCACTCTCTGGACTTCCGGTATTTCCTGACGGAGCCTCGATTCGATCCCCGCCTTCAAGGTCACCGCGGAATTCGGACAACTCTCGCAAGCCCCTCTCAACCTGAGCTTCACGACTCCGCTTTCGAAGCCTTCCAGGTCAATCGCGCCCCCATCCTGCTCCACATAAGAAGCAATCTCTTCTTCCAGAACTCTGCGAATCCGAGCAAGGACCTCATCCCCCTCCTCTTGAGGCGGGGGTTGATAATCCTCTCCCAGGACCGGTTCGGAGGACGCCTGCCATTCCCGAATCGCTTCGGAAACCGCTTGGCCCAACGGCCTCCATTCCACCTCGGGCGCTTTGTTGATCGTAATTGAATCGCGCGCCAGCAAAACCGATTGGACACCCTCGATGGCGAAAAGGCGAACGCCGAGGGGCGAGTAGCGGAACGAGATGCCGGGCTCGAGTGCAACGGCAGGAACATTCGCGGGCACGTCGCAAGGCACGATCCATTTCACACTGTCAGGGTTCGGCGTCAATTCTGTGTGCATGCCCGAGTCACGATCCATACAATGAAAAGGTTTGCGTCGGGGGCCGACCCCACCGCGTGCTGCGGGTCAGCGCTTTCTGAGCGATGACATTGGACATGATGAGCCTCCCCGGGAAATGAACTGAAAACACGGGGGGCTCACGCTGGTTCATCCGACAAGGTCAGATTAACGGGTCTGCGCGAGCCTTCCAAACAGGCCGCGGGATTTCTCGTCACGCGCGGAACTCGCCCCCTGGGGCACCAAACAATTGAGCGTCCGCGGTCTCGAGTTCACACACCAGAAAACCACGATGCATCGCCAACCTTCTTTCTCGCTCCCCGTTGTAACCCCACCCGGCCAGCACGCCTCTCACACCCAACTTCGAGACATCCTCGAGATGATTCAGTTTATCGTCCACGAAGGTGATGTCTTCAAAGGCCACGTCCAGGCGCTCCTGCAGCAGTCCGAGATGGGCCTGCTTTGAACGACCGGCTTCCTTGTCGATGATTCTCGATGGCATGAAGATGTGGGAAATTGAATAGGCGTCCAACAACAGATCAACCGAAGGACGGTCTTTGGCGGTGGCCAACGCCAACACGCAATCGTTCTGCCTGCGGCGAAGGCACTCGACAAATAGACCGAAGGGAGCCAGCAGAGCAAGCCACTCGTCAAAATCCTGGTTGCGGAGGATCTCTCGTTCCTGATAGAAACGCTGGTGGAAGCCCGTGAGGAAACCGACCGGCGTCTGATCCCTGAAGACATCCCACTCAGCCTGATCCGAAATCGCCTTCCCCAGCGATAGACACTTCAAGGCCAGACCCATGTCCTCGGCCCGATTGCCCAGGGGCATCAGATCCACGAATCCAAGAAAAAGAGGATGACTTCGAATCACCCCGGAAGGCGCATTGCGAAGGTTGGCCGAGGTCTCCGACAAGGCACCCTCCGCATCGAAAGCCTCATAGGTCCTCAACGCGACGACAAATGATTCAAGAGCACTGTCGGAGATGACGCCGTCAAAATCGAGTGCGAGAACCTTCAACGGAACATTCCCCGACCGATACACGTCGCGATCTTCAACTTCTGGACCCACGTCGAACCACTTCAAGCTTGGGCATGGCAAGACCGAGAGCCACTTCGATCCGACGATAGAGTTCCTTGACATCATCATGGAATTCATCCACCCGCATGATCCGAGCAATGGCGGCGGATGAAACAACCCCGCCGGTCTCTCTGGCAAAAGGACCGTGTCGACCCAGAAGTCGCTTCGCATCGACCTGGCGACAAGCCTCTTCATCGTGAAGGAAAGAAAGGTGATCGTCCATCAATCGACCGAAGCGCGCGGTATCGATGTCCGAATCAAGAAGACGACTCATGGCGGAACGAACCAGCACATAGCTTTCGATGTGACGTCGACTCCAGGTGAAAACCTCGAGGCTGGACTCTGCAAGTCCAGTTGGAGGCGACCCGGAGTGATGATCTCGATCCAACACGATCAAGCCCCGTCCCGGTCGACCCGCTTTATTTTCAGCACGGATATGCTCGACTGCTCTCGCGGGCCTTCGCCCCCCCAGAATCACGAAGCGGCTTTGAAGACTGCGGGCCAGATGAGGTGAAAATCGCCGAGCCCAGGAGCGTAGGATTTCCGCGTCGAGGGGACCTTCGACGTAGAGAAAGAAATTCTCGGACGAATTCGCTGCCACGGAAGCACCCGATCGAGGGCGAAGCGGCGGAGCGGACGTCATGGAATCAAGCCTCTCAAATCATCCATCAAGACCCGGCGACCCCTTTCCCCGGCCTCGATATCGCCCACCCAGAATAGCTGATCTGAAACACGGATGGGATGCCGCCCGTCATCATCGGACAGCAGACCGCTCAATCTCGGATCAAGGTGGCCAGAACCTCCACATGAGGAGTCTGCGGGAAGAGATCAAAGCCCTGAACGCGGCGCAACCCGTAACCTCGATCCGCGAACCGGGCGAGGTCCCGCGCCAGCGTAGCCGGGTCGCAGGAGAGGTAGACGATGCGCGCGGGGTTGAGGGCCGCCACACTCTCCAGAAGAGAAAGAGACAGACCCGCCCGCGGCGGATCCATGATCACGCAATCAGGGAAGTCTCCAATCCGAGTGGAATCAATCGATTCGGCAGGCGCAGCGCGAACGCGAAGATTTCCCGACGGCGTGGCCGCCAGATTGACTCGGAGGTCGGCCACCGCAGTCGCAGAGGCCTCCACCACTTCGAGATACCGGAATCGGTCGACCAGACCGAGAGTGAAGAAGCCGGCTCCGGCATGCAACTCCAAGGCCCGCTCCCCCTCGCCGGCCTCCTCGAGAACCGACTGGAAAAGAATTTCGTGCATGGGTCCATTCGCCTGAACGAAGCTTCCGGGCGAAACCCGAAGAGATCGCCCCCTGACTTCGAAGCGACTCACCCAGGAAGACCGCTCGGAATCCGCCTTCGCCATGACGGGCAAGGGCGTGCTCCTGGCCTGCCCGTCCGAGTCTGCGACCAATTCCCACTCGGTAGACGAAAGTGTGTCCGAACCTGCCTGAGTTTCCTTCAACTCCTTGTTCACTCTCGCGATCTCAGCCTCCAGGCCAGGGGCCAGGACAGGACAATGATCTACGGGACAAAGCGTGTGGGAGGCGCGTTCCCGATACCCCAGACCTTCCGGTCCTGCGAGCATGCGGGTACGAACCCGATAGCCGTATTCCACCGGTGACGGCGTGAAGAGAATCCGCCCCTCCGATTTCTGACCGGCAATCCTCTCCAGGGCATCTCGAATCATCTTCTCCTTGGCTGCGACTTGCACCGGATAGTCCAGATGCTGCCACGTGCATCCACCGCAACGACCATAGACCGAGCAACGAGGCTCCACGCGCGACGCGCCAGGCTCGAGAAGTTCGATCATTTCGGCTCGCGCAAATCGTCGACGCTGATCCACCACGCGAACGCGCACCCGATCACCCGGGGCCGTAAAGGGTACGAAGATCGTCAGTCCACTTTCGGCTCGCGCAACGCCATCGCCCTCAGACGAGAGTCGATCGATCGTAAGCTCCAGGGGGGTCTCATCCGGAATCGGGCGCTTCGTAGCGTGGCTGCGAGCCCTCCGGTGACTCGTCTTCCGCTTCAGTGCGCCGACTCCTCGTGATTTCGTTCAGCCCCGGAACCCGATAGGGGTTCCGCCGGAACCAACTCCATCACAATCGACTGGTCATCATCTGTCAGGGCCGACCGAACACGATCGGCAAAGCCGTATTTCCTGGCCAGGACACTTCCGACCCGATTCCGGAGAGGTGCATCACTCACGCGACGGGCTGTGTAGAACTCGACTTCTTCGCCGATCCCATCTCCCCATCGCAGACCGACATCAGGGTCAGCCTGGATATGGGCCCACCACTCGGATTCGGGGCGATTCGCTCGGATGTAGAGACGGCCGTCGAGATCCGCAATCCAGAGGTGTGTCTCATACTCTCGACCGTCCTCCTCCGTCAGCAAGGTCACCACCTGACCCTCGTCGAGCAAGAGGGCTCCGACGACGAGAATCCCGGCCAGATAGCCCACGATCTGAATCACACCGCGCAAGAAGCCATCTCCCCTGTACGCTCAGACTCGCTTGCCGTTTCGACCATTCGAATTCCCCGCGCCGTGATCTTCTCCGGACTGCTCGGACTTCTCTCGAACATGCACGCGCGCAATTCGACTTCCCGAAACATCAACACAGACAAACTCATAGCCCGGCACCTCGATGATCTCTCCTTTTCGGGGTGCATGTTCGAGGGTGTTGAAGATCAAACCACCCAGCGTATCTCCTCTTTCGGCAGGAATGCTCCAGCCCGACTCCCGATTGAAATCGAGAACCGTCACTCGACCCAGGACTTCATAGCTGCCATCCGCCAGGCGGCGAATCGTATACAACTCCTCGGAATCGAATTCGTCTCGGATTTCCCCGACAATCTCCTCCAGGATATCCTCCTGGGTCACCAGACCCTGGGTGACGCCGAACTCATCCTTCACAAGGGCCATATGGCAGAAAGCACGCTGCATTTCAGCAAGCAATCGCAGAATGGGCTTCCGCTCAGGCACTCTCAGCACCGGCTTGAGAACAGAGGACACTTCCTGACCGCCCGCGTTGACGAGTTTGATCAGATCCTTGAGGTGGATGATCCCCAACACGGTATCAATATCGTCTTCGTAGATCGGAATACGCGTATACCGCCCGTCGAGGAGTTTCTCCAGCAAGGCTTCCGGCGGTAGATCGGCCGGTTGTGCTTCAATCTCGGTACGCGGCACCATGATGTCGGTGACATTGAGATTCGCCGCTTCCGAGGTCGCCCCCATGATGGCCAGGGGAGAGCCTTCATCGGCCTGATCTCGGACCTCTCGAGCGACTCGCAAGACCTCTTCCGGTGAAAGTCCACCACTGCTGTCTGCTCCGCCCGTCGCTCGGCGCACGATCGGGTCGATGACGCGATCAAAAAGGGCATGAAGCGGGCGCAAGAGTTGATGAAAGATATAGAGGGGCAGACCCACCGTGATCGCCACACCTCGAGGATGTCGAGCTGCGACGGCCTTCGGAAGTATTTCCGCAAAGATCAAGATGACGAAGGTCATGATCGCAGTCGAGACCGGCACGCCGACATCAAATCCAAACCATTGGATCGCCAATGCGGAGGCCACCGAGGCACCGAGAATGTTGACGATATTGTTTCCAAGGAGAATCGTGACAAGCAGTCGGGATGAAGATGACGTCAATTGGCGGACAGCCACAGCCGAGGGACCCGCCCCTTCGCTGTTGGCTTCCTCGTCCAGATCATGGGAGCGGAGCCTGAACAAGGCTGTTTCACTACTCGAGAAGAAAGCCGAGAGAGCCACGCAGACCAGGATGGCTACGATCGATGCAATAACGGTCAAAAAGAAACCTTCCATGGAAATGAAGCTTCAAGCAAAATAGAGCCTCCGGTCTGTCGGGGACGAGCCGGCCGAAGCCTGACTCCCAAGATTCCAGGAGAATGGCCAGGGGCACGAGACCCACCGCAAGACGGAGCTCTCTCCCTGCCGGCTTGCGCCAAGACCGCCGAGACGGGAGGGCCAGACCGAACGGGTCGAGTCGTCGGACCCCTCTCCGACCCTTGAGCAGGGCAGCGCCGCAAGAGACTCAAAGTCTCCGCGACGTGCAAATTTGGTCCGCTTTTCACACTTGGACTTGGGTTGTTCATTTTTCAGTTTCCGAGATTATCGTTCTCACCGTCTCCGAGCAAACGAATTCGGCCTTTGACCCTACCAACCCGGCCAAAAGCCCACAGGCCCGGCCCGGGGCCTGGGAAAGGTCCGGGTTTCAGCCCCACCGTTGCATTCGCAAGCCTGCCACCCCCTCTACGCCCCATACGATGGGGGTTTCGGGTCTAGAACCAATCGTCTGGAAAAAACAATGGATTGAGGAGAAAAGAGGGGACCCGGCCCAACCAGGCGACTGTTCCGCTGACTTTGTACAGACTCCCACCGCATTGAACCTCATGCGACGTCGAAGCCCGCCTCGGTCAGTGATCGACAAACCTCAGAGCCCGGCTGAAGGAGCTCACGCAAACGCCGAACGGCGGGCTTTTCCCATCGTGTCTTCGGAATCACGAAGTCGTACCTCTCCTCGCGAACCGGGTGGAATCCCAACCCCGCTGCCTGTGCCACATTTGAAATGGTCACGCCCCAATCCGCTCTCCCCTGAGCTACCGCCGCAGCCACGGCGTGATGGCTCCGGGGCTCATAGGCGTATCCGAGAGGGCGCTGGCCTTCCAGCAACATGTCAATCAGGATCCGCGTTCCAGCTCCTCGGTTGCGATTGACCATGCGCGAATCAGGATCCGCCATCAGGGTTTCGGCATCCCGTCCCTCGTCAGAACGGAAGATGACGCCTTGCATGCGACCGTAACCAGGAAGAAGATGCATCTCGGGCGTCAGGAACGAGCGGTTGTACTCCCCTGTTTCGGCATCGAGCAGATGAATTGGCGCCACATCACACTCGCCTCGTGACGCGGCCTCCAGACCCGCCTGGCTTCCGACGGCCAGGACCTTGACTCGAAAGCCTTCTTCCGAGAGCGCACTGGCGATGAGGTCCAGTCCCACGCAATGACTGCCGATGACGACAAGATCCGCCACAGGCGAAGCGTGCCCGATCAACGTGACTTCGACGTTTTCATCGGCATCCACGATCTCACGGTTTCGACCGATGCGAACAAATCCATCGGCGCGACTGAATGAAGTCACACTCCCGCTGCCGCGACCCATGGGATAGGCGGCGGGCTCTTCTTCGCCTCGATCCACCAGACCCACAAGCAGATACTCCAGCCGACCTCGCACCGACACTACCTTCTGTGCCAGTCGGGCCCCGACGACTTCACGCTGCGTCGCGGGCAGTCCAGCCAGCGTTCGAAGCACCGGGGCAACGAACTCGTGAAAGGTGAAGATGGCCGAGGTCGGAAAGCCTGGAAGGATCACCACGGGCTTGTCGCCGTGAGCCGCCAGGCAAATCGGCTTGCCGGGTTTGAGCGCAACCCCGTGCACAAGAATCCCAGGCTCCAGCTCGCCCACCACCAGGGCGTTCAGATCTCCTTCACCCTTGGAAGTCCCTCCCGAGAGAAGAACCAGATCTGTCTCTGCAATGGCTCTGTCCAGGGCCTGGCGCAGTGCCTCCAGATCATCTCGAAAAGCCCCCATGAAGATGGCTTCACCGCCCAACTCCATTACCGCGTCCGTGAGGATCCGACCGTTGCTGTCATAGACCAGTCCAGGTCGCATTTCCTCACCCGGCTGCACGATTTCATCCCCGGTGGATATCACCGCGACTCGGGGCCGACGTACCACATCGATTTCCGTCCGGCCCACCGCAGCCAACACCCCGGTCTCGCGTGAAGTCAACCGTACACCCGCGAAGAGAACAGTCTCTCCCCGACCCATATCCGTCCCGGCATACGACAGCGCCGCGCCCGGCGTGCGTCCCTGTCGAACCAGGAGAACAGAGCCTTCGACATCGGTCTGCTCTACCGGAATCACAGAATCGGCACCCCGAGGCAACATGCCTCCCGTTGCGATCTGCATGGCCTGACCCGGGAGAACCTCGCTCTTCGGAAGAACGCCCGTCGGAATGGTTTCTTCCAACAAGGTCAACCGGATCGGCACTTCCTCTGAAGCACCAAAACTGTCCTGGGCCCGAATCGCAAACCCATCCATGTTGGAACGATCAAAACCCGGCACGTCCACATCGGATCGGACATCTTCAGCCAATACGCGACCCAGAGCCTCTTCCAGCCCGATCCGCTCACTCGGAAGCGCCACGGGATCAATGACCGCATGCCAACGGAGTTCGGCTTCATCGCGATCCAGGACCTCGAGAAATTGCTCTTGCTTCACCGCTTTTCTCCTGACGGAGTTCCAACCCTCAAGTCCGTCTGCACATCAAGGTCCTGGTCGTAGAGGAGAACCTCGACCTCGGTTCCTTCGGCCATTCCTTCGTGCTCACGCGAAACAATCACAGCCCCCGAAGCACGGACCGTCGAAGAAAGAATAGAAGCACCCGATGTCGCAATCGGGAAGACTTGACCGTTCTCGATGGACACCCGGACATAATCCGTACGCCCCACCGCAGATGCAATCTTGCGAGCCAGGGGAAGAGACACCGTCCGATGGGGCCAGCGTCGAGACAGACCTCCCATGGCACGCAGGGTCGGACCCGCGAAGAATTCATACGCCGAAAGACAGCTCACGGGATTTCCGGGAAGCAGGAAGACGAAACGATCTCCGATCCGACCCACCCCGGCAGGACTGGCAGGCCGCATCGAAATGCCATGAAAGTCCAGGGAACCGAGTTCCGAGAGCAAGCGGGGAGCATGATCTTCCTGACCGACGGAACTGCCTCCGGAAACGAGCACCACGTCAGCGTCCGGGTCTGCCATGACCTCACGAATACGGTCGGGTCGGTCGGGCAGGATTTCAAACGGCAGCAACGAAGCACCGTCACGTGCCATCAGCCCCCGCAAGACCACGGAATTGCTGTCCACGATCTGGGCTCCGCGCGGCTTCTCGCCGGCCGGAAGCAATTCATCCCCGGTCACCACAAGGCGAACCCGAGGCCGACGGACACAGGACACCGCCGATCTTCCGATCGACGAAATCACACCCGCATCCTGAGGTCGGATGCACCGGCCCGGCCCGAGGAGGAGGTCACCCCGACCGATATCCTCTCCCACCGCTCCGACATTCTTCCTGGGCGGAGCCGCTTCCGAGATATGTACAGCTTCCCCTTCCGGGTCTTCGTGACAGACTTCCGCCTTCACTACTGCGTCGGCCCCGTCCGGCAGCGGAGCCCCGGTCATGATGCGAACAGCCTGCCCTTCTGCAAGTTCGCCTGGAAAAGGAGAACCCGGCAACGTCGTCCCGATCAGTTCGAAACGAATGGGGTTGTAGTCCGAAGCACCGAAGGTTTCTTCTCCCCGAATCGCGTACCCATCCATGGCCGACCGAGGGAACCCGGGAACATCGACCTCAGCCCGGATCTCCTCCGCAAGCACGCGTCCCACGCATTCGAGCAGAGGCACCTCTTCCGGCGAAAGCGAGTGGACGCGCTCTTCGAGGAAACGTTCCACTTCTTCAACGTCCACCCGATCGGCAAAACCTCGCATCCGAACATCACGCACCATGGATATCGTATCTCCGAATAATGGAACCGATCCCGAAAAAAGAAGAGCGGGCAGGAGCACAGAGGTGCTCCTGCCCGCACAGACTCAAACTGAACTCAAAGTTTCAGCCGGAGGCCTTGCTCGAGAAGAGCTCGTCGCGAGAATCAAACCGCACCTTCGCCGCAGCAATGGTCTCCGCATCTACATCGAATTTGAACACGTTGTCCGGACCGATGCCCTCTTCGACAAGACAATCCGACATCTTGTCGTCTTCAGGAGTCCAGCCCGCCGCCGTGTTGAAATCCCACTCGTCCTGCATGCATTCCCAACCGAGATCAGCGACTTGTTCCCGCGTGATCTCTTCGCCGTAGAAGGCACTGTAGAAGTCAGACATATCATTGATACTGACCTGGAGGAATTGGCAGAACCCCGAAGAGTCACACGCCGCATTCACGATCTGACATTCTTGAGAGGCTTGAGCGAACTCATCCGGTTGAAGACCCGGATTCACGATCAAGCCCGCCGTGTGATCAGCCCCCATGGCGCTACTGCAGTAGGTGACACCGGTGGCCTTCAGCGGTCGCGGATCCCAGGCCGGAATGGCCTGGCCGTGCGCTTCCGGAACACGTGCGTGACCGGTCAACTTGCCAACCGCGACGGCCCCGTTTCCGATGGCCGTATTCTGGTCGCTCCCGTCCGTCAGGTTGCGCATGATGTTCTTGGCGCCTTCTGCGTCACCCCATTCGAGATTGCCCGAATCCATCAGGACCGCGATTGCCGCACCCGCCTCGATGGTGTCCACACCGAGCTCGTCGCAAAGGCGATCCAGATCCGCGACATCATCGATACTACTGATGGCACAGCTGGCACCCAGCAGCGTGATGGTCTCGAACTCCAGGGCCGAAGTGACATACTCGCCCGCTTCGTTGTGGACGATGTTGCTGCACTTCACGATGCAGCCCGTCATGCAGTTGTGCATGCCACCGCCGCGGGTCTCGAAGCTTTCGACAATACGAGCACCGTCCAAGGCTTCTACATCTGGCGATTGACCCTCTGTCCGGTTCTTGTAGACAAAGGTGTGAAGCATATTCGCAACGGGAACCACGGAACTCGTCCCGGTCTTGAACATCTGCGGACCGCCCAGATAATCGGAGCTGTAGGACTTGACCTTGGCCATGAAGGCCTTGGTGTCCTCCGGTCGGCGTGCTTTGGCTTTACCGGGTGTCACAAGAACCCACTTGAGCCCCTTGGAGCCCATGACAGCACCCAGGCCGCCGCGAGCCGCATGACGAGCCGGACGGCGATCCTGGTCCGAATCCGTACAGGCCACCGAGGAACCGGTCAATCGCATCTCGCCGGCGGGTCCGATGCTGATCACCGAGGCCGACTTGTCCTCACCCTCGAGAAGCTTCGTGCAGCAGGCATAATTCCAAAGCCCCTTGTATTCGTCAGCCGCCACGATCTCGACGCCATCACCATCAATACGGAGCCCATAACGCTTTTCTGCGTCAGCCGGTTGGCCCTTTACCACAATGGCGCGAAAGCCCAGCTTCATCAGGTCCTGGCCAGGATTGCCACCCACATTGGCTTCCTTGATGCCATGAGTCAGAGGGCTCTTGCCGCCAATGGAAAGTCGTCCGGACGTGGGCGCGGTCGTACCCGCCATGATGCCAGGAGCCGCAACAAGCACGTTGTCAGGACCCAGGGGATCGCACGTAGGATCACAGTCCTTCTGGAGAATCTTCGCCGAAAGCGCTCTTCCGCCGAGCAGCTTCCACTCTGCGGGGTACGGTTCTATCGAAACACTCTGATCCGTCATGTTCACGTAGATCAGACGATCATTTTCTCCCACCATCGTTCTTCTCCCTTAAATCCCGTTCCGTTGTGCGGTTCTTTATTTCATCCCTGGGTCATTCCTACAACCAAAACTTCGATCCGGCGACGTCACCCGCCCGCTATGGCTGCCAGGACTTCTAGACGATCATTCACACCGAGGGGCTTGTCCAGTGCATCCGCTTCCAGTTGATCCCCGTTGATGAAGAGCTTCACAAAACGACGCAGATTCCCCGATTCATCGAGTACCAGGTCCTGAAAGCCCGGATGAAGCGCTTCCACGGCGAAAAGCGCCGAACGAACGTCTAGAGCCTCTACGTCGATATCAGACAGCCCTTGGGTCGGTCCCCGGTAAGCGGTCGGTACAAGCACCACAGGCATTTTCGTTTCCCCATATCCATTCTTTGAAGTCGAAATCCCCACAGGAATCCCGCAGAGAGGGAAAACTAGCTCCATCCCAGAGGATTGCACTCGAATTACCCGCGGGGTCTTTGTTGGGTCCCGCCTGCTCTGACTACCGCCAGTGGGCCTCCGCACGGCGTCGACCGTGTTCTTGATGTGCGGGCTCGGAAATGAAATGGTCGTCGGGGACCTCGAAAAGCCCAGACTCCGAATCCACCGAAGGAGTCCACGCGGTCAGGGAGCCTGGGCGATCGGGCCCGTGGTGGACGCAACCTGTATCAAGCCCACGAAGTCCGGGTTCCACCACCAGCCCCTGAGAGGCCCAGTGGCCATAGACCACCCCATAATCATGTCCTTCACGACGCCAGACCGCATGCCAGGGCTCACTGGATCCTGAATCAGGCTCTCGACTCGACCAACCGCCCTCCTGATCCACACTTCTACACGAAAGGAACCGCCCAAGGTCGTCACGCGCGTCATCGGGCTCTGAGGCGTCCACCAGAAAGCGGCGGCAATCCTCAAGGCTGCCCGCACGCAACTGTTGCTCGGCCCGGTCGGCACGAAGGCGACACGTCTCGAAATCCCAGGACGGATGGACGCTCGCGTGAACCATCACGTAACGCTGACCCGCGATTTGGCCGGCGCGGCAGATCGACTGACCCCGAAGCCATTCCACCCACTCACCCACCTCACTGGAGTCCAGCACGTCCGACACCGTATCTCCCGGAGAAGACTCTCGGATCCCCAGATAACGCGCCATCAGACCCACCTCGTGATTCCCCAGCACATAGTCGGCCTGCCCCGCCTCGATCCGGCCCCGGAGGCGCTCCAGGACCCGCAGGTTGTCGGGGCCCCGATTGATCATGTCGCCCACACAATGCAGATGAAAATCGGCCCCCAGAGTGGACTCAAGACGCCCGAGAAGGGCATCGAATTCGTCCGCACAACCCTGCACATCCCCCACAAAGGCATGCCTCGGATCCGATGAACCCACTTCAGTTCTCCCCCGCCGAGTCGGGCTTTTGCAACCAGGCCAGGGTCGCCCCCCAGCCTCCTCGCGTGGCAGGAGCAGATTGCCATCGACTCACCCGAGGATCACGATCCAGAAACGCCTGGACCTGGGCCCGCTGCACACCCTTCCCCTTGCCATGAATCAGCCTCACTTCCACGAAGCCCTTGTCCAGAGCGGCCTCCAGGTAGGCGTCGACCATCCTGAGCACATCGGCAGGGCGATAGGGATGGAGGTCAAAGGCGTCCTCGATCGGCACCTCATAGACCGCTTCCGAGTCGGGTTGCGGAGACTCATCAAAAGGCGACATCGGGCAGATCATAGCGCCGCAAAGATCAATCCGTCCGTCTTCAGCAGGATGTCCTGTCCAAGACCCCGGAATGGGTCGTTTGAAACCCGAACCGCTCCGCCAAGGCGGATCAAGCCCGATCGCAGCCAGTTCACTCAATTCTGGCTAATATGGACAGATCAAGCGGGGCCGGTCGCAGAAGTAGGAATGCTGCACGGCACCGCATCCAATGGAAGCAGTCTTGATGAGATCGGATCCCCCTTTCTCACAAGCGCATGCAAGACGGAGGGGTCGGTGGGTCGCCGTATCATCGTCTGTGACGGAGCGGAGATCGCTCGCCTCTGGAGCCGAATCGGGGCCGGTCAGGATGAGGAACTCACCTGGGTTCCCCGTGAGGATGAATCCCGTGCGCGGCCGCCCGGCTTTCGCGCCCTTCAAGGCGGGCTCTCAGAAGAAGGTTTCCAGAAGCTCGATCCTCGCCCGAGTGACGAATTTGCTCTCGCCAGTGACGAAGGCCCCTGGCTTCGCACCGGGATCCGAACCCTGGCCAAGGTTGCCCCGCACGTCCCCATCCTCGTCCTCTCCGATACTCTTTCGGATGAAGATCTCCCCGCTCACGCCTGCCTACGGCGAACGGGACTCACCACTCTGGTCCGGGACGACATCGACGAAGAGTTCGATCACCTCGCCAACCTCCTGCGTGTGGAAGATCTCCGCTCTCTTCTCGATGGGTGCGACCGGGTCGGAATCCTCCTGCAGCCCGACCCGGACCCCGATGCCATCGCGTCCGGGTACGCGTTACGAGCCGTATTGAGTCGAAAGCGGACCACCGCTCCCCTGATCTCCTTTGGCGAAGTCCAGCGACCCGAGAACCGGGCTCTGGTAGACGCCCTGGGGATCGACATGCTCGTTATGGAACCCAAAGAACTCGAAGAGATGGACGGTCTTGTCCTCGTGGATGTCCAGCCCAATGTCTTTGGCGACGATTTGCCCGAACGCCTGCAATCCGTGGATGCCGTGGTGGACCATCACCCGGAACGCACCGGCTACGAAACCCGGATCCGCGACATTCGACCCACCTACGGGGCCACCGCGACGATCCTCACCGAATACCTGCGCGCCAGCAAGACTGAAGTCGGGCCCCGGCTCGCCACCGCGCTCCTTTATGCCATCAAAAGCGACACCCAGTACCTCGGACGCGAAACCAGCACCAAGGACATGGCAGCCTTCGCGTACCTGCACACGCGACACAGTCCCGCTCTGCTTCGTCGCATCGAACGCCCGGCACTCCCCATCGACGGATTGCGTGCCCTGGGAAGAGCCCTCAGCCGCTCCGAAGTCCGCGACAATATCCACATCCTCGTACTCGGAAGGGTGCGAGAGGACGTCATCCCCCAGGTCGCCGACCTGGCCCTTCAGGCCGAAGGCGCCGAATGGGCGGTGGCCGCGGGAATCGTGGGGAGCGATCTCGTTTTTTCGGTTCGCAACGTGGGTCATGTGCGTGCAGCCGGAGATGTGGTGCGCGCCGTGGTCGACGGAGTGGGGGTCGGCGGCGGACATCGCAGCATGGCCAAAGGCATCATCCCGCTTCAGGCCTTCCGGGAGGTCTACGGACGCGCGGATCGTGAACAGGTTCGCAGCGCTCTCTTCGATGCCTTTACGCGCGCCATCCAGCGAAAGGAGAGCTAGAGCCGATGAAGCGGCCTACGAAATTGAGTGACGAAGAGATCGTGGAGGCTCTTTCAAGAAGAGACGACTGGACACGCGTAGACGGAAAACTGTTTCGTGAATTCATCTTCGAAGATTTCAACGAAGCGTTCGGATTCATGACGCGCTGCGCGCTGATCGCAGAATCCCTCGAACACCACCCCGAGTGGTTCAACGTCTACAATCGTGTGGAAGTGAAGCTCACCACCCATGATGCAGGGGGGCTCACCGAGTTGGACTTCACACTCGCCGAGGCCATGGACAACATCGCCGCACGCCAGAGCTAGCGATTCAGACCAGGGTCAACATGGCGTGCGCTTCTTCCAGTCGGGACTTGATGGAAATACCCACCGGACAACTGCTCTCACAGGGAGCGGGACAGCCCGAGCACAAAGAGGCATTCCGCTCCAAGCGGGCATAGAGCTCCATTCCTTTTCGCTGGGCTCCGTAGTCCTCGAAGTACATCCGGTGCCGGAGGATGTCGTTGATGGGAACACCTTGAGGGCAGCTCGATAGGCACTCGCCGCAGTGGGGAGAACAGTAGGTGTCCCGGGTCAAGCGATCGTATTTCTCGAGCATGGCGATCTCATCGCTGTCCGGCGTCTTCCCTGAGGCGTAGAGATACTCGTCCACGTGCTGATACTCGAAGAAGGAGATCACGGCACAGGAAACATCCGGATCCGAGTGCACCCACTTGAGAGCGGCTTGAGCGTAGGAATCGGACTCATCCTGGAACTCGGCCAGGTTCTGATGCTTCCCACCTTTGAGGGTCTTCATGGCCACCACCCCCATATCCTGCTCTGTCACCGCTCGGTGGATGACGTCCGAAAGACCGGGCCAGACGCCATGATGGTACGCGAGCATCATCACATCGAATTGACCCGAATCAATAGCGGCATTGGCCACATCAGGCAGATTCGGCGTGTGGGATGAAAACCCGAGGAAGCGGACCTTGCCTTCGTCTCTCAATTCCCGGAACGCCGCATGCATATTCGGAGAAAGCAACCGAGCGGGATCATCGCAGGAGTGGACGTGTACAAGATCCACGTAGTCGGTCCCCAACCGGGCGAGACTTTCATCGATGACTTCCTTGTATCGCGCCACGGGCGCATCTGCGGGCAGGTGGCCATCCGGTGTGCAGAACTTGGTTGCCAGGAAGACGGAATCCCTGGGAACAGACGCAAGCGCTTCCCCCACAGCCAGTTCACTGCCCGAACCCGAATAGTCGGGCGAAGTATCGATGTAGTTGACACCGCGTTCCAGAGCGACCTTGACGACCTCGGTCCCTTTTTCACCATAGAGCCGCCCCGTTCCAAGCACGGTGTCGGAGACAGGCCATTCCGTCCGACCGAGCCGTCCATAGGACGCCACGCGACTGCCCTTCCACTCTTCCTTCCACTCCGGATGGGTTTTGACCACCTGGCCGCCGAAGATCTCGCCCAAAGGACGATTCCATCCGCCCCGCTCATGACCCCAGCCAAGAAAGGTGCGCGCAAACATGACGCCGCCCCCGACGGCCACCGTCGAAACCGCCGCGCCCGCGCCGGCCGCGCCGCCCTTCAGAAGAGAACGACGCGATGGATCCAGGCTCTGTGAGCGCGTACGCCAACTGCGAAAGACCCAGATGCCAGACAGGATTCCGACGACAAGGATCGTGCCCAGAGCAAGGACCAGACCGCCCACCGAAATATCGAGGGCCGGGAACAAGGCATATCCAATGGACTGGAGGGTCTCTCCGGCCGGAAAGGCCGACGGGTCAAGACCCACGAAGCCCTGCCAGAGATAGTGGGCGGAGAANGTACCCCCCACGATCGCCCCGAGGACGAGAGAGATGANGAAGGCGCTACGGGGTCGNAAATTCATTGNATACCCTCCTGGCACCGAGCTTCCTGCNNTTCGTAGAAANNNCNGGTTTCTNGCTCTATGGAAATTCCNNNGTCGGATCTGAATTNTCTANGCNGAAAGNCCACCNAGGCANANATACTTCAACTCAATATAGTCCTCGATACCGTACTTCGAACCCTCTCGGCCAATACCGGACTCCTTGACGCCACCAAAGGGAGCCACCTCAGTGGAAATGATCCCTTCATTGATCCCCACAATGCCNTATTCAAGAGCCTCNGCCACCCTCCAGATCCGACCCACATCCCGGGCATAGAAATANGAGGCCAGACCGAACTCCGTATCATTGGCCATCGCGATGGCCTCNTCCTCGTTCTTGAATCGGAAGATCGGCGCCACAGGACCAAAAATCTCCTCACGGAAAAGGCGCATCTCCCGCGTGGCCTCCAGAAGAATCGTCGGCTCGAAATACGTCCCGCCCAAAGAAGAGCGTCCNCCACCCACGGCCACCGAGGCCCCCAANCCCACCGCATCCTGAACCAGGGAGTCCACATCCTCCGCGGCCTTTTCGTCAATCAAGGGGCCGATCTCGATCCCGTCCTCAGCGCCATTGCCCACAGACAGCGCCTCCACGGCTCGGGTCAACTTTTCAACAAAGGCGTCATAGACACCTTCNTGGACAAAGAGACGATTGGCACAGACACAAGTCTGCCCTGCATTGCGGTACTTGGAGGCCATGGCACCCGCTACGGCCGCATCCAGATCTGCATCGTCAAAAACGATGAACGGTGCGTTGCCGCCGAGTTCCATCGAAGTCTTCTTGACCGTACCCGCGCACGCGGCCATCAACTGCTTCCCGACTCCAGTGGAGCCGGTGAAGGTGAGCTTTCTCACACTCGGGTGGGTGGTCAGTTCGTCTCCGATGGGACCCGAACTTCCGGCGACCACGTTGAAGACGCCCGCCGGCAAACCCGCTCTTTCCCCGAGTTCCGCCAAGGCCAGGGCCGACAACGGAGTCGACGACGCAGGCTTCAGCACCACCGTGCATCCCGCCGCCAAAGCAGGACCTGCTTTCCGTGTGATCATCGCATTCGGAAAATTCCAGGGCGTGATCGCCGCCACCACACCGATCGGCTGACGCAGGGTGAGAAGTCGCTGATCCGGACGCGCCGCAGGAATCACATCGCCGTAGACCCGCTTTCCTTCTTCGGCAAACCACTCAAGAAAAGAAGCGCCATACGCCACCTCTCCCCGGGACTCCGTCAGGGGCTTGCCCTGCTCGGCCGTCATGATCTGTGCCAGATCCTCCTGGTTCTCCATCAAGAGATCGAACCACTTTCTCAAGACCTGAGCCCGGGACTTGGCCGAGCGAGCCCGCCATTCAGGCAAAGCCGCTTCCGCCGCCTCGATGGCTCGCCGAGTTTCCCCAGCGCCNACCGANGCGATCTCGGCCAGCAGTTCGCCGGTCGCCGGGTTCGTCACACTGAGCTTCCTCCCATCCTCGGCGTCCACCCACTGACCATCAATGTAGGCTTGTGTTCTCAAAAGGGTCGGATCATTCATGATATCCACTTTTTTCCTCTGCCATCCTGGGCCAGGGAGAGTCAGGTCCAGCGACGCTCCGTTAGAACGAACGAGAATATGATATCTGCTCCTTTTCGCCCACGGAGCGCAGGAAGTCGCAAAACGGGTCCGGGTTGCCCCGGGCTCTGTTATCATGACGNTTCAAGCTTACGGGGAATTCANAAGAACCATGAGACACAGGGTTGTCGTTCCGAACATTGAAGCGTTGCCCGACTACGTCGGTGTCGAGTTCGGACCGAGTTCCTGGNTCACCGTTGGCCAGGAGCGCATCAACGACTTTGCCCGGGCCACCGGAGATGACCAATGGATCCATCTCGACCAGGCGCGCGCCAAGCTTGAGTCACCCTTCGGCAATACCGTCGCCCATGGCTACCTGACACTTTCTCTGGCCTCGACCCTGTTGCCCGAAATCTTTGAAGTGCAGACGTACTCGCACATCGTCAACTACGGAGTGGACAAGGTCCGCTTGAGGGAACCCGTCCCAGCGGAAAGCCGCCTACGGCTCTCGGGCCAGGTCGAAAATGTCCGCAATGTCACGGGAGGAGCCGCCCGCGTGACCATATCGCTCAGCTATGAGGTTGAAAATGCACGCCGTGCCGTCTGCACCGCCGAAGGCATCTACATCTACTTCCCCTGATACCTTCCCTCGGCGCCCTCGCCCGGAAACAATCCGCCANAGCCGAAACGAACGGATCCGCACACACGAAAGAGCCGGAACCGTCTACTCACGGTATGCTCTTCCATTATGAGAGTGGCGCTTGCCCAGGTGAATCCGACTGTGGGTGATCTCGCGGGCAACCGCCGGATCATCGAAGAAGCCATCGGAAAGGCCCGTTCGGCCAGAGCCGATCTGGTNGTGTTTTCCGAGATGGCCCTGACCGGATATCCCCCGATGGATCTGCTGGATCGGGATGGGTTTGTTCAAGATCAGATGCGCGAGCTGGAGGCGCTCGCTGCCGCGTCCGCGGATATCACCGTGGTCCTGGGAGCCGTGGTCCGCGCACCCGGTCTCAAACCCAAGGAAATCCAGAACGCCGCCGTGGTCTTTTCGAACGGCCAACGAGTCGGAACCTGCGCCAAGTCCCTGCTGCCCACCTATGACGTCTTCGATGAACGTCGTTATTTCGCAGCCGCCGAGAAACGACAGCCGATCACGGTGCCCGAACTCGAAGCTCGTCTGGGTGTCGCGATCTGCGAAGACATGTGGACCCCCCAGATCGACTACTCGATTGACCCCGTCTCCGAATTGGCCGAGGCAGGCGCCACCCACATCATCAACCCCTCCGCCTCGCCCTGGCACGTCGGAAAAGCACTGGAACGCAGGGAGATGCTCTGTCAGGTGGCCGCCGATCACGCGCTGCCCCTGATCTTCGTCAACCAGGTCGGGGGCAACGATGAACTGATCTTCGATGGAGGCTCCTTCGTCGCCGACCCGCAAGGCCGGGTTCTGGCCTCGCTGCCTCTTTTCGAGACGGCTCTTGCCGTAGTGGACCTGGATGAAAACCCGATCCCGCGCCTGGCAGACGAGATCGAGGACCCCAGTCCGGTGGCTCAGCTTGAATCCGGACTGGTGCTGGGCATCCGCGATTATTTTCTCAAGCAGAACCTGCCTCCCGGTGCTGTGATCGGTCTTTCCGGCGGCATCGACTCGGCGGTCACCGCCCACCTCGCCGTCGAAGCCCTGGGCACCGACCGCGTCACGGGCGTGGCCATGCCCGGCCCCTTTTCAAGCGATCACAGCGTCGACGACGCCTACGCGCTGGCGCGCAACCTCGGCATCGAGATCCGCGAAGTCAACGTCACACCCATCTATGAAGCGTACCGAAGCGTATTCACCAACCTGTTCGGTTCCCAAGACGACTACGGGCTCACCCAGCAGAACATCCAATCGCGCATCCGGGGAGCCGTCTTGATGGCGGTCTCCAACCAGGAAAGCCGGCTGGTCCTGGCCACAGGAAACAAGAGTGAGCTTTCGGTCGGCTATTGCACCCTCTATGGCGACACGGTGGGAGGCCTGGCCGTACTCGGCGACGTCTACAAGAGAGACGTCTATGCACTCGCCCGTCACGCCAACGCGGAGANGGAGCGCATTCCCACCGGCACCATCGACAAGCCGCCTTCTGCCGAACTCGCTCCCGACCAATTCGATCACAATGACCTGCCCGACTACGATCTGATCGACAGCACCCTGGAGCAGTTGATCGAAGGCGAGCCTGGAGCAGTTGATCGAAGGCGAGCGGAACCTCGGAACCTTGGAGATTCCACCGGGAGCCGATCGGGAAGCCGCTCTCAACGTGGCCCGCCGACTCGATCGCAACGAATACAAGCGGCGACAGACCCCACTGGTCCTCCGCACCTCACCGAAAGCATTCGGGACAGGTCGGCGTATGCCCATCGTCCATCGCTACGAATAGACGAGCACCCGGAACCGTCGCCGGAATCAGCTCTCAGCAGCCCCGGCATGCTTGACGTTTTCAGCTCGAGCGCCTCGCGGGCCCTCTTGCACCACGTATTCGACGTCATCGCCCTCCGAGAGCGAATCGTATTCGGCCGCATTCAAGCCGGACCGGTGGAAGAAGACTTCCTTTCCGTCCTCGCCCCGGATGAACCCGAAACCACGGTCACGGACCATCTTCTTGACCTTGCCTCGGCATTTCGGCCCCGCCGGCGCGGCCGGTGTCGTGCTCGGTCGCCTGCGACCGCGTGACTTACCGCCACGTCGACCGCCGGGTGCGCCCCGGAAACGATCACTGGCAATGAACTCCGCCTGAAAGAGCGCCAGGGCCACAGTCAGATCCTGCAATCCTTCCTGCTCCGGCGAAAGAAGAACTTCATCATCCTCGGAATCGATCACGCTATATCGAAGACCCGTTGCCTTGTGGGTCACAAAGAGTCCAGATTCGATCTCGTCCATTGCAATCATGGCGATACCCTCAATCTTCTTGACGCCGACCTTCACGGTCGATCACGCCCTACGCGGAGCCGGCAAATTCACGCACTGAAAGTGGTACGGGGGGTTCCAGGCGCAGGCGGGCCAGCGGTGGCCGCCCACCTTAGAAGATGTCAGGATCCGGGTCAATTCTCTCTCACGTGCTGTGGAAGGTTCCCATGAAGAAGATGTCGCGCTTCCACTCAGACACCTTGACCCCAGGGGAAAGGAAGCGGCCGCGGCCGAACTGGATCGCTCTGGCTGCCGTGGTCTGCCTCGTGGCCATGGGGACCCCGGCCTCTCCCGCTCCCCCCTTGCGGGTCGGAACCTCGGGCGACTATGCGCCTTTCAGTCTGCTTGGCGGAAAACCAGAAGGCCCCGTCCTCTATCAAGGTCTGGCGCCCACTCTGGCACGCGCCTTCGCCCGGGATCGAGGCCTCGACATCGAGTTTGTCCTCTTCCGTTGGCCGGACCTGCTGGAAGACCTCGATGCGGGACGCTTTGATGTGGCCATGAGCGGCGTCACCGTCCGTCCCGAACGTTCACTTCGAGGACGCTTCAGTCTCCCCATCACCACCAGCGGCGCGCTGGTCCTGGTTCCCGACGCCAGCCCCTTCGTCACCATCGAGGAACTCGACGAGAAGCAGTTCCAAATCGCCGTCAATGGCGGGGGGCATCTGGAACGCGTCTCCCAGAAGCACTTCAAGAAAGCCCGCATCCTACCCATGTCAGAAAACCAGGAGGTCATCCAGGCACTGGCCCAGGGCCGTGTGGATGCCGCCATCACGGACACCCGGGAAGCCCCCGTATGGCAAAGCCAATTCCCCGGACTGCGCAGCATCGGACCTTTTACCCGTGACCGGAAAGCCTTCCTGGTCCGAGCCGACAATCCAGAACTCGCACGAGATCTCGATGCCTGGTTGCTCGAAGCCGAGCAGAGCGGCCAGCTTGAAACGCTACGGATCCAGGAAATCGGAAAATCGACCCACCCCACCTTGACCACCCGGCCTCTGCGGGCCCTGCTCGCCGCCGTGGACGAAAGACTTTCCCTCATGCCTATGGTGGCCGAAGCAAAAAGAGGGGCCGGTGGTCCCATTGAAGTTCCGGAAGTCGAAACCCGGGTCCTTGCGGATGCGATCGCTCGCTACCAAATTGAAATGGCCCAGGATCCCGAGGCTTTCAAATCGAAAGAAGAAGCGGTTCTGGACTTCTACCGAGCCCAGATCGAAGCCGCGAAAAGCATCCAGCGCCAGACCCTGGCCCACCCTGCCGCCCACGCGCGAGTGGCCCCTGACCTCAACACCGAGTTGCGACCGGCCCTGGTGCGGATCAATGATCGTATCGCGACCCTGCTGGTGGCTTTGCCGGAAGACATCGACCCGAACGAAGTCCGCCAGGCCAGCCGGGAAGAACTGGTCTCCACCGATCTCACCCCCGCGATGCAATCCGCCATCACCGAGGCCCTGATTGCGTTGACCTCATCCAGGCCGCCGCCAAACCGTTGAATGAACGCGGCTCCACCTCGGGACTGTGGCCCGGCCACCGGGCGTGCCATCATGGACCTCATGGAAAGCGAAAAACGCAAGGCCCAAGGCCATATTGGAAATACGATCCATGACTCGGAGCCCACCTGGCCCCCCAAGACGGTGGCCAAGCCGGGCACCCCGAATATCGTCTTCGTGGTCTTTGATGATGTCGGATTCAGCGACTTCGGTTGCTACGGGTCCGAAATCGCAACGCCTCACCTGGACCGATTGGCGGCCGGCGGCCTCCGTTATACGGGCTTTCATACCACCGGCCTGTGCTCCGCCACTCGAGCCTGCCTCCTCACCGGCCGAAACCATCACCGCGTCGGGATTGGCACCCTGACCGACTGGGACCTGGGGTTTCCCGGCTCTCGTGGCCGATTGGTCCCGGATGCGGCGACGCTCCCCGAAGTCCTTCGGCCCGCCGGTTGGAATACGGGCGCGGTGGGCAAATGGCATCTCACCCCCATGCACGAGACCACGGCCGCAGGCCCCTATGACCAGTGGCCACTTCAACGTGGATTTGATCGCTTCTATGGCTTCTTTGCGGGCGAAACCAATCACTATTTTCCGGAACTCACCTGCGACAACCACCGCATCGAACCCGATCATGCCGAGGACTACCACTTGAGTGTCGATCTGGTCGATCGCGCCATCGCGTTCTTCCGCGACCAGAAATCCGTCGCCCCGGAAAAACCACTCTTCCTCAATCTGGCCTTCGGGGCTTGCCACGCGCCTCATCAAGCCCCCGAGTCCTTCATCGCCCCGTATCGCGAAGTCTTCAAGGACGGATACGACCAAACGCGCGAAAGAAGGCTGGCACGTCAACTCGAACTCGGAATCGTCCCACCCGGAACCAGACTCACGCCCCGACACCGGGGTGTCAAACCCTGGGATGACCTGCCGCCCGAGAGAAGAGAATCCTTCATCCAACTCCAGGCCGCCTATGCGGGGATGATGGAACATGCCGATGCGCAACTGGGCCGACTGATCGATTTCCTTGAAGAGATCGGTCAGTTGGAGAACACGGTACTCTTCGTTCTCTCCGACAACGGAGCCAGTCAGGAGGGCACACCTCTTGGCACCGTCAATTCCATGCGCGTCGCCAACGGAATCCGAGACAGCGTGGAGGAGAACCTGGCGGCCGCGGACCAGATCGGCGGCCCCCTTCTCAACAACAATTATCCCCTGGGCTGGGCGATGGCCGGAAATACACCCCTCAAGCGCTTCAAACAGAATGTGCATGGGGGCGGGGTGCGAGATCCACTGATCGTGCACTGGCCCGCGGGCATCCAGGATCAAGGGGCCCTGCGTCACGGCTTCGTGCACGCCACGGATCTCTACACCACCGTTCTCGACCTGGTCGGATTGCAAGCCCCGGAGAGCATGGCGGGGCTCGCGCAGATCCCCATCGATGGCGTCAGCTTTGCGTCCACCTTTTCCGATGAAGAGGCTGTCATCGAGCGAGGACCGCAGATCTTTGAACTCTTTGGACACCGCGCCATCGTCCACCAGGGATGGAAGGCCGTAGCCTGGCACGCCCCGGGTACTGATTTCGAAGACGACACATGGGAACTCTACCGACTCGAGGGGGATTTCTCGGAATACGAGGATCTCGCTGAAGAGGAGGGAGAAAGGCTCTCGGTCTTGAAGGACCTCTGGTGGTCCGAAGCCAGACGCAATCTGGTGCTTCCCCTGGACGACCGCGCCTTCAACGAACGATGGGTACTGAGCGGCGGTCACGAAAGCGGACGAACCGAATTCGAGTACTGGCCCGGCATGGCCCACCTCCCCACGGATGCCGCTCCCGATATCCGCAATCGCTCGTACACGATCGAGGCGGAAATCGAACTGGACGAAGAGGGAAACGGAGTTCTTATCGCCCATGGAGATCGCTGCAGTGGGTGGAGCCTCTACATGAAGTCAGGCCACCTGATGCATGACTACAACTACGCCGGCACCCATCACGTGATGCGGTCTGAAACGCCGATCCCGCCTGGAGCCCATCTCGTCACCTATCATTTCCAGCGTGATGGCGAACATCGCGGCCGTGCCGACCTGCAAGTGGATGGAGAAGTCGTAGCGTCTCTCGCCGACATCACGACTCTTCCCATGGTGATCTCCTTCGAGGGCCTGGATGTGGGACGCGACGCGCTGGTCTCGGTCACACCCGACTACGAGTCTCCCTTTGATTTCTCGGGACGACTTCGAAGAGTGCGAATCAAGCTGGAAGACGATCAAGGAGAGGCCCTCCCCGGAAGCCCTTCCGCCGAACGGATCCGCCAATAGAACCGGAGCCACACGGCCGCTCAGCCCGGCAGACGACCGCCCCGCTCGCTCTTGTGCTGGAACCCCACAGCCGGACCCGCGTCCGACGGCGTCCCCGGAAGATCTCCGGCTGGGCGCGGCCATGCGATGGGCGTCACCTCTCCCTCAATGGGATTCCCGACCTCGATCCCCTGACGGTCCACGGAAACATGAGGCCAGGGGGCCGCTCGAACACAGCCATCTGCAAAGTAGATGACGCAAAAGACCCGACGTGTCTGATCCGTCTTGTTGGGCTGGGCGAGATGGACGCAAAGGGAATGATGAAAGACCACATCGCCCTTCTCCACTTCCACCCAGACCGGCTCAATGGAAGCCACCTTCGGATCTTCCATGATGGCGTAGGGTTCCGGGTGGAGCATATGTGTGATGTCGACGAACTTCTGGAGCCCCACGCTATGCGAGCCGGGTAGATAGGCCATGGCACCCATGTCCCGTGTAGCCCCATCAAAAGCAATCCATGCAGTCACCTGTTCGGCGGGCTTCATGGGCCAGAAGGGAAGATCTTGATGGGGATCGGTCTCACGACCCCCGGACTCCTTGTAGAGCGCTTGATCGTGCCAGACCCGCACGGCCTCGGCACCCAGCATCTTCGAAGCCATCTCGGCCAGCCCCGCGTGGAAAGTCGCGGGGCGTACGTCGGGATGATCCTCCCACAGATTCATGCACTGGATGAAGGACTGCTCGTAGAGCGTCTTCTCTTCCACGGAGCGCTCATCGCCGAAGGTCCGGTCGGCCACCGCCACATCCACCGCCGCACCGAAATCCTCGATCTCGGCATCACTGAGTGCACCGCGGACCACCAGGAATCCATCCCGGCGGAAATCCTGGATCTGACTCTCTGTCAACTGAACACTCAAAACGACTTCCCTTCCAGATCACCAGGATCAAGCTACTCCGGCATCAAGGGCATCCAGTATAACCAACGCGGGACAAACGGCTTCGAGGGGGGTTCCTCGCAAGAGACCCCCGGAGAGCCATCAGTAGAACGTGCTGCGGCTCCGGTGTCTTGGGCGGGACTTGATGGCCTTGTTCTGTCCATAGGCCCAGAGTCGATGATCGATCTCATAGGGGAGTAGCTCACCGGGACTTCCCTTTACGATGCTCGCCATGGACTCCACGGCATGAAGCGCAACGGCACGAATCTCCACCTCTTCTTCGGAGCCCACCGGGATCAACTCACCGGCATCGATCCGAGCAAGGAGCTCGGCCTCATAGAGCAGGACGCCTTCCATCCGCAGGACATGCGGTACCAGGTTGTCGGCAAAAAGAGTCAGCTGATCCAGATCGTCGAAACGACCCGGCCCCTCGCCCTCAAACGCCATAGCCAGGTCCGAACACGTGATCTGCGCGCGCTTGTAGAAAGGGACCTCTCGACCCCGATAGGAGACGGCATCCTGATACAGGGGCATCCGCACCAGGCAGTCCACCAGGTTCGCCGCATGCTGCTCGGCGGAATCCACCAGGGAAAACAAGGAGCCGCCGAATTCAAGCTCCAGGAGTTCACCGAGATCGCGCCAGGAACGAGCAAAGAGATCCATCAACTCCCAGATGGCGGGAGTGGGGGAACTCTGCTCAAGGATGCGGGCGCAGTCGGCTGCAGTCATCGCACGAAGCGTCCCGGCATCGAATTCTCCATTCGATTCAAAATGATCCCGCAAGGCGCCCGCCAAGGAGAGATACCCTGATCTCCCATTTCGTTTCTGCAGTTCAGGGAACCAACCCGATCCAAAATTGATCGCATCCATGCAGAACACAAAGGAGATCGTAGTTGGGTCATCCTTCAAGCGGAATTGAGTGGGGTCCGCCGACTCCGGCGGAACCTCGATCGAAGTCAGACGATGGGCCAATTCTTCCAGAGCCGATTGATCCACATGGACAAAGCGGGCCTCCTCGGCCACCCACCCACAAGCAGACCGGACCTTCTCAAAGACATTCATGAGTTGGACTCCTCTCTATCCGTCGGAAAACCGAAAAAGCGAATGGCCTTGGGCAACAACTCCACCGAAATGGGCAGCCCCCCCATGGCCTCACCGTCCGTATCCAGAAGAGCCTCACTTCCGTTTTGAGGATGGGCTTCGACCTGCCTCCCCCTGAAAACGCGAACAGCTGGATGCGAAAGATGCGTGCCCCTGTAAAGGGATGGGAAATTCGCCAGGAACCGGGGGCGGGAAAGCGGGCGCACGATCACCACATCGAATTCCCCGTCATCCGGCTTCGCGTCGGGCGCAATCTTCATGCCCCCGCCGAAAAAACAGCCGTTGGCCACCACCACCATCGAGGTCGGCCCGCTGTGCACTTCGTGTCCATCTACCGAAATCACCACGTCCGGCTTCGGGCCACGAAGAACGGCCTGAGCCGCCGCCAGCGCAAAACCGAGGCGAGGACCCAGGCGACGACCAAAGCGGTTCATCCAGTCTACGGTCAGCCCGCTCAATCCGAAGCTGGTTTCATTGATGAAGCAGAAGGATCCGGGAGTGCCATCCCGGCCCATGAATTTCACCCGCCCCGCATCGAGTGTTCGGCGCTCTCCGTGAGCCAACAGTTCAAGCGAACGCGAAATCTCGCGAGGCAGTCCCACCGATCGCGCCAGATCACACCCCGAACCCAGGGGCAGGAAACCGATCTCCACTTCGTTTCCCAGCCTCGCGTCGAGCACACCCGTCACCACTTCCGAGAGTGTGCCGTCCCCTCCCCCCACCACCAACCGGCCCACACCCGAGCGGACGGCCTCTCGGGCAATGCGAATCGCATCGCGTGGCTTCTGGGTGCGAGCCAACTCTACTTCGCCACCCAATACGTCTTTCAGGCGAGCCTCCAAACGGGAAATCCGAGGAGGCTTCTTTCCCGCTTTCGGGTTGATGATGATCAAAGTCGGCGCAGGCACGTATCGATCCTCAAATGGACGGGCGGACGTAGCATCCTGGACAATGAGAACTCAACAGGACGGCCCGATTCACCGCGCCCACTTCAACTCTCAGCCTCACCGCGCAACAGGTTCAAAGCCGACCCGGCCTGAAACCACTTGATCTGATCTTCATTGAGGGTCTGATCCACTTGAAACGAATCCCGAGTGCCATCCTCATGAAGCAACTCCACCGTCAACGGTCGATCTGGAGTCAATTCCGAAAGACCGAGAACACTGACGCGATCGGTTTCCCGGACCTTGTCATAATCCATCGGATCCGTGAATGTCAGCGGCAACACACCCTGCTTCTTCAGATTCGACTCGTGGATACGAGCGAAGCTCCGAACGATCACAGCCGCAGCGCCCAGATGGCGGGGACACATGGCCGCATGTTCACGGCTACTGCCCTCGCCGTAATTCTCGTCCCCCACCACAACCCATCGCTGGCCCTCGGCCTTGTAATGCCGCGCGATTTCGGGGAATCCTTTTCCACTTTCACCCGAAAGCTGGTCAAGCCCCTTCCCGGCCTCATCTGTGAATGCGTTGATGGCTCCCAGGAACATGTTGTCGCTGATGTTGTCCAGATGGCCGCGGAAGCGCAACCACGGGCCCGCCATGGAGATGTGATCTGTGGTGCACTTTCCCTTGGCTTTGAGAAGAAGCGGAAGGTCCACGAAATCGTTTCCGTCCCAGGCCGGAAAAGGCTCAAGCAATTGCAACCGCTTGCTGGTCGGAGATACCACCACTTCCTGATCGCGACCCGCCTCGGGCGGCTCNNAATANCCCTCATANGAGATCACGAATCCCTGCTCCGGGATCTCNGGCGCCGGCNCNGGAGGATCCAGTCGGAAGAAGGTTCCATCCTCGGCTTCAATCTCACCGTCCAGCGGGCTCCAGTCCAGATGCCCCGCCAAAGCATAAGCGACCGTCACCTCCGGGCTCGCGATGAAGGAAAGTGTCTCCGGGTTTCCATCATTGCGTTTGGGGAAATTCCGGTTGTAGGAACTGATGATGGAATTGCTTTCGCCCATCTCGATGTCATCACGCTTCCACTGACCGATACACGGTCCGCATGCGTTGGCCAGAACCACTCCCCCGATGGCTTCAAAATCCTCCATCTGCCCATCCCGCTGAATGGTCTGATGAATCTGTTCCGAGCCGGGTGTGACCCAGAGCGTCGACTTCGTCTTCGCGCCGTGCGCCTCGGCCTGGCGAGCCACATCCGCCGCCCGGGACATGTCNTCGTACGATGAATTCGTGCANCTCCCGATCAATCCCGATGAAAGCTGGGCGGGATACCCCTCCTTTCCGACATCACTGGCCATGGACGAAACCGGACGAGCGAGATCGGGTGTATGCGGACCCACGATNTGCGGCTCAAGGGTGGAGAGATCGATCTCCACCAGGACATCGAAATATTTTCCGGGGTCTTCCAGCACTTCCGGGTCGGANCGCAAAAGTGTGGCGTGGCTCCGCGCCAGTTCTGCGATGGCGCTTCTCTCCGTCGCTTCAAGATAGGTGGCCATCCGCTCATCCCAGGCGAAGATCGATGTCGTGGCCCCNANCTCCGCTCCCATGTTGGTGATGGTGCCCTTGCCCGTACAACTGATGGACTCCGCACCCGGGCCGAAATATTCCACCACACGNTTGGTGCCGCCCTTGACCGTCAGCTCATCNAGAACCTTGAGAATGANATCCTTGGGAGCCGTCCAACCGGAGAGACTGCCCGTGAGCAGGACGCCCACTCGATTGGGGTGGAGAACCTCCCAGGGAAAACCGGCCATGACATCCACGGCGTCCGCCCCACCCACCCCACAGGCAAACATGCCAAGCCCNCCTGCGTTGGGAGTATGGGAGTCCGTACCCAACATCATGCCTCCCGGATAAGCGTACTTCTCCAGCACCACCTGATGGATGATGCCGGCACCCGGCCCCCAGAAACCGATCCCATAGCGTGCCGAGCAGGTGCGCANGAAATCGTAGACCTCCGAGTTGGTGGTCTTGGCCGTTGCCAGATCGTTTGAAGACCCCTGGTAGGCTTGAATCAGGTGGTCACAATGAACCGTGGTCGGAACAGCCGTCTCATCGCGNCCCGCCTGCATGAATTGAAGCATGGCCATCTGGGCCGTCGCGTCCTGCATGGCGATCCGATCCGGACGCAGTTGAAGGTACGCCTCACCCGGCGCCAGTTCCTGGCCGGCGGGATCATCGAGATGCCCCAGCAAGACCTTCTCACCGTAGGTCAGGGGGCGATCCAGTCGACCGCGCACGACCTCAAGCCTGGCTTCCATTTCGGCGTAGGTGCGAGCGACCAATTCAGCGGTGGTCTCAATGATNGGCATCGACAAGCTCCTTCANTTCGAAAGCGGCGAAAAGCAACTCATCCGCAGGATGAAACCGGGACTGGAGAAAACCGTGGATTTCCATCCGGCCTTCGGGAGAGCCAACGTAGCGCAGACCACGAGCCCCTCAACGAAAACCACCGCGCATGGCATCAAGGCGCGAGAGCGCGACTCGCTGAGCGCNAAAACAGGAAACCGCTTCTCCCAAGAGGACTCAGGCGGCCGAAAGGACGACCGCCACCGTATAGACCCAGAANGGAATCAAGGTTGCCCAGTATGCCACCATCCAGGTGAGTCCGATGGCACCGCCCCACCCCGCCGAATCCGTGCGGGGCTGACGATCCTGCACCGCTTCACGAAGTCCCGTGCGCCAACCCACTGAGGCCTCGGAGCCCGTGTGGGACTCTTTGCGCAACGAGCGAAGGTGAAGGACCTGCCAGGGCAGATAGCCCACAGCAAAAATGAGATTCAATTTCAATAGAAGAAGTCCCTCGGGCGGCGTATCGGCTGAAAGATACAAGAACCCGCTTGNGAGGGTATTCGCGAAGAAGATCACCCACCAACCCACTTCCTCGAAGAAATAGAGACGAAGCCGTTGGGTCAAGATGGCGCTCCAGACAAACACCTGGGAGACCCCCACCTGCACCACCATCAGCCANGAAAGNGCATCCACCCAACCCACAGACTCCACATTGAGAACACGGATCACGTAGGAAAACTGGTAGATGTACGCGACTTCGGAAAAGGTGGCGAGACACCGTGTCAGGAAGATTGAACTGAGGGGNGTGTCGTGAAAAACGATATTGTCGAGATAACGATTGGGAAAGAGGCAGCGGAACAACGAAACCCCAAGCAGGATGAGAGCCGGCACNACCGCATAGAGGTCANGCGTCGCCAGTGNAAAAAGACCCGCGATCAGATAGAGGTTGATGAGCGCCCCGAGCTTGAGAACCCAGAGCCATCCCCGGAAATCATTCGGCATGAGCACNTCGGATGATAGAGTCCCCNTGCGGGCTTGCCCACGGAAACCCGGNCCCTGGATGCCGAATGAGGCNGAAACCGGGAAGGCCTTCGCGAGGCGCGTTTCTTGGTTAGCATGANGGNCATGGAACCCCGACAACGACGCATACCCGGAGCAGGCGGCCTTACCCTCAACCTCCTCGAATGGAGCGAGGANGGTGTGCCCATGATCTTGATTCACGGCTTCAGCAACGAGGCGCGAATCTGGGATGACTTCGTGCCCGGTGTGGCCGACCACTACCGGGTCCTGGCCCTCGATCAACGCGGACACGGTGAATCAGACTGGCACCCGGACGCGGCCTACGATTACGACGACTTCGTGGCCGATCTTGAAGCCGTCGTCGATGGGCTCGGTATCGATCGCTGCGTCATCGTGGGGCATTCGCTCGGGGGCCGTGTCGCCATGCTGTATGCGGGACGTCACCCGGAAAAACTGGCCGGACTCGTCATTGTNGACTCGGCCCCAGAACTCGATCGACGCGGAACCACGCGCATTTCCATGGATACGGCCGAGCACAAGGATCCGACCTTCGGATCTGTGGCCGAATACGAACGCACACTGGCTCACGCCTACCCGGCCGCNACNGCGGCTTCGCTNAAACGCATGGCCCAATACGGTGTCCGCAAGACCGAGGATGGCCGCTACGCGCTCCGCATGGATACGGCTTTTCGCGGCTCCGTGGCCGGCGCCCAGGCCGATGCGGCCGCCATCGAGGCCCGNCACGAGGCCTATCGCGAAGAAATGTGGACCGCCCTTGAAAAAATTTCCTGTCCCACCCTGGTGGTNCGCGGCGCGGCCTCGGACGTGGTGAGCGCCGACGTGGCGGACCGCATGGTGGATGAAAGCCTTGAAAAAGGACAACTGGCCGTGATCCCTCAGGCCGGGCACTCCGTGATGACCGATAATCCCGAGGGCTTCAACGACGCGGTTGAAAGCTTTGTGCTCGGGTCATGAGCCTCTAGGCAAGAGAAAGTCCGCCTAGAATCCTGTTCGGGACCCCTGGGGACAGTCCCCTCTTTGCAAGAGCGCTTCTTCGCTATGTTCCCGCCGCCCGCGCGAGGCCATGCCCGTCGGGATCCCCCTCATGATCCATGTTCCATCGAACTCAGAACACAACGAAGGGGTCCAAGGGTCCGAATCCATGTCTCAGATCACAAACGCATTCCTATCATCGGGTCTCGCTCTCGCCCTGCTTCTATGCGGGAGCAACCTTTTCGCCGAAACCGGAAGCCCCGCTGCCCCCAAGGCCGCCGCCGAAGCCGCAGGCCCGGAAACCGCCGCTCCNAAGGACGTCGTCAACGAACTCCACGCCGGCCTGCTGAGCACCATGCAGAAGTCGAAGGATACGGGCTTTCAGGAACGCTTCGACAATCTCAAACCCGTGGTCGACGAAACCTTCGATGTGGGCTTCATGGGTTCAAAATCCGTGGGTCGACACTGGAAGAAACTCACTCCAGAAGAACAGCAGGTATGGTTGGATAAATTCGTTTCATACATCACCGCCAACTATGTCGGAAACTTCAATCAGTTCGATGGCGAAAGTTTTGAAGTCCTTGGAGAAGAAGAAGCCCAGAGAAATACCCGCATCGTACTGACTCGCCTGAATGTTCCGGGGAGCGAAGACGTGATCTTCAACTATCGCCTNCGAATGACACCCGATGGCTGGCAGATCATAGACATCTATCTCAAGGGCACCGTGAGTGAATTGGCCTTGCGACGCTCGGATTTCACCACCACGCTGAAGAAAAAGGGCTTTCCTGTCCTGGCCTCCACGGTGGACAAGAAGATCGCCAGCCTGCGCGAAGAAGCGGGTAGCTGAGAGCGCTTGCAAGAAGCGAAGCNGCTCTACCAGGAACGCGCNGTGGCATCCGCCATCGGTAGATCCTTCCGACGATGCTCGCGACCTTCCCAGATTTCAGCCTGCCGATTCTGNTAGTAGGCACTTCGCAAGGCCGCGTAGTAGTCGATCGAACTCTCCTTGAGTGCGTTGAGTTCATCCACATACCGTGCACGTTCCGTCAAACCTGAGCTTCCATTGAAGAAGAGCACGTCCGTTCCCCCAAGAAGAAAGAAGGTCGGATTGAAGAGGGCATCCACACCGAGCCCGACTCCGTCACGCACATTCGAGGGTCCAAGCAGGGGAAGAATCACGTAGGGGCCACTCGGCGCTCCGGCCATGGCCAGGGTCTGACCGAAATCGGAAACATGACCCTCGATCCCCCAGGCTTTGGCGGGGTCGAAGAGACCGCCCACACCCACCGTCGTATTGATCACCAGTCTCGTGGTCGTGATCCCCGCCTCCTTCCACTCNAGCTGGAAGATGTCGTTGATCAGGGTCTGGGTGGAGTCGATGTTGTCAAAGCAGCGCTCAATGGATCGCCTCACCATCTCGGGAAGAATGAAGCGGTATACCGTGGTGATGGGGTCCATGACGAACCGATCTATGCCTTCATTGAACTTCAACATGCCCCGGTTCACGGGCTCGGCCGGGTCCGGAAAACTGACTGGACCCGTCTCAAACTCCAGGTCGAATTCGTCGAAAAGCGGGTCCGGCTCCAATCCCACTGCGGGAAGCTCCGAAGAGCCCTCTGGATCCGCTTCGCTCGGCTCTTCTGCCGCCGCGATCCCGACCACGGAGAGAATCCATAGGAACAAAAGCACGGCCAGACACCGTGTAAGGAAAGACCACCCCAGGTCGTATCGGGTGAGCGGGTTGCTCGTCAAACGCTGCATCGGCTCGGGATCGTACACGCTTCCCTGCCCAGGCCGCATAGTTTTCGAAATTTGACCTTCACACCCCACGAGGGGCTGTGCCCGTGGGGGGCGGAGCGTCTACCCGTGACCAGACCCNGCAGGCTGGGTTAACCTCTTTACGCATTGGCCACGACACCGAGGCAGACTCCCCGATAAAAAGAACTTCCGTAGAAAAACACGAACCACGATTTAGAGGAATCTGCACCCAAGGCACCCCGATCCGGAAACCCGGAGCCCGCTTGCACGGCATGAAGCAGGCCCCCGCAAAAGACCCCCGAAGCCGGTTTCGATTGAGGTGAGAACCACAGCCTGGGCTTAGAGTTGAACCCCCGTAGAGGAGAGAACCTCATTGGACGTCTTGAAGAAGTGCACGGACTACACGCTGCACAAGGAAATGCGCGAAAGGGACCTGTACCCCTACTACCGGGAAATTGCTTCGGCTCAAGACCCGATCGTCACCATCGCCGGCCAGAAGGTCGTCATGCTGGGTTCAAACAACTACCTCGGACTGACAAACCACCCGCGCGTCAAGGAAGCCTCAGCCGAAGCGCTGGCTCGATACGGCACTGGCTGCGCGGGCTCCCGGCTCCTGAACGGCACGCTTGAAATCCACAACGAACTCGAAGAACGGATTGCCCGGTTCATGCGGGCTCCTGCCATACTCACGTTTTCCACCGGCTATCAGGTGAATGTCGGCGTGCTCTCCGCCCTTCTCGGCCGTCAGGATGTCGCCATCCTCGACGCCATGGATCATGCCTCCATCATCGATGGCGTCAGGCTCGGGTTCGGAAGGTCGGTCAAGTACAAGCACAACGACATGGAGGACCTGGAAAAGAAACTTTCCAACGTGTCTGACGACAAGGGGAAACTCATCGTCGTCGACGGCGTTTTCTCCATGGAAGGAGATCTGGCCCGACTACCCGCCATCGTCGATCTCAAGAACCGGTATGGGGCCCGTCTTGTCGTGGACGATGCCCACGGATTGGGCGTCTTCGGCGATCACGGACGGGGAAGCCCCGAGCACTTCGGGCTCGAGCACGAGGTCGATCTGATCACGGGCACATTTTCCAAGTCGCTGGCCACGGTCGGCGGATTCATCGCAGCCGAGANCGAGGTNGTCGATTACCTCCGCCATCATGCTCGAACCGGGATCTTTTCTGCCGCCATGCCTCCNTCCGCAGCGGCCGCCGTCATCGCGGCCATCGACATCATTGAAGCGGAGCCGGAGCGGCGCAAACAACTCTGGGAATCCACCCGCTACATGAAGAAGGAACTGGACGGGCTGGGGTTTGAAACCGGAGAATCCGACTCTCCNGTGATTCCCATCGTGGTGGGTGAAGACATCACGAGCTTTTCCATGTCGATGCGCTTGCTTGAAGAAGGTGTCTTCGTCAATCCCGTNATCAGCCCCGCCGTCCCTCCCGGGCAGGCAATGATCCGAACCTCATACATGGCCACCCACGAGCGCGATCACCTCGACCGTGCCCTGGAAGGGTTGGCCAAAGTGGGCCGCGAGTTCGACATCATCTANAACGGGCCACAGCAGTGCTTCCGCCAGAGGCCATGCACCGCTGGATCTCAATCGAGTGCATCGCCCTTCAGGCCACGCTGGCCCGTCACGTCATCGACAAACTGACGTGCCGTGCGACCGGATCGGGTTCCCCGGGCCAGAGCCCAGCGTAGAGCCGCCTCCCGGGTGAGATCGTCCAACTCCGGGAATCCCNCCGCGGCCAGGTAACGAGAGACGATCTCAAGATAGGTCTGCTGGTCAAAGCCATGGAATCCCAGGATCAGGCCAAAACGATCGGATAGAGCGAGCTTCTCTTCCAGCGACTCCCCCAGGTGCAATTCGCCTTCTTCATCCAGCCGGGCTTCCCGATTTTCCGCCATGGTCTCAGGCACGAGATGACGACGGTTGCTCGTGGCCACGATCATGACATTCGCTTCAGCGGGCTGGAGGCTGCCTTCCAGGGCTGCCTTCAATTCGCGATGTCCCGATTCAGAGGGGGAAAACGAAAGNTCGTCACAGAAGATCAGGAAGTGGTGGTCTTTTTCCCCGCGAACCCATTCCATGATCCGAGGAAGGTGGGCCAGTTGATGACGCTCGACCTCGATCACTCGCAGACCCTGGGACCCGTAACGAGAGAGAAGACCTCTCAAGGCCGACGACTTTCCTGTTCCGCGCTCCCCATAGAGGAGCACATTGTTACAGGGCAACTGCGCAAGGAACTGTCGGGTGTTCCGATCGAGTGATTGCACAGCCAGATCGACACCGACGAGATCATCGAGGTCAAAAAGACGCGGATCGGGAATCGGAATCAGACTCCCGCCCGAACCTCGGACCTCCCAACGAAAGGCGAGATGCTGACCGAAATCCGCAGAACCCGGTTCAGCGGGCAGCCCGCGCTCCAAAGCCCGCTCCAGGAGATCCAGCACGCGCTCAAATTTTCTGAAAAGGCTCAACATGAAGATCACGCTGCAAAGTGTAGTCGGGCTGGCTTCGGTTGGCTGGAAAAGCCTCGGTTCACTCAGGACTTCCAGGAGTCGGGGATCTCCCCAACCACAGAACGCTCGGGAAGAGGNCTCCCCACGGCCTCCATGAAAATCTCGAGGAACCGATAGGTCAGACCCCAGACCACGTGACGGCCGGGCTCGCCCACTTCAATGCCGGGAAACTCCAGATCCGCGGTGGTCTTGCTCTNGTACCCNACATGGTTTTCCGGTTCCAGGAGGTGCTTTACGGAAACCCACATGGAAGACGCCACTTCCAGCGGGTCGAGGACCGGCGAACCCGAAAAGGTGGAATAGTAGACGTGAGCGGTCACCACGAGACGATTCTGCTTGAAGCGAGGGCTCCCTTGAAGATCGGACAGCACGCCTAGNTGCTCGGCATCCAGAAGCGAAATGCCCACTTCCTCCAGGGTCTCCCGTTCGGCGGCCGCTCTTGTATCGGCATCGACTTCTTCCAGTCGACCTCCAGGAAAAGCCATATGGCCCGACCACGGGTCATCTTCACGTTGAGACCGCTCGATGAAGAAGATCTCAAGGCCCTCAGGCCCCTCCCGCAGGATCAAAGCCACAGCCGCTCGATTCAGGCTCCTATCGGCAACGATCTCCGGGGTCCGCCCAGCAAGAGCGGCTCGAGTCTGGGCGAGCGACAACATGGGCTCACCATAGCGCGATCGCCCTCACTCGGTTCAACGAGGGACCCATTCAAGGCGCCAATGGACTTTTTGTTTCATTCTCCTAGCCTGATACGTCGTGGACACAAAAACTGAACTCACTCCCCAGGTCCGGGAACTCGTCCGTCTCGCCCAGACCGAGGCGAAGACCGCCCGTGCCGCCATGGACCGACTCTCCGTGGAAGAACAGGTCGCGGTGGTCTGCCAGACTCCGCTTGCGATGCGGGTCCGGGTCCTCAACCTCGCCGAAAATCCTGAAGCACTCGTCCCCTTGATTCCAGAAGCGGAACTGTGCTTTACCTGCAAAGCCATCGGTCTGGATGACGCAAGNTGGCTGATCGCTCAGGCGACCCCTCAGCAGTTGGTCGCCTGTGTGGATCTCGATGCCTGGAAGGGCCTGACCCCCGATATCGGGAAGCTCGACATCTGGATGGCTTCCATTGTGGAGGCCGGGGAGGAGGCCATCTTCACAGCGGCCTCCTCGTTTGACCCGGAAGTTCTGGCCCTCTACCTGAGAGCACACGCCGACGTCGAATTGAAACCCTCGGGCGATGAAGACTGGCAGCCGCCGGAAGGAGGCCTGACCCTCGAAGGTCAGTTCTACGTGATCGCTCGCAAGAAGAATGACGACATTGCGGCCCTCATGCGCGTGCTGCGTGTGCTTTTCGAAAAAGACTACTGGCTCTACTTCAGACTCATGCACTCAGTGCGTGAAGAGTCGCTCGTCGAGGTACAGGAATGGGCTCTGCGCTGGCGGTCAGGACGACTGGAGGATCTGGGCTTCCCGTCCTGGGACCGAGCCATGCGAATCTACGGCATCCTTCGACCCACCCAGTGGGCTGACCTTCCAGAGGACCCCCACATCGTGGACTCCGGAAACTGGGATCTTCCGGTCTGGATTACCGATCTCCCCACCGCTCGGGANAGCGGACACAGCCTTTTCCTTGCGGTGTCCCAGCTTGACGAAGAGGAGCGAGCGCGCTTCTTCTTTGCCTTCATTGCCCTGGCCAACCAGGTGGCCGTCGCCGACCAGAACGATCTCGGGGATGCGGAAACCCTCCCCGCCACCCTCGAAAAAGCGGCCCGGGTCGGGAGCCTGGGTCTCGACTTCGTCGCCTCGGAAAACAACCTCGAACCTGCCGAAGTCCTGAGACGGATTTCCCCCGAGAGGCTCTTCCGAGTGGGAGTCAATCTAGCGCCCGAGGGCGTTCGACCGACCTTGAAGGACGACGATGAAGTCCAGGACGGAGAGGTGGAGTGATCCGAGGNGCACTGCGGCGCATCTGGAAACTGCCCCAAAGACGATGTCGCTCGCAGATCGAAACCGAATGGATCCGCATGCGAGACGGCATCCGACTTTCCACCCTCCACATCTGGCCCATCGATGCCCCNCACGAAACCCCCACCCTCCTCATACGGACCCCCTATGGCGTCAACAAAGGGCGGAGCGCCATGGGNNTCGCGGGACGCCTGCTCGCCGAGAGCGGATATCATGTGGTGCTCCAGGATGTGCGCGGACGGTACGAATCCGAAGGCATCTTCGAACCCTTTCTTCACGAACGCGAGGACGGCCTCGATACGCTCGAATGGATCGAACGACAGAGCTGGCACCAGGGCCGCATCGGNCTCTTTGGAGCCAGCTACGTGGCCTATACGGCCTGGAGCCTCCTGACCGAAGCGCCGGAAAAGATCGACGCCATGATCTCGGCCATCGGGAGTCATCGCCTCTACAACGTCTTCTATGGAAGCGGCGGAGCCCTCGCCCTGCGCAATGCCTTCGAATGGGGGCTCACGGTCGGAACCCAAAGCAGCATCCCTGAACGGGAAATCGATATGGAACGCGGTTTGCGTCATCGCCCGGTGTACGAAGGGGACCGTGTGGCTCTACGGGAAGTCCCCTGGCTCAGGGAATGGGTCAAACGAAATCGCAAGGACGACTACTGGAATCGGGTCGACCTGCCTCTTCCGGAGAGCCTCCCTCCCACATTGATGATCGCTGGCTGGTATGACTTCTTCTTGAAAACCCAGCTTGAAGATTTCCAGAGCCTGTGCGAAATCACCGAGCGAACTCAAAGCCCCGCCCCGCGTCTGGTCATCGGGCCGTGGTGCCACGGCCTACCCGCACGAGCCCGTTGGTGGAGACACGAAATCTTCGGGTCGATCCTCCGTCAATCCATCCAACATTTTGATCTTCACCTCAAAGAATCGGAGGCCACCCCGAAGCAGCCGGGCGTGGAGTATTTCTCGGCAGGCGAAGATGCATGGCATTCGAGTCCCTCCTGGCCGCCCGCTTCNACCACCGCTCACTGCTTCCATCTACGATCCGAAAACGGAAAGGGAAGACTTGAATCCCAGGCNGCTCGCGATGAAGAAGAGCCCTTGTCTTTCGTCTACGATCCCGAACAACCACACGCCACGCTGGGAGGCTCCCTCTTCGGGGGCAAGGCCGGGGTCAAGGATCAACGCAAAGCNNNGCGCNCTTCCAAGCATCATGTTGCCTACCTGTCAGAACCGCTTGGATCCGACCTGAACGTGACCGGCCTCGTCCAGCTCGATATCACCTTCTCGACAGACGCCCAGGACGCTGACCTCTTCGCCCAACTGATCGAAGTGCTTCCGAATGGAAGGGAAGAGAACATCACCGACGCCGTGCAGCGCTTGCGTTGGTACGGCGTGGAGGCTCGAAGCGACGACCCTCGATACACCGAGCCTGGAAAGATCCAGAAGGTNTCACTTCAATTCGCCCAGACCGCTAGAACAATCGCACGGGGAAGCCGACTCAAGCTGGTCATCGCAGGGAGCGACTTCCCCACCTACGATCGGAATCCGGGCACAGCGGCTTCGCCGGCTCTCGCACAGACACACGATTTCAAGCTGGCTCGCCACCAACTTCACCACGGCACAGAATACGAACCCCGCCTTACTCTCTCGGTCCGTGACTGAAGGGGCCAGACACTCCCACCGGCCCCTTGAAACGACAAAGGCCCGCCAGAGCGGCAGAAGCCACCCGGGCGGGCCCAAATCAACTCTTTTCAAAGAGCCCTGGAGCAAAGACCTCTAGAGGTCCACCGCCTTCAGGGTCTTTCGCTTGTTGCCCACGGCTCGGGCTTCAGCCTCTTTGATCAGTTCGCGCACAGCGGCGTCAAGTGCACCGTAGAACTCTGAACCCACATTGCATTTCTTGACNGCGGCTTTNGTGCGCGCCTTGGAAATGATGAGTTCTGCGGGCTTGCCTCCGCGCTTCTTTGCTGCCTTCTTTTTCTTTGCGGCCATGTGACCTCCCAAACATTACCGACCCATTGAGGTCGCCACGAAACTCTCGTGGCGATACGGACCGGAAACCCCATACGTACATTGATGTACGCTGATTGGCGCGGAGCATAAGGGTTTCGCAAGTGGAGTCAATCGCAAAAAGCACGTTAGAGCCTCTGAAACGGTCGGAATCGGCACTTTTGAATCCTCACCCCGAGCTTCGAAGGCATCGATTCGAGAACACCGACCACAGAAGCCCGGGTCCAAATCCGCAAAGCCGACCGTTGAGATGAGCCCGTCCAGCTCCAAGACCCGCCGAGAAAAAGGCGCGTAAGCGGCCTGGAAAGACCGAAAAGGGCCCCTACACTTCCCCCTTCAGAAAGCCGGAAGCCATTGATTGCGAAGGAGAATTTCCCGTGAGTGCTCGAGAAGGAGAGACGCCTTGAGCCTCGACTCCCAGGCCGAAAAGGCGCGCTCCGAACACTTTGAACACGCGAGCCTCAGGCTCCACACCCTGCAATGGGGCGAGCCCGGCCGCCCGTTGATGGTGCTCATGCATGGCGGGGGAGCCAATGCCCACTGGTGGGACCACATTGCGCCCTTTTTTTCCTCCGATCACCATGTCGTGGGCCTGGATTTTCGGGGACACGGAGACTCGGAATACCCGGAGGAGCTTGAGATCGGCGCNTTCAACCTGGATCTGGAAGCCCTCTGCGAGCACCTGGGAACCCACGAACTGACTCTCGTGGGCCATTCCATGGGGGCTCAGGTCGCCATGGATCACGCCAGCCGCTTCCCGCAGACCCGGAGGGTGATCCTCATCGATCCCGCCCGCGGAACCCAGAAACGGACCCGGAGAGTCGCGCGACTGGCCCTCACCCTGGCCCGATCCTACGCGACAGAACAAGAAGCCATCGCTCGTTTTCGATTCGTGCCNTCCGCGGAGCACGTCTTGGAGCCCCTTAGAAGGCACATCGCAGGCCATTCCGTCAGNCAAAAGCCCGATGGGAGCTGGGGGTTTAAGTTCGACGGCCGCTGGTTCGGCATCCCATCCCGCCCCCCGCCCGACTTGAGCCAGATCCAGTGCCCTTGCCTCGTGGTACGGGGTGAAGAAAGCCGCCTGCTTTCCAGTGAATCTGCAACTTTGCTATGCGGTGAAATTTCCCAGAGCCGAGAGGTCGCTGTAGCCCACTGCGGNCACCATGTGCTCCTGGATCGGCCCGAAGCCCTTATAATTCANATGCGAAATTTCATTTCGCCCGTGGGGTAAAAAANCACTCAAGAATTTTAAAAACCCGAAAAAANCCACCGCGACACGGGTTTACGGTGTTATAGTAGTGAAAATCAACCACCCCGTATAGAGAGGTTCCCCCTATGCAANNCAAAATCAANTTTTTNCTTTCCACCGCCCTGGTGACGGCCGGACTGTTCCTGGCCTCCACGGCGAGTGCAAGCATGCACTACTTCNCNGAGNTNCTGACNTCNGANCTGATGACCAGTCCGCTCCGAATTACCAGATGATTCTCAATGCGAATCTCGACGACTCCGGCAATTTGTCTGAAGTCGTAAGCAACACCATGACGGCCGCTTCGGGTCTTGGAGATGCTGCGATCTCAGCCGGTGGCAGCATGAGTTACACACACTCCTTTGGACCCGCCGACACTGCGACAGGCATCGTCGCTTCTCAGTTGAGCGTTCTTACCTCCGGAGCCAGCAGCAGCAACGCTTTCACCTCGATCGCACTGGATGACAATTTCTGGCTCAACCAGGCAACGAGTTTCCAGGTCCTCGGAGGTCAGGTCGACGCCACGCTCTTCCTCAGTGACGGAGAGCTCCTGGTCAACGTAAGCGCGACCGGAAACGACCTGGATCTGGTCTGGTCGATGTTCCGCGTCAACTACGAGATCGACGCGACACGACAGACCCTGGTCAGCACCGGCGCTGGTGGCGGAGGCGGAGGCGACATCTCAGCCGCGATCCCGGAACCCGGAGCCGCGACACTGTTCGGAGCCGGCATCCTGATCGTAGGATCCGCCATTCGCCGACGCAGCCACGAGTCCTGATCCAAAGCAAAGGCAGCCTCGCTGCTACGGGTGGTTTTGAAGAAGACTCGCGTACAAAGCGTTGAAAAAATGTAAAAGGGAGAGAGGATCAAACCTCTCTCCCTTTTTCTATTCCAGGCCAGGCAGGCTCCCTGATCTCCGAGGCCTGCGCACCGAATGCAATCACAAGCTCGATCAGGTGGCGTCAATCCCCATGGACTCGAGCGTCCAGGGGCAGGTCGATGGAGAAGCAGGCTCCCTTTCCCGGCTCCGACGAAACCAGGAACCGGCCTCCGTGGCGCTCCACAATCCCATGAGACAACGATAGACCCAGACCCGTACCCCGACCGACTTCCTTGGTGGTAAAGAACGGGTCGAAGATCCGGCCCTGGATGGAGACGGGAATCCCCGAGCCCGTGTCGCGAAACTGCAGCCGAACCCCGAGGTCACTGGTCTCCGTCTCGATCGTGATGGTCCCACCCGCCTCCAGCGAATCACAGGCGTTCATCAGGAGGTTGAGAAAGACCTGGTTGAGCTGCCCTGGGTAGCAATAGACGCCCGGCACATGGCTGTATTCCTTCACCACCTCGATGTTGTTCTTGAGTCGAGGCTGCATGAGGGTCAGGGTCCGGTCGATCTCCTTTTCAAGATCCGCGTATTGAAGCTCTGCCTGATCCATTCTCGAGAAGGTCCGCAAGTCCATCACGATATTCTTGACCCGCTCGGTTCCTTCTCGACTCCTCTTCAAGAGCTTCCCGATATTGTCACGAAGCTCCTCGACGTCTTCCCCATTCTGTTGGCGCAGGGTCAGTTCCGAAACAAATTCATCCAGGAGTTGGAGATTGGCGTGCACGAAACCAATCGGGTTGTTGAGTTCGTGAGCCACGCCGGCCACAAGCTGCCCGAGGGCACTCATCTTCTCACTCTGCATCAACTGGTTCTGGGTTTCGCGAAGCTCTTCTGTCCGTTTCTCCACCCGAGCTTCAAGAGATTCATTGAGCTTCGCGATCTCATCGAACGCCATTGCGTTTTCTATCCCAATGGAACTCTGATTNGCGAGAGTCCTGAGAAGCCCTCGATCGGCCTGGACAAAAGGCTCNCCGGAGACCTTTCTCCCCACCGCAATCGCACCGAGGAGATCTTCCCGAAAGACCATGGGTACGATCAGCGCCACGTCGAGCGAATCAAAGAGGGCTTGACCGCTTTCCTTCAAATCAAGGTTGGTTTCGTCATCCAGATCGACGCGCGCCAATTCCTGCCTCGCATCCAGAAGTCGTCCCCAAAAGGGTTGCAGGGCCGAAATTTCGGACGGGGGCGTCGATGGCCAGTTCCCACGCATGGCTGCAGAGACATAGACCCTTCTCTCCGAATCAAGCAGGAGAACCATGGCCCGACTCGCCCCCATGGTGTCGGTGACCGCCAACAGGATCCGGTCACCGATTTCCGGGAGCGAAAGCATGGAGACCATGGCTTCTGATATTTCACGCACCACCCGTCTGTATTGAGCACGGTCCCGGTCGAAGAGGCGGTCCACGAGATTCTGCAGCCGCTCACGAAGAGGATTGAAAGCAAGAATGGCCAGGAAGAGCAGAACGAGNTCCGCTGACCGCACCCCCACTCCATAGCGAGCGATCAATCCGTCCACCGATGTAATGGTAAAGGCAAAAAGCACCACAATGGTGAACGTNGCAAAGCCGTATGCGGCCGATGACCGCGCGAGCCCCCGCAGATCGAAGACGTTGTTGCGCAACATCGCGTAGCCGGCCGCGAGCGGAAAGAACCCGAACCAGAGCATGGCCAGATACCAGGAGGACTGCGTCCGCAAAAAGAAAGCCGCCACCAGGATCAGCATGGGTGGCAACAAACTACCGAGCCCCCCCACCAGCATCAGGTTCACCCGCTCACCCAAACCACTCGCCTGGGCGCCCCGGCGTTGACTCGCCAGAATCGCAAGCGAGAGCAGCGACACCCCCACCCAGTACAAGAAGACCACATCGAGCATCCAGGGGTCCGTGGTGCCCGCCTGATATTGCTGAATCACCGCCACCGACATGCCCAGAGCCAACAAGTAGGGGATCCAACGGATTCGACGGTTTTCCTCGATCCACGAGGGTTCCACCGGATAGGTGGTGAAAAGATGGAATGTCGTTGCCCCAATGAAGGGAAGCGTGGCGATCAGCTGTGGGATCGACCAGGGAATGACCTCCGCGCGAAGTCCAGTCGCCAGAAGGACTGACATGCTTGAACAAAAGAGGAGAAGCGCCCAGGCCCGGTCAGTCCCAGGCTTGATCCACCAAACNACGATTCCAACCACGACATAGAGCAAACTCACCAACAACAANGCCACATGCACGAGGGTCGAAAATGAAAGGCCCCCTCCCTCCTGGCGCAGGGGAGACAAAGAAACCCTGGAAAGAGACCCGTCCGGCTTCCGTATCTCGTATTCGATCGGGCCCACCGGCTCCACATAGCCGAAGCGCTCCCAACCCAGCTGAAGCAGGGGTACACCGTCGATGGAAACGATGCGGTCGCCTGGCTCCACTCCCGCGGCCTGCGCCTCCGGGCTGGCCGCCTGGATGACGGGCTCCCCTCCGAGCATGTAGCTCGTCACCGGCGGCGATGAGCCGGCGCTCATGAAAGTCAGCGAGACGAACGAAAGCAGAACGGCCGATATGGCCCAGAAGGCGGCCAACCAGCCGGAGATCCGTCGAAAACGGAGAATCGTAGAAGTTTCCATAATTGCACCGCGGGCGCTGACGGGGTCCAATGATCAGGAAGAGGCTTTCCGAACGTGCGATACGCTTCCACACGCGCGGCGAAGCCCAGAGTCATGAGCATGGCACAATTCGGCCCCTCATACCGTATGGACGGCCGCGAACCTGTTCGAAGGGCTGGCCAAGCCGACTCTCAGCGATCGCGCAGGTANTTGTATCCGGTGCCACCCAGCACGATGGTTTCCNCCTGNCCGGGCCGAGCCTCCGGCCGAGGCACAATCGCGGGCAAACCCGAAAGAACCGGCTTGATCACAGGCCCCGCAGCCGAGGAGCAGCCCGGAGCCACTTCGGCGCGTATGCGCGCCTGGCTGACGGAGTCGAATTCGAGAAAATCTTCGAACGTCATGGAGGCCGGACCGGAATCCCTCTCCACAGGTAGATCAGCCAGACCGAGCCGAGCTACAAAAAGAACCAGAACGGTCGNNAAAAGCAGGATCAGACGNTTTTTCGAAGCCAATTGTGCCAAGGGGCGAGATGCCNTCATGGATGAAACTCCGGGCCAGGGTGTCAAGGTGCACTNAATCNCTTATCGGCGTACGAGAACAGGATCTTGACCTCTCCCGNTCTCCTTTTCATCCAAGCCGGGCTAGATCCCCGCCCCGCCCTCCTGCTCGTCAGGCAGGTGCAGCCCGCACTCCTGATCGCCCTGCTCTTCCCACCACCAGCGGCCGGCGCGTTCAGACTCCCCCTGGCGAATCGCACGGCTGCAGGGCTGGCAACCCACCGAGGGATAGCCCTCTTTGTGAAGCCGGTTGGTGGGAACACCATGCTGGGCCACATAATCCATGACCTGCTCTCGAGTCCAGTCCGCCAAGGGGTTCAATTTGACAAGGCCTCCATTGGCGACATCCAGNTCGACTTTCGGCGTGTCCTGACGGTTTAGATTCTGATCGCGACGTAGGCCAGAAACGTAGGCATCCAGCGTCGAGGCAAAGCGTCGCATGGGCTCGACTTTTCGGATCCGACAACAGAGCTTGCGATTCTCCACCGATTCATAGAAGAGATTCATTCCCTTCTCTCGCAGCATCGCCTGAAGGTCCGGCCCATGGGGCAGAGCCACTTCCACCTCAACGCCATACCGATCCCGAACATGATCAATCAGGTCGTAGGTCGCGGGATGCAACCTTCCCGTGTCCAGAACCAGCACACGACTGGCCGGTTCGATCCGGTGCATCATATCGATCAGCACCATGCCCTCCGGTGCACCGAAAGAAGCAGAAAGTGCCAACCTCGGATGAAAATTCTTTATTCCCCAGGTCAAGATTTCTTCGGGCGACTGACGCTCCATGGCCTCTGCGTCAATGGGCGGCAGATCTCGCATATATCTCTGTTTTGAAAGCATAATTAACGGAGCACCCGGCCAGGAAAGACAT
>NZGT01000060.1 GCA_002691025.1 Spirochaeta sp. | reverse complement strand
TCGCCCGCCGGCTGCCAGCAGCTCCGTCATTCCTGTCAACTCGCCCGCACCTGCTTCCTCGACGACGCCCGTCACCGTCGCCGCTACGAACCAGGCCAGATTCTGGATCTGATACGGGCTCTTCCGCTCTCCCTCAGCCCTGTAGCCCTTCTCCCGGGCGCTCGACTCAGAGAAGAAGATCCCTTCCGCCGCACAAGTCGCGCACAAAGGCAGAGCCAGGGTGAGCACAAGAAAGCGGAGAGCTTCGACTTCATGGCCCAGCGCCTGCTGGTCATAGATCCAGTAGAAGCCGGCCCCGGTTCCAAGAATCCGGATGGCTTCGATCAGCTTGATCAGCGAACTTCCCGGCTTCTTCTCACCCATGCGAGGAAACTAGGAGATGGACCCGGGATATACAAAATTCGACTGCGAGTAACGCCTGATGGGCTTGAGAGCCTACGCGCAGGCGAGCGGTCCGCTTCGAGGGCTTTTCAGCGAAGCGGACCTCGGGTACATATATACCCATGCTGATTGTCATTTCGCCTGCCAAATCGCTCGACTACGAATCCCCCCTCCCCACGGAAAAGCACACCAAACCGCGCCTGCTCAAGCACTCGCAGGAACTGGTCTCCGTGATGAACGACAAGTCCGCCAAGGACATCTCCAAGTTGATGGGCGTTTCGCCCTCCCTGGGCAAACTGAATCACGAGCGCTACCAGGCCTGGAAGACGCCCTTCACTGTCAAGAATGCGCGCCCCGCTCTCGCCGCATTTACCGGCGACGTCTATCTCGGCATGGAGGCACGCGAGACTTTCTCCGAGCGCGACTACGCCCACGCCCAGAAGACACTGCGCATCCTTTCCGGACTCTACGGCGTGCTTCGCCCGCTGGATCTGATGCAGCCCTATCGACTCGAGATGGGAACAAGCCTCGCGAACGAAAGAGGAAAGGACCTCTACGCGTTCTGGGGCGACCGCATCACGAAGAGCCTGAATGCCGACCTCAAAGAAAGCCCGGGCGCCAAGGTCCTCGTCAACCTGGCCTCCAACGAGTACTTCCACTCGGTGAANGCGGACCAGATNCAGGGCCGCATCGTGGCCCCGAAATTCCTGGACTCCAAGAACGGCGGCCCNTACAAGATCGTCAGTTTCTTTGCCAAGCGCGCCCGAGGCGCCATGTCGGGTTGGATCATCCGGGATCGCATCAAGTCGGTGGCCGCCCTCCAGAACTTCTCGGGCATGGGCTACCGCTACGACGAAGAGCGCTCGGAAGACGATCAGCCCGTCTTCATCCGCGAGGACGGCGGCGCTCAAACCTGAGCATGGCCCTATCCACTCACCCCTCTCANCAAAGCCGGGAACCCGGAGCGCTTGACCCGCTCTTCATGACGATGGGATACGAGGCGTGAGTCGAAACCAGTCCCTCTACACCCGCGTCATTGCCTTTGCGAGCCTGATCATCGCAGCGGAAGCCATCTTCATGCTTCCCTANCACGTGATCCGCTTCTTCCGNCCCACCCTGCTACTGGCGCTCGATCTCGACAACACGCAACTGGGCTTGATCCAATCCGCCTACGGAGTGGTCGCCATGTTGGCCTACTTCCCGGGCGGGCCCCTGGCCGACCGCTTTTCCGCGCGAAAACTGCTGACGGCTTCGCTGGTCACCACCGCCTTGGGCGGCTTCTACTTCGCCACCCTGCCTTCCTTCACGGGCCTATGGCTTCTCTTCTCCTTCTGGGGCCTGACGACCATCCTGCTTTTCTGGGCCGCGTTGATCCGGGCCACCCGGGAGTGGGGAGACCCCGAGCGCCAGGGCCAGGCCTATGGGCTCCTCGATGCCGGAAGAGGTCTGCTCGCCGCCGCCATGGCGTCCGCGGCCGTCGCCCTCTTGTCCGGGTTCTTCCCGGAGGATCCGGCGACCCTGACAGCCGCAGACCGCCGCGAAGCCATTCGGGCCGTGATCCTCTTCTACACTTCGATCACCTTGGCGACGGCACTCCTCACCTGGTTCTTCATCCAGGAACCCGACGAGGAGGAGGGTCCGGTTTCTGGTTCTGCTTTTCCCTGGGCGCGCATCCGGGAGGTACTCGGCAAACCGACACTCTGGCTGCAGGCCAGCATCGTGGTCTGTGCCTACGTGGGCTACAAGGGCATCGACTACTTCTCGCTCTTCGCCGTGGATGTCTACGGCCTTTCAGAAATGGAAGGCGCGAGCATCAGTGCCACCACGGCCTGGATCCGACCCATCGCCGCCCTCGGCGCTGGACTTCTCGCCGACCGGATCCTCGCCTCGCGCGCCACAAGCCTGGGCTTNNTCTTGATCGCGGCGGCCTATACNCTGCCCTTCTTCATCGAGGTCGGCTCTTTTACCGTATTCAGCCTGCTTGTGAACGTGGGGCTCACCAGCGCCGCCGTCTACGGACTGCGGGGTGTGTATTTCGCGCTGCTGGAGGAAGGCCGCATCCCGCCCGCCGTCACAGGCACCGCCGTGGGGATCATCTCGGTGCTGGGCTACTCGCCCGATGTCTTCTTCGGCCCTCTGGCCGGCTGGATCATTGACGCAAATCCAGGGCTTCCTGGCTACCAGATCTTCAGTGGCGTGATGATCGGTTTTGCCGCTCTCGGTCTTCTGGCCAGCCTTCTTTTCACCCGACAGAGACGAAGGCAGGTGCTTTCGCCAAACGCTTCATAACCGAAGAGGGCGATACGCGGGAAAAACGAGGCGTGCTAACGTCAACCCCCATTGAAACCAGATGAAGCGTGCAAGGGTTCTTGCGTAACTCGCCTCGCTAGAGGCATGAACCCAGAATACGGTCGAAAGAAAAGATCGGATTGAGCCCAAGGAGGCCCAAATCACTCGTGTTGGATCCGGATGAGCTCATCTCGCGCTATGGCGCCGTGCGCCAGGCCAGCCTGGCCCTCGCCGCGCCCCTCTCGGCCGAAGACGCGGCGGCCCAGTCCATGCCCGACGCCAGTCCCGTCAAATGGCACCTGGCCCATACCACGTGGTTCTTCGAGACCTTCCTGCTCGACTAACTGAACCCGGCCCGCACACCCTTCGACTCCGACTACCGCTTCCTCTTCAACTCGTATTACAACACCGTGGGTGAACAATACTCGCGACCACACCGGGGACTCCTGACTCGGCCCGATCTACAGACGGTGCTTCGGTACCGGGCGTCAGTGGACGAGGCCATGCTTCAGGCCATCGAGTCAGGCGCTCTATCAAAGGCCCAGGTCGACGTGCTCGTGCTCGGACTTCATCATGAGCAACAACACCAGGAACTCATCCTCACCGACCTGCTTCACCTGCTCTCGTGCAACCCCCTCCATCCCACCTATCGGACAGATCTCGCCGAAACGACCCGAGAGGGTGCACTCGCCCCTCTTCGCTGGCATCGAGGCCCGGAAGGTCTGCAAAGCATCGGCCAGAGTGGAGAGAGCTTTGCCTTTGACAACGAGGGGCCCCGGCACGAAGTGCTCACGACCCCCCACGTTCTCGCGTCCCGTCTGATCGTCAATGCCGAGTATCGGGATTTCATCGAAGACGGTGGCTATACGCGCCCCGAACTCTGGCTCTCCGATGGCTGGGCAGCCTGCCAGGAGGGGCGCTGGAAGGCCCCTCTCTATTGGGTCGAGGCCGAAGCCGCCTGGCAGGGCTTTGGTTTGGGCGGACTGGCGCCCCTGGTCGAGACAGAACCCGTATCCCACATCAGCTTCTATGAAGCCGATGCCTACGCGCGCTGGGCCGGAGCCCGTCTGCCCACAGAAGCGGAGTGGGAACTCGCCGCCAAGGAACCCGAAGCCAGCGACAACTTCGTCGAAACGGACTCACTTCGGCCTCTTCCATTGACAGCAGACACAGAGTCAAGGCCGTCACAGCTTTTTGGAGACGTATGGGAATGGACGGCCTCACCCTACCAGGGCTATCCGGGCTATCAACCCGGCAGTGGCGCGCTCGGCGAATACAACGGAAAATTCATGGCCAACCAGATGGTGCTCCGTGGCGGTTCCTGCGTGACGCCCGCAAAACACATCCGCGCCACGTACCGGAACTTCTTCCCTCCGCATGCAAGGTGGCAGTGGAGCGGGCTACGGTTGGCGAAAGACGCGTAAGAAAATGAATGAAGGCTCGACGATGAAAGAAAACCAGACGTTCCTGGCGGAAACCCTGGACGGGCTCACCCGACAGCCCAAGACCCTGCCCTGCAAATACTTCTATGATGAGCGCGGATCGGCGCTCTTTGAGGACATCTGCGAGCAGCCCGAGTACTACCCCACCCGTACGGAACTGGGCATCATGGAAGAGCACGCGCCCGAAATGGCTCGCGCCCTGGGTCCCGACCTGGTCCTCATTGAATACGGAAGCGGGAGCAGTCGGAAGACCCGCGTCCTGCTGGAAGCGCTTGAGAACCCCGCCGCCTACCTTCCCATCGACATCTCGAAAGACGCCCTCTTCCCCTCCGCCGAAAGCATCGCCAAGGAGTATCCGAAACTCGCGGTGCTCCCCATCTGCGGCGACTACCTCAGCCCCCTTCCGCTCCCGGAAGCCACCCCCACCGAAAATAGACGAGCGGTCTACTTCCCCGGGTCCACCATCGGGAACTTCATGCCCGATGAGGCCCTCTCGTTTCTTCATCGCATGGCCGAGCAAGCGGGTCCAGGCGGCGCCGTCTTGATCGGCGTTGACCTCAAGAAAGACGCCGCGGCCCTGGAGCGTGCCTACGACGACCGCGCGGGTGTGACCGCCGCTTTCAACCTGAACCTCCTCGCGCGAATCAATCGTGAACTCGGCGCCGACTTTCCGCTGGAGGACTTCCGACACGAAGCCCGCTGGAACGAGGCCGAAGGACGGGTGGAAATGCATCTCGTCGCGAAACAGGCCTGCGAGATCCGCGTGGGTTCAGAGCGCGTCGCTTTTGAAGCCGGCGAATCGATCCATACCGAGAACTCCTACAAATATGAAATCTCCGAGTTCGAAGCGCTCGCCGCCCAGGCCGGCCTCCGGGCGGATCGGCGCTGGTTGGACCCCGATGAGAAGTTCAGCGTACAGCTCTACGAAGTAGCGTAAGCACACCAAAGCGAAGAGCCGCCAGGGTCGCGATCACTCGGTCAACCAGGGACGGCCATGCCTGCTTGAACGGCCGGTCGCTGACCAATTCGCGCCAGCCATTCCACCACCGATTCGCGCTCCAGAAGCCAGGGCAAGCCGGCGTCTTGCGCCAGGACCAGCCAGGGATAATGCATGATGTCTCCGATACTGTAGGGCCCGATCAGGTAGTCCCGCCCGTCGGCCAGCATTCGCTCAAGGACGCTCATGAGACGCTCAAGCTCGCGGCCGAAGATTTCAATCATCTCGGCGTTCTTCTCTCCCTCTTTTTGAAACGCTTCGCCGTAGCGACCCAGGTTGGGTCCCACCCCTCCTGTCTGGAAGAAGGTCATCTGCAAGGCCTGCATCCGGAGCTGTGGGTCTTTCGGAAGGATGAGGCCCTCGGGATCGTATTTCTCTCCGAGATGGAACAAGATGGCACCGGACTCCCAGATGGCCTGTCCCTCATCTTCGAGAACCGGAATCTTGTGATTCGGGTTGAGGGCCAGGAACGCCTCTTCAAATTGCTGACCTTTGAGAAGACGTACGACCCGCGTCTCATAGTCGAGACCGAGTTCGGCCAGGGCAATTGAAACCTTCTTTCCATTCGGCGTCGCCGCTGTATGGAGAACCAACATCAAGTCTTCCTTCCTTTGTCACACACCCGAACCTGAAAATGATCGAGCCGAATCTCTACTCAGTCTCGGGAATCCGGTGGGGCATGCCTTCATAGCTCGGCGGATCAGCGGGAATCTCGACCCAAGGAGCCTTGGTCTCGATGCTGATGCTCGCCACCGGCCCCACGCCCGCGTCGCCATCCACGCATGAAAGGGAAATGCCCAGATAATCCGCCTTGTTGGGAGCGAAGTTCATCAAACGCGATCCGCACTCACCGCAAAAAGACCGGCTGCCACTCGCCGTCTTGTACTCATGGAGCATGGACTCACCTTTCAGGAACCGGAGCGTCTCTCCCTTCGCGAAGGCCATGGTGGCAAACGCCGCCCCGTGCGCCTTCTGGCACCGGGTGCAGTAGCAATTCAAGATCCGTTTGTCGGAGATCTCGACTTCGTATTCGATTCCACCGCAAAGACAGCTGCCTCGAACTTTTGTAAAACCCAACGGAAGACTCCTCTTGTTGCCACTCGCCTTGACTTGGACACGGACGGAATCCCAGGCCCCACGAAAAGGGGGTCACTCACATCTACTCAAGGTGGACACCATAGAAGGCCTGCCAACTGCTGGAGAAATCGGCCTCATCCAGATAGCGAACCAGCTTGCCGTCTTCGTTGAACTCCATCCAAAGACAAAATGTATTCGTGTAGGGCATGCCCCGGGAGTCGCGTCCCCGGCTTCGGGCCAGCACGCAGACCTTGTTGCCTTCCTCAATGAATTCGTAGCCATACAGACCGGCTCCGGGATCTCCTCCGCGGTCCCCTTCCACATTGGTTTTCATCTGCGGGCCCACGACTTCCCTGTAGCCGTCCATGTCAAAGACGCCGGCCATGGGCCATAGCCCGGGCAGGGTGTACTCGATGTCCTCGGACCAGAACTTCAGGTACTCGGTCGGCTCGGCTTCCCCCGCCGCACTGCGACGCAACGAAGCGAGATATTCCTTGGCGATTGCGGTCGGTGTCTTGTCCATCGGTCTACGCCTCCGCTTCTTGGAGGGTCGGAAGATATTGCCGACCCAGGAGGACGGTCTCCACCACGGTGTTGTCCAGGAACAGGACAATCTGGGAGATCTTCTCACCCTCGACACCGAAAATACAGCCGCCGAGATCCCGTTTCGAGTTGTAGACCTGCCCGTCCGCCGTCTCGCCCGTGATGCGAAGCAGGGTCGCCACCCGATTTCCTTGACCGATCATGGAGTCGAGTTCCACATGAGCCTTCGCCACCCGAGCCGCGAGGCTTCCCACCAGGACCATCCGCACAATCTCCAGCGTCGGATAGTCGCCCGACAGGACCGTACGCCCCTGCACCTTCACCTCGACGTCCTCTGCCATAAGCGCGTAGGGATCTTCCCCGCTTGCGCCGCTGACCGCTGCGTCGCAGCGACGGATGAATTCAGAAACAAGCTCTTTCGGTTCCATGGAGACCCTCTCGTCAAAGTGAAGACAGACAAGAACATGAACGTTTCGCTCACGGTCTATTCTCTAGCCTTGAGATGAACGTATCTACTGCTCCTTTAGGGTAGGTTGGCCAGAACTCGATTGTCTCCCCTCGGCGAGACCGTTAAAATCGCGGCATGTCAAAACTCCGGACCCTCTTGCTCTCACTCGCGATTCTCGCGATCGCTTCCACCAGCCAGGCCGAAGACCTCTTCTTCTATGGCTCGGTGCGGGGCGCCGCCGCCTTTGCGTCTTCGACCCTCGATGCCTATCAGGAAGAAGTCGGAGAGGGTGGCGTAGACACAGGCTACGAAGTGGGCGTATCCGCCGGTGTGCAGTTCATTGAGTACATCCGCTGGGACATTCTCGACTACTCCTATATCGGAGGCGTGACCGGGGATGAATCATCCACGGTCCCCACCTCCGCGGGTCTCTCTGTGGTCTTTGATGGCTCCATCCATTCCCTGGAAACCAGTTTCCGATTCGGCGATTTCAGACCCTCCACCCGTTTCCATCCCTATCTCAGTGTCGGTGTGGGCGGTGCGAGAACGAATCTCGGCATCAATGGTGTCACCGATTCCTACTGGGGCCTGAGCACCGGTGTCGGAGCGGGGCTGGAGTTTGATATCTCCAAGCACTTTTCCATCGGTCTCGTCTATCGCTTCCGCTATATCGCCTTCGATACAGACTTTCCAGCCATGTCGATCGACGTACCGGGAGAAATACAGCCGTACAAACTCCAATCGGCCGAAGCCAACCTCCAGATGCACACGGTCGGTCTCGCGATCCTCTTCCGCTGAATCGACTTCGCTCGATATCTGCGAGGCCGAAAACATCACGCTCCGAGCTCATTCGGACTCGAGAATGTTTTCGCTGAAGAATTCCAGGTTGCTTCGGAACTCCGCCGCCGTTTCGAAATAGGCTCCGGTCACGATGCCGTCCACCCCCGCTTCTCGCAGGATTCCGAGTCGCTCTGGGACCGCTTCCGGTGCCTTGGGATCGAAGTCGAGTCCCACCACCACCTCGGGACGCGGGCGCCCCGCTTCCTCGGCCATCTCTCTCAACAAAGCCGTGGCCGCCGGCAGCTCCGAGGGCTTGATGGTATCCGGTCGGTCGATATACCACGGAAGCATGGGCATCCAGCCGTCTCCGAACCGGATGGTGCGCCGCATGGCGTGATCCCCGGCTCCGCCCACATAGATCGGGGGCTTCTTGGGGCGGGGAAGAAACAAGAAGGGCTGACCGTGAGCCTCCACCACATCCTGGGCGAAGCAGTCCTCCAGGAATTGCAGGGTTTCATCCGTCCTGCGGCCGCGCTCGGATCGAGGCACTCCAAGCACCTGGAAATCCTCAGGCTTCCACCCCACCCCCACACCCAGGAGAAGCCGGTCCTCGGACAACTCCTGCAAGGTCGCCAGGGTCTTCGCCGTAAGGAGCGGCGGGCGGTACGGCAGGATCAAGGCCGCCATGCCGAGCCCCACCCTCTTCGTCTGCCCGGCCAACCACGCCAGGATGGTCAGCGGGTCCAGACAGCGCCCCGAGTCGCCTTCCTCTGGCGTCACAACCATCCGGTCGGGAAGCCAGACATCATCAAAACCCGCTTCTTCCACGGCCAGCGCACACTCAAGCAGAAGCGACGGCTCCGACTGCGGGCCGGTGCTGCCCACCCCGATGCCCACTCTCATATGGAAGCCAAAGCCTCCGAGGTCATCCCCGACTCGGATCGATCAAGAACTTGGTCCCCGTCGAATGCAGGCGATAGGTATGGATGGCATCGAGCGTCAACGCTTCCGCGAGCGAAACCGTCTGGCTGTAGGAACTGGCAAACGTCGTCTTGACTTCGCGGGCGACACGTTGCTGCAAGCGGACGACCTCTTCCATGCCGACCTTCTCCATGAACGGAGTCAAAAGCCAACCCCCAATCCCCCACGCCATTCCGTAAGCCCGGTTGAGCACGGTGGGTGAGCGGTCAAGCCCCCCATAGACGTAGACCTGCTTATGGGTGCTGGAGCCGTACCCCGAGAATCCGCCCCCCGCCATCAGGGCTCGCTCCATGGCGGTGAGGATCTGACTCGCCAGTTCGCCGCCACCTGTAGCATCGAAGGCCAGCGTGGCTCCCGTCTCGGACAGCGCCGAAGTAAGCTGATCGAGAAAATCAGGAGAGCTTGAGTTGACCACGTACTGGGCCCCGATTCCACGCAGGAGTTCTTCCTGTTCGGTCTTGCGAACGACGTTGACCAGAGGAACCCCGTCAGCCTGACAGAGCTTGTTGAGCATCTGCCCCAGGTTCGAGGCGGCCGCCGTATGGACCAGCGCACTGTGCCCTTCCCTGCGCATGGTCTCCACCATGCCGAGAGCCGTCAGCGGGTTCACGAAGCAAGAGGCCCCCTCCTCGGGCGTGGTGCCGTCCTCAAGAACCAGGCACTGGGAGACGTGGAGCTTGCGAAACTGCGAATACATGGCGCCGCCCACCGCCGAGACCGTCTTGCCGAGAAGACCCTGAGCCGCCTCCGAATCGCCTGCCGCCACCACCACACCCGCGCCTTCATTGCCCACGGGCATGGGCTGGCCCACACGCGCCGCAGCCCCTGGCATGAGGCCGGCGGGAATCTCCGCGGTGATGATCGGGGCTTCAGCGGTCCCCGAAGCCTTGGCGGTCGTCATGTCGGCAGGACCAAAAAGCAGGCCCAGATCCGAGGGGTTGATGGGAGCGGCTTCCACCCGAACGACGACCTGCTCGGCCTTGGGGGTCGGCATTTCGAGTTCCGCAAGAGAGAGCTCAAGCACGCCCTCTTCCTTGATCAGGGATTGGATCTGCAGACAGGATTCGCTCAAAGGTTCACCTCGATTTCAGTCAGGGGTTGATTCGCTAAGGTAGTATGGAATTTTGGTTCTGTGCAAGCGACTCCGATTAGCCAGCCTGGGGACCAGACAGAAAAATCCCATGGTCTGATCGGGTAATCCGCCAGGCCCCGTTGACGGAGAAGAAAAATGAGCAACGACGCCCACTCGCAACCCGCCAAAAAGAGCCAGGACCTCCTGTACGATCCCGATGTCGCCGCTCTTTCTCATGCCGAGCGGGCTCGGACCCTCGCCGATCAGGTCCACGTCGCCACCCTGTGCACGGTCTCCACCGAAGAAGCCGCCTATCCCTACGGTTCCTTTGTCACCTTCGCCATGGACGGAGGCCGACCCACCTTCTTCATCAGTGAACTCGCAGAGCACACGCGAAACCTCCACAAGGACACCCGAGCCTCCCTGATGATTGCGGAAAGCGGCGGCCCCGACCCCCTGGCCAACAGCCGAGTCACCCTCCTCGGTCATGTAAAACAGATCACAGACGAAGACGAACGCGAGCGGGCGAAAGCGGCTTATCTCAAGACCCACCCCTCGGCGGCCCACTATATCGACTATTCCGATTTCTCCTTCTGGCAACTCGAAGTGGACTCCCTGCGCTACATCGGCGGGTATGGACGGATGTCCTGGGTGCAGGGTGAAGAGTGGGCGAGTTCGGAAGCCGATGTCGTGGCCGAATTTGCCGAAGGCATCATCCAGCACATGAATGAGGATCACCAGAATGCCATGGTGGAGTACTGCCAGGCGTTTTCGAAAGCCACCGACACGAGCGCGGCCACCATGACCGGAGTCGATCGCTACGGATTCGAGATGTCGGCCGAAACCGCGGCGGGCCCGAGGCCCATCCGGCTTGCCTTCGCCAGCCCGATCTCGACCTCAGAAGAGGCCCGCAAGGAGATGGTCCGACTGGTTCGCGAAGCCAGACAGACCTTGACTCAACACCAGTCCTGAGACCTTCCTGCACGCCGCCCTTAACCCCATCGGGTTGGAAGGGGGGCCTCTACGCCGATGTTACCATGGGCCTCCGTCCACCCAAAAGGAGAGGCGACCCTATGGGCACCATCGTCACGACGACTTCGGGAAAGCTGGAAGGCCAAGCGCTCTCGACCCAGACCGTCTTCCGCGGAATCCCTTTTGCCGCTCCCCCCGTCGGTCCACTGCGGTGGAGTTCCCCTCAACCGGTGGCTCCGTGGTCCGGGGTCCGCTCGGCCCTTGAGTTCGGAAACGCTGCTTTCCAGACGCCTCTTGAAAACATCACGCCGTGGCCCTTCAACGCCAGCGTAAGCGAGGACTGCCTCTACTTGAATGTCTGGACGCCCGCCGCCGATGGCGCCCGGCGACCGGTCATGGTCTGGATTCATGGCGGCGCGTTCCAGTTTGGAAGCGGCGATGAAATGATGCAGGCAGAACAAACGCTGGTTACGCGAGGCGATGTCGTTCTCGTCAGTATGAACTACCGCCTGGGGCCGTGGGGCTTCATGAATTTGAATGAAGTCACAGGAGGCGCGATTCCTTCTTCGGGCAACGAGGGACTCCTCGACCAGGTCGCTGCCCTGGAATGGGTGCGTGACAACATCGAAGCCTTCGGCGGCGATCCCGAAAACGTCACGATCTTCGGCGAGTCCGCGGGCGGCATGTCGGTGGGTTGCCTTCTGGCCATGCCGGCTGCAGCCGGCCTCTTCCACAAAGCCATCCCCCAGAGCGGAGCGTGCCATACCGCCAACACCCCCGAGCGAATCGCCAAGATCGGAGAGCGTGTGGCTCAGCTTGCCGGGGGAGATGACGCCGCCCACTTGCTGGCCATGACCTCCGAAGACATCCTGGCCATCCAGGCCGGCCTCGGTGGCGAAGGCGCGCAAGGCGAGGAGGCTTGGCAGACCGACACGGAGGTGGGAAGCCAACCCTTGGGACCCTGCGTCGACGGGACGGTCATCCCCGAACTGCCCTATCACCTCGTCCGGGCCGGAAAGACTGCCTCTGTCCCTCTTCTGGTTGGCACGACCCTTGATGAGTACAAGGGCTTCGTCTACGCCGAACCGAGCCTCGAAGGCATGACCGATGACGATACGCGGTCCCTTCAAGGCCACCTGCCTGGACTCGACGGGATCATGACCACCTATCGCGAAGCCTTCGCCAAGCGCGGGGCGCCCCATACACCCCGAGACATCTTTGCCGCCATCGGTTCAGACAAGCAGTTCCGGATCCCCGCCGTCCGCCTGGCCGAAGCGCATTCCGTCCACGACCCTCGGGTCTACCAGTACCTCTACACCTGGCCTTCCCCGGTCATGGACGGGCAGATGGGAGCGACGCATACCATCGAGTTGGGCCCTCTCTTCGATATCTGCGAAGTCGACGAAGCACACCGGGCCTTCTTTGGGAGTGGCCCGGAAGCGGCGCGCATGACCGAGCGGACCCAACTGTGCTGGACCGCCTTTGCACGAACGGGAAACCCTTCCCACGAGGTCGTCGGCGAATGGCCCACCTACGATGCAGAGACCCGCGCCACCATGATGCTCGGGAGCGAATCCCAGGTCGAGAACGACCCCTACCGTGAAGAGCGGAAAGCGTGGGACGCTGTGCCGGACGAATCCATCGGCGAGTACTGAACGAACGCCCCCGGATTCTCTCTCACACGCTGCGTGACAACCTACCTCAAGCGTGCTGCGGTCCCCGGACCACGCGGCCGGGTGTCTGGCCGGTCGCCTGATTGTCTTCGAAGGTCACTTCACCGCTCTTGATGGTATAACGATATCCTTCGACGGCCTGCATCAGACGCCGCTCATTCCCAGGCAGATCGAAGGCCATCACGGGCTTGCGGAGCACCAGGTTATCCAGATCGATGACATTGAGATCGGCCAACATGCCCTCGGCAATGACACCGCGATCTTCCATGCCATAGAGGCGAGCGGTAGTTCGGGTCTGCTGCTCCACCACCCACTCGATAGGCAGCTTCTCCCCTCGCTTCCGGTCCCGCACCCAATGGGTGAGGAGGAAGGTGCAGATGCTGGCATCCGTAATGAAGCCACAGTGAGCGCCGCCGTCAGCCAATCCGAAGATGGACTTGTCATGCCGCATCATCTCAAGCGTGGCGTCCATGTTGCCATCGACGTAGTTCATCACGGGGAGATAGAGGTAGTCGCCTTCGAGCATGATCTCGTAGGCGAGTTCCTTGGGATCCATCCCCTTCTCGGCCGCCATGTAGGTCAGGCTGGTTTCGGGTTCAGGCTCGTAGTCGGGCGGGTCGCCCAGCTGGTACATCATGTCCCAGGCGCTGAATACAAAGGCCACAGCAGGCGGATGACTCGACGTGTCAGGCTCCTCCGAGAGCAGGCGTGCGCGCACATCGGGCTGTCGCAAAGCCTGATTCCGTTCTTCAGGCGAGAGATCGAGCAGCGGCTGGAAGCTCTCGCAAAGCGCAAAGGGGTGAATGGTGCCATCGAACCCGCAGAGCAGTCCCGCCGGCCGCGCCTCGATCTGGGGGATGAGTTGCATCCCCTCCTCGGCGGCCTGATCGCATGCGTCCAGCATCCGCTTCCACTGACTGGGGTCCGCTGAACTCTGCACGCAGGCGAACATGACCGGTCGCCCGGTCGCCTTCGCGAGACGGCGCAATCGGAAGACTTCGTCGTCTTCATCAGGAATGGGCAGATCCTTGGTGGTATCGCCACTGATCACAGAGCCCGACGACACGGCGAAAACACCCTGCCCCACTTCCCCGATGGCCTTGAGGATGCCAAGCAGTTCTTCGTCCCCGGCGAAGGTCCCGGGCACGCACTCGCCATCACTGGATTTGTGACCCAGAACGCGCGAGGAAGTAAAGCCCACCGCTCCGGCTTCCATTCCCTCCTTGACGATCTTGTACATGGCCTCGATGTCTTCGGGCGTCGCCTCTTCATTGCGCGCGCCCCGGTCGCCCATCACGTAGGCGCGAACCGGCCCATGGGGAACCTGCACGGCCACGTCGGCCACGCGAGGCGTGCCCTCAAGAGCGTCCATATATTCGGGAAAGGTCTCCCAATTCCACTTCATGCCCAGCGAAAGGGCACTGCCCGGGATGTCCTCGACCCCCTCCATCAGATTGATCAGGAACTCCTCCTGGCCGGGACGAACCGGAGCAAAGCCCACTCCACAGTTCCCCATCACCATGGTGGTCACGCCATTCGTCCCCGACGGCGAAAGTTCGGGATCCCATGTCACCTGGCCGTCGTAGTGGGTATGCACGTCGACCCAGCCGGGCGTCACGAAGAAACCGGTGGCGTCGATTTCGCGAGTCCCTTCTCCCAGGTTGATACCGACGGCGGCAATACGGTCGTCTTTTACGCCGACATCGGCCGTGAAGGGCTTGGCCCCTGTACCGTCCACCACCGTGCCGTTTCGTATGACCAGATCAAACATCACGAACTCCGCCTGGAAAAGCTCACAAAGCGCCGATGAGGGTGTCCTCGCCCCAAAGGCCCAGGAGCTTGAAGAGAACCCCTATTTTGGTTTCCGCTGGATGACGCAGAAACCCCCCTTAGGGAGTAGAAAAGCGCAAACCGCCACTGGACTCCGGGTGATCTCGCAGCAAGACAGCCCCAACCGCCCACCTCCAGGCCCGCTCAGGCCCGATCCAGCCTTCGAAGAAGCGGAAAAAGGAGGACCGACAGAGCCACCGTCGTACCGAGCACGTAGAAACCAATGGCTTCAAGGCCGCCTGTTTGCAGCAGCCACCCACTGACAAAGGGCCCCAACGCGACCCCCACCATCCCCGCCCCGCCCATAGCCGCCACCAGGCGACCGTTCGGATCCAGGGTCGCGGCCGCCCCCATGACATACGGAGAGATGAACGTCCACGTCATGCTCCACAGAACGATGAACAGGATGAATTCGAAGGGATGCGAGGAGTTCGTCATCGCCACACTCAACACACCTGTCGCGACAAGACTGATCAACAGAGGTCGCGTTCGTCCAAACCGCGTCCCCAACCAGGCCGCTCCGAAAGCGCCCGCAGTTCCCACAATGCTCGAAAGCCCGATCGTGAAACCGAATTCATCCAGCGCCAGGCCCGTGCCGACTCCGATCTGCTCCGTAAAAGCCCAGAGCCCCCCGAAGCTGATCATGATGAAGAAGTGCGCGGTGATCAGGATCAGCGAACTGCGCCGCAAAAGTACGGGCCGGTCCGTCGACTCATCCAGCATGATGGGTGCACGATCCGCGGCCTCCGAAGGAATGAATCGGAGCAGAGGCAGACCGAGCGCAGCCACTGCCGCCATGGTGCCAAAAGCCCCGGCCAGGCCCCATGACTCGATGGCATACGGAGCGGAAACCGTCATCAAGACCGTAGGAATCATCGCACCCACCATCATCTTCGCGTAGGCGCGGTCGGGCTGGGCCGAACGAGCCAACGCCGCACTCGCCGCTGCATACAATACGCCGGAGGCGATTCCCGACGCCCCGCGAATGGCGAGCAGCAAACCGTACTCCCCGATGAAAATCGACATCAACTGAATCAGCAGCGATGCAGAGGCGGCCCAAACCGCAAGAACGCGCAGCGACACCCGGTGTAGAACAGGCGCCACCAGCATGGCCGTGATGGCCAGAAGACCCATATCCACCGAACCCACCAGACCCGCCTGCTCTCCATCCAGGTCCATGGATTGGGACAAGGCCCCGATCAACATCGGCAATAGATTGAAGGTCAACTGAGCCACGATCAGGCCCGCCACCACCGAAACGATCAGCGCGTTTTCACTGACAGCCGATGTCCGTTTTGCTGTGTTGGGCTCTCCCATACTGACTTCCGCCTTGATTGTGTTTCACGACTCGATGAAAGGTCTGGCGAGCGCGTAAGGTGCGAACTCGGCTCACGACCAGCCTACTGGAGAAGAAGTTGAATGACCTTACAAAGTCAAACTCGGCCGACTAACCAGAAAGGGATAGAGGGTTCATCTCTCCTGTTTTTTAGTCTCTTGACCCATGGCCTCACCTCGAGAACTACGAGGCTTGAGACCTCAAGACGGACACGGTTTCACGGCAAGGCCCCGTCCACTACCCTTGCATTGAATAAAGCGAAAAACAGAAAGGGACTTTTTCATGGCTGAATCCAACCCGATGAAAAACCAGCCCACCGACACGGCCCCCGACCCTTTGAAGGCGGCGTGGGATGAGATCCAGAGACTCGGGCTTGAGCCCTACGTGGCGGAACTCGACGTCAACGGCCTGACTGTCATTCCTCCGGAAATCGCTTGTCCAGGCGATCTCAAATCGAGATTGCTCGAAGCAATACTCGATACAGCCGAGGATGAGAAAGGCTTTCGCCCCGATCTCGAAACCGGAAAAACCCTGAAGAACTACAAGGGTCGCTATGCCAGCGAGGAAAGCGGGGGGGACTCGCCGTTCGGCGCCTTGCTTCAGTGCATGGTCCTGAAGGGACGTGTGTTTGAAGAGGCTCTCATGAACCCGGTCCACCTGGCCATGGCCACCTACCTCTGCGGCTATTCCACGATCCTCTCCAGCATGACCTGCTTCATGAAAGGCCCGAATGAAACGTGCCTGGACCTGCACTCCGACTGTTTTCTCCCGGACCCATGGCCATCTCACGCCATGCTCTCGGCCTCGACCTACCTTTTGACAGACTTCTCGCGCGAGGACGGATGCACCGCCTACGTGCCGGGAAGTCACCGTCTTTGCCGAAGGCCGAGGCCCGAAGAAATCAGCATCGGGGAAGGTGGAAACCCGAATGCCGTCCCAGTGGAAGGAAAGGCGGGATCTCTCATGGTCTGGCACGGCAACACGTGGCACGGCGCCTACAATCGTACCAACAAAGGGGTCCGCGTCAGCCTGAACATGCTGCTGGCTCGCCCCCATATGCGAACCGAAGAAGATCTGGCCGATCGGGTGCCGGAGGAAGTGCTCGACCGCAACTCCGCTCGCTTCGCCATCCTGACCCACCAGGGTCTCTTCTACGGCTTCACCTCGGGCGAGGATGCCGGGCGAAGAGTCGAACGAGCCAGCAAGTATCAGATGGAATATGCCGAAGAAAACGGCGGCCTGGCTTCCGTGAACCCCTTCTTCATGCATCTCCACGGCTAAAAGACCAGTACTCAGTCGTCTTCTTTTGAAGAAAGTCGGTTCGGTTCCAGTACTCATTGGAACCGAACCGACTCTTCCAGCCACTTCCCTATCAACCCTTTTCCGGCCTATGGAAACATCGGAGCCGGGTCGTTGCACGCATCCGCAATTTGCTTCTTCAGGGCTTGAATCGCCTCCTGCTCTTCTCTCAACATTCGGTTCAACTTGATGATCTCCCTCGTGACTCGAGCCCGGTTGCGCCCCAGCTCATCGAGAACCTGCGGTGCAGTAAAGACAGCCTTGCTGGCGCTATAGGCCCCACACCATCCGCCCACGAGAGGAATGTTGTAGTACCAGGGCTTCTGTTCTCCCGGAAGGCCATGCTTGGCGATCAGAGTCAAGGAGGTGATGATCAACCCCTCCGTGGCCTTCTCGATCGACTTCTTGGTCACCAGGTATTTCGCAATTTCCTTGTTCGTGAAGCCTGCAGCTTTGCACTGAGCGGCAAAGCCCACGTGCCCGCAAGCCGCCCTGTACGTGGTCAGCAGCTTGCCCACTCCATATCCTTCTATTCCGGCAAGAAGGCATCGTCCTCCAATTTCATATTCAAAGTTTTCGACCCGACTGCTGACTCCATTCATGGCAGCTGTCAAACCGGCCGACGTCTGTTTGAGCGCAGTGATCGAAAAAGCAATCGTGTTGATATTCGCTTCGTGAACCGCAATCAGCTTCTCCAGTTCTTCGGCTGAAGCACAGGCGCAATCGGGCTCTTTCTCGTCGAGGTCCTGCTGCGTGCACTGGTTTTCCTGGCAGTTCTCGCCCAACAGATCCCCTTCGAATTCGACACACTCCGGCCGGGGAAACCCGCCATCGCCAAATGGACTTCCGGCCAGGGCGTCGTTTATCATGAAACACATCAAAATCGTGATACCGATCAGTATTCTTCGCATGGGATTCTCCTTTGGAATAGGCATTCAAACCCGAACACATCACGAAGACTCCAGGCGACTCTCTCGTCGAAATCCCCATGATCCATCCAGCGGCCTCCAGCATGGGGCGATCACCCGATCGCCCGTTTGACTTTTCAAATACTCACTAGTATTCTAATACCAGTGGGTATTTAAAAATCAACAAAAAAAGGAACGTTCCGTTGCAATAGTGGGCCTGCCCTTCGCAATCTCGACGAAGGTGGACCCCGCTGCGGAACGCGAAGACCCTTGCGTCCACCAACGCAACACAACGAATCTCTCAATTCAATCTGCTAGGGTGCCTCCATGCCGAAACCCGTCTCTCGAAAAGAAGCGACGGCCCGTAACCGTGAAAAACTTCTCGATGCCGCCGCCAAGGTCATCGGCAAGTCCGGGCTCGTGGGCGCTTCGCTCCAGGACATCGCCACCGCAGCCGGACTGACGAAAGGGGCTGTCTATTCCCAATTCGAATCAAAAGAGGAACTGCTGATCGAGTTGCTCGACCGACGCTTCGAGATCGGTCACGCCCAACTGCTGGAGGTCCTCTCGGGAGATACTCCCATGATGGAGCGACTGACCGAGCTTGACACGTGGCACCGAGGAGAAAAAGGAAGTGGGCGACTCTGGGCCACTCTCGAATTGGAGCTGAGCATTGCTGCCGCACGACAACCCAAACTGCGTAGAAAGCTGCGCGACCGACAGCGTCGCTCTCGAAAATTCTTGACAGAGATGATCGATAAACTCGCCGAAGAGCACAATCTCACGCTCCCCCTCCCTGCCGACGAGTTCGCGGTCATCCTCTCTGCCCTCAGCGACGGCCTCCTCGTCCACTGGCTGAACGACGCCAAAGCGGTTCCGGACAACCTTTTCGCACGTTTCGTCATCTCTACCGTCTTGGCGGCCTCCACAAACCCGCCTTCCAAATCATGATCAAGTACTGAAAGAGCTCTTCTATGCAGAAGAAAATCGCGGTAATCGGTGCGGGTCTTTCGGGCCTTGTGGCCGCTCGAAACTTGCACCAGGCCGGAAACCAGGTGACCGTCTTTGAAAAAGCCCGTGGCCCCGGCGGCCGCATGTCCACGAGGCGTCAGGAAGACTACGCCTTTGATCATGGGGCCCAGTACTTCACCTGTCGGGATGAGCGATTCCGGACCCAGGTTGAAGACTGGTTGGCTCGTGGAGTCGTGGCCGAATGGAAAGCGCCCGTCCAGGCCTTGAATCCGGCGGGAGCGTCAACCCCCACCAAAGAAAAGACCACGCGCTACGTCGGCACCCCCCGTATGAGTTCCATCGGGCGCGACCTGGCTCAAGAGACAGAGCTGATCACCACCCAGCGGATTACGTCCATTGGAATTCAGGATGATCGGGCCGGGACCTGGGTACTCGAGAGCGAGACCGGTGAAGTCTATCCGGACTTCGAGACGGTCGTACTCTCGACTCCAGCTCCCCAGGCCGTCCCCCTCCTCTCGTGCGATCCCGAATTCCAGAAAACTGCGGAGTCGGTTTCCATGCTTCCCTGCCATGCGACACTCGTGACTTTCTCAAAACAACTCGACCCTGGATTCGGGGGAGCCTTCGTCGAGAACTCGCCCCTGTCCTGGGTGGCCCGCAATTCGACGAAGACCAGACGCCCCGAGGCCGAGAGCTGGGTCCTTCACTCCCACGCAGAATGGAGCCTCGCGCACATGGATGCCTCACCCGAGGATGTCTCTCGCAAAATGCTGCAAGCCCTGTCCGAAGTGATCGACTCACCACTGCCCGAAGTCCTGTTCTCGACTTCTCACCGTTGGTTGCTCGCCCGGAGCGAGGAACCTCTGAATGCGGGCTACCTGTGGAAGGAATCCACCGGACTCGGTGTCTGCGGAGACTGGCTCCATGGCGACCGGGTCGAGGGCGCCTTTCTCAGCGGCCTGGAACTCGCCACCGCCATAAAGAAAAGCATGCACTGAACCCGCTCCCGCGTATTCAGGCCCTCCTTCCATGGTTCGGACTTCGCAAGGGAAAGCCATCGAAACGGGTCTATGCTGTAGAACGAATCCGGGAGTCCACCATGAAATCCATTCAACTTGTTGTGGTCCTCGCCTGCCTATCGATGGGGGCCTGCCACTCCACTCCGTCTCGCGAGACGCAGGGCGTCCAGGTCTGGCACTGGCAGTTTCAGGGAACCGGGGAGAAGGGTGAGCCGGTTCGGGCAAGCGGCACCCTGCAAACCACCAAAACCCCGGATGCCCACGGGTGGTACACCGTTCAGCGTATTAAAGGCTCTCGCAACGGCATTGAGATCACGGGGCTCTTCCAGGCCGGGAAGGCTGTCCCGGGCAATATCGACCCCTCGACCCATCGACCGTACGAGGGCGACAACCGGCTTCGCCGATCCGGCACGACCGGCGGCCCTCAACTGGACCAACATGGGATCCAGTTCGCGCTTGAAGACGGCTCCTACTCCAATGTCTTCTACGCGTCTGTCCT
>NZGT01000059.1 GCA_002691025.1 Spirochaeta sp. | reverse complement strand
TGGGGCACCCACTGATTCCCTCGGCCCAGTGCGTCTCGAATGACCTTTCACTCGGCGGGAAACGCAAGGTCCTCATGATGAGCGGCTCGAATATGTCAGGCAAGAGCACGATGCTGAGGACGGTGGGCTGCGCGACCGTCCTCGCCATGGCGGGCGCCCCGACGAAAGCCAAAAGCCTCCGCCTCTCGCCTTTGCAGATCGCGGCCTCGATTCGCATCAGCGATTCCCTGCAACAGGGAATCTCGCACTTTCTGGCCGAAGTCCAGCGTCTCGCCCAGGTCATGGACCTGACAAAGAGAGACCGGCCCGTTCTCTTCCTGCTGGATGAAGTCCTGCACGGAACGAATTCGCATGACCGACGGATCGGAGCCGGAGCCCTGGTCAGGGAGTTACTGGAGCGAACGGCCATCGGAATCGTGACCACCCATGATCTTGCCCTGGCCAAACTGGCGGACGAAGAGCCCGGCCGGGTGGAAAACGTGCACTTCGAAGACCAGATGGTGGATGGCCAGATGCTCTTTGACTACCGACTTCGAGACGGGGTGGTCACCCAGAGCAACGCGCTTGAACTGATGCGTTCGGTAGGCTTGGACGTATAAGCAGCCCGCTCAAGGCGGCGCCCCCTCCACCCCATAGGTCAAGCGCGACCTATGGGCCCGACGATGAGGGGTCGGCTCCCACGCGAATCGTGGTGAAACTCAAAGAATTTCGCAGAGCAGGTCCAGAGCAGCCGAAATTCACCAGGACTCCTTGAAGTCTCCTAAAGCCTTTGAATCAATGAGGTTTCCAGCCAGGACGTGGGGATATATCTACATAATATCCTCTGAACTTATTTTTCTTTCACGCGATAGNCNTGTCTGATGNTAAAGTGCATGGGTAGTTCGAGTCTATATCNTGACNNCACCACATGTGGTCAAAAGAACACCACANANGNTGCANTCANCCTATCGGAGCCCCCCCTGATGCCCCTNAAACACACCCTCCTCGGGTTTCTTCAAAAAGAACCCATGCACGGTTACAAACTTCGCAATTATGCCCGCGATTACGCCTGGATCTACCCCATGGCCAATGCCTCCATCTACCCCGCACTCCACAGCCTGGAAAAAGATGGCTTCATCGACCACGAGTCGGAGATCCACAACGGGAGAGCCCGCAAGGTCTACCGGATCACCCAGGCAGGGCGCCAGGAGCTCCTCAATTGGCTCGGCCAACACGAGTCCAAGAAACGTTCCCATCGAGATCAGACGCTGCTCAAGATTGCCATGCAGAGCAGTGAAACCATTGGTGGAGCCCGTCGCTGGGTCCAGGATGCGCTCAGACAACTGGACCTGGAACTGGAAGAGCTAAACCGGAACGGCATCAAGGAAAGCATGCCCTCCGACTATTCGGCACTGGCCATGAGCTACGGCACCGAGTTGATCATGCTTCGCAAGCGCTTCCTTGAAAAGGTACTGGAGACATCCGGCTCTGCTCAACGCAATGCCGCTTCGGTCGGGGTATCCCGGCTCCAGGACCCGAAAAGCATGACCGCCTGACCGCACGAGCCTTCAAAGCCCGAACAAAATGCTGTCTCCATAGATTTCAAGCCCAAGGCTCTGCGCCAAGGCGCGGCCACTTCGGTCTTCCCATCGGGTGCGAGCCAGGGGTAAAGCNCCCGCTTCCCATACGGCCCGAGCCCATGCCATGGTGCACGCACGGGCCAACCCACGCAGGCGATAACCCGGCCGTGTTTCAACCCGGGCTTCCACACCGGTCTCACAGGCACTGGGTTCGCCAAAGCACGCAGAGGCGATCTGACCGTCCACCCGGGCGACCACTACGGGCCAACGCGAATCGAAAGCAACCACGTGAGGCTCAAAGAGAGCGCGGAGACCCTCANCCGATTCGACGCTTCCGGGCGACCCCACCGTCAAGGTAAAGCCATCGGAGTCATGAGAAGTCCGAGCCAGCCCCTCCTCTGGAAATCGGTACAAGGGACCCCTTTCGAAAGACACCTCCACATCGTCTGCGCGAAACACATTCAACATGGACTCCATCCTTTCCGGAGGTGGGCACGAGGTCAGCGAGCCCGCGGCCAGGGGAGCCTCCCGGGCCGCGAGTCGGGCCAGGATCCGACAGGAACTCGAACTGAGACGACGATGAAGGCGCCAGAGATTGCCGTGACGGGTCCGTACAAGGTGAAAATCCGGAGCCTGGGGGCCACTCGACCCAGCAGAGATCCGACCCCGTGCATCCAGGCGGTACAGAGTGGCCTGGTGCAGGAGGGCCCAGTCACAATCGGTTTCGAGTCGATTCAAAAGAGACAACATCCAGACTGTCGATGTATCATGATCACGAGCCCAGCGAAAGCCCGATTGAAAATGAACCCAGAACGGGTATCCACCCGGCTCGCACTCAAAGAAGAACGCCCAGAAAAGAGGATCCCGTTTTGAGCAATCATGAACACCCCAACGCTCTGCTGATTCTACAATGTTGGCAGGCGGCATCGCAGGGCGACGCGGAAACCCTTCGGGCCATATGGGCCGATGATATCGTCTGGCACGCCACGTCGGAGGGCCCCTGGAAGGGCGACCACATTGGGGCCAACTCGGTGCTCGACTATCTCTCCCGAGTCGGCGAAATGGGCGACCTCTATGAACTCACCCTCCAGAGCGTTCTCGCCAACGAGGACTACGGCCTGGTCGCCTTTCATGTCAATAGCGAGATGAACGGAGAGACACTGTCGGCCAATCAAATCCTCTTCGGCCAATTCAAGAACGGACGAATCAGCGAAATCTGGACTCTCGCACTGGACCGCGAGGCGGTGGAGGTGTTCTGGAAGAACGCGGGCTTCTGATCGGCTCAAGCCCCAAGAGCATCAAGAAGTTTCTGCCAGATATTTCCAAATGCGCCGTTACTCATGACCAGAACGACATCGCCTTCCTCCAACTCGCCTGAGAGAACAGCAACAATTCCTTCCACGTCGTCGTGAGCCGTGGCTCCGACACGCAGTTGGCCAAGATCGGACACGAGTTCGTCCGTCGAAAAAAGCTCGCTGACCTCACCCGTCGAACTGTAGATCGGCGTATCCGGAACCCGAAGAACCAGGACCCGGTCGGCCGACTCAAGTGCTTGGACGTATTTCTTCTGGAAAACCCTGCGCCGACTCGTGTTGGTGCGCGGCTCGAAGACGGCCACCACCCGGCGACCAGGGTAACGGCCTCGCAGGGCCTCGATGCTGCCTTGGACTGCGGTTGGGTGATGGGCGAAATCATCGATCACAGTCACTCCGCGCGCTTCACCTCGAACTTCCTGCCTGCGCTTCACGCCACGAAAAGACATGAGAGCAGGGATCGTTTGATCAAGTGCCACGCCCAGTGACTTCAGAGCGACCAACGCCGCCAGCGTATTCTCCACATTGAAATTCCCGAAAAGAGGAATCTGGACCGGGTGGGAGGAACCCTCCTCGGTCTCCAGGAGAAACCGGGTCCCCTGGCTGCTGGGTATGATGTCCCGAGCCATGAAATCCAGCGCAGAAGCATCGGCCTCCCCCTGCTCTTCCGACGGCAAACCGTATCGATAAACCCGACACGGGGCCGATTCGATCACCTCTCGCACGCCCGCATGATGCCCGGCTGCCACAATCACCCCGTCCGGAGGCATGCCCGCCACCAGGGTCTTGAAAACCGATTTGATGTGATCCAGGTCCCGGTAGATATCGGCGTGGTCGAACTCCACAGAGGTAATAATCAGGGTCTTTGGGTGGTAGTGCAGGAATTTGGCCGTCTTGTCGAAAAAAGCGGTGTCGTATTCATCGCCCTCAACCACAAAATGATCACCGGCCCCTTCCCTGAATGAACCCCCGAAATCCAGCGAGATCCCACCCACCAGGAAAGAGGGATCCTGGCCGGTGGCCTCAAGAAGATAGGCGCACAGACTCGTGGTCGTGGTCTTCCCATGGGTCCCCGTCACCACCACGCTGTGACGATGGGCCATGGCGAATTCATAGAGGGCATCCGAGAACGAGCGATAGGGAATCCCCGACTCCATGACTTCCACGGCCTCCGGATTGTCGGGTCGCACCGCATTCCCGATGACGACCAGATCGGGTCGACGGGACCGGATGTTCTCGGCCCGAAAGCCCTCATCGACCTCGATCCCCCAGCCTTCGAGAGCCGTGCTCATGGGGGGATAGAGGGCCTGGTCCGAGCCTGTGATCTCAAGACCTCGGGCGCCCAGCAGTCCGGCAAGGCTCCCCATCCCGGTTCCACCGATCGCAATAAAGTGAACGTGGCGGATCTCACTCATGCCGGTGCTCGCTCCGACTCCACTTCAGTCGGCCGTCAAACCCTCGATGATCAGGTCATGGATACGCGGTCTCAATTCGAACTTACTTCGTTTCGCCACCATATGGACCCGGTTGGTCAGCATGACCACAATCGCTTCGCGCTCCAGATCAATCCAAAGGGATGTCCCCGTAAATCCGAGATGGCCCACCGACTTTTCGGAAAAGTACTGCCCCGAAGAAGAGACGCCGGGCGTCGGCGTATCCCAACCCAACGCCCAGTCGGAATTTTCGGGCATCCGTTGACGCTCGCTGAAGGCCCTCACCCACTCTTGAGACAGCAGATCGTTACGACCGTGCCAGGCATCCAGAAATGCTTGAGCGAATTTCATGACATCATCTGCAGTGGAGAAGAGTCCGGCGTGACCGGCCACGCCCCCCATCGCAAAGGCGTTGGGGTCATGCACCTCGCCCCACAGAATGCGCTCACGCCACGAGCAATTCTCCGTGGCGGCCACACGACGACGCAGACCTTCGGGCATCGCCGGCTCAGAAGCACCGTCCACCGCCAGGGGAAAGAACTGGGTTTCCGTCATACCGAGGGGATCAAAGATCCGCTCCTTGCAGAAGGCATCAAGCGCGGTGTGAGTCGCGGCTTCGACCAGAGCGCCAAGAACAATGAAGTCCAGATCACCGTATACGGCCGCCTCACCCGGTTCATGCACCAGACCAGATCGCAAGACACGATCCAGGATCCAATCGCGCCCTTCGGGCGTGCCGATCAGTCGCTCGCCGGTCTTGCGTTCCTTCTGGATCAAGACCTCATGGAATCCCCGCCAGGGCTTGAGGCCGGCCGAATGGGTGAGAAGGTGGCGCACCTTGATCTCTTCCTTCGACCGGTCGGCGAAACTCGGCAGATACTTGGCCACCGGATCATCCAAAGACACGGCACCGTCGGAGACCAGACACAGGATGGCGGTGGTGGTTGCCATGGTCTTGGTCAGGGAGGCCAGGTCGAAGACGGTCTGCCGAGTCATGGGCAGACGTTCTGGACGGATGCAGGCCAGGCCTCGGACCCAGCTGAACTCGAGCAGTTCTTCCTCTCGAGGCATACGGGCCAGAACCACAGCACCCGGGATTTCGGCCGACTCGATGGACTTATCGAGAGCCCTCTCCACTTTTCCCAGCTTGCGCTTGATCAGACTGCGCTTCATTTCACTCCGCTCATTCAGATGGGTCTCGCACGCTTGATTCGCTGGGGGGGCTAACGGGCGGACACCGCAGAGTCTAACAGTTCTAGTTCGCCACGATCACCATCGAGGGCCGCTCGACCCCCCACAGGCCAACAAAAATTCGAGGCCCCATGGCCAAAGGGCAACTGGCAAACCACAGGCACCCCCAGCGGACCCAGAATCTCCTTCAGGATCGATTCCAGATCGGGCTCGGGATAGCGGTCATCCCCGCAATTCAACATCTCCCCGAGTCCCACCCCGACCAGGGCGTCCAGTTTGCCCGCCGCCCGCAGTTGCTGGAGCTGGCGATCAATCCGATAAGGGGGCTCTGAAACCTCCTCCAGCATGAGAATGGCACCGCGGGTATCCACCTCCCACGGTGTGCCGAGACTCGCCGTCACCAGAGTCAACGAACCTCCGGTGAGACGCCCCTCAGCCCATCCGGAGAGGAGTGAGCGCCCCTCCAGCCGAACCGGTGCCCCTGTTCCTGTCAACGCTCTGACAAGGGCTCGACCCGCCTCTGAGGGAATTCCCTGCGCGCGCTCCAACATGGGTCCGTGAATGCCCATCAGCCCGGCTCGCCTTTGCTGCCAAAGGAGCAGGGTCGTGATGTCGCTATACCCCACGAGTGGCTTGCGGGCACGACGGAAGACCGCGGGATCGAGTCTATCCAGGATCCGGACACTGCCGTATCCCCCTCTCGCACAGACGATCGCTGCGATTTCAGGATCTTCGACAAAACCCGTCAATTCGGCCGCTCGGCGCTCATCCGTCCCGGCCAGATAGCCCAATCGATCGGTGAGCCCTTCACCCAACACGGGTTCAAAGCCCAGCTTTCTCAAGGACTGTACGCCGGCTTCGAGGCACGCCGGATCCACTCCCCCGGCTGGAGCGGCCACCGCAATGCGCGCGCCGGGTGCAATCGCTCGGGCTTTCTTCAACGCGGGCACGCGTTACTCCGCTTCATGCGTCTGAACACATTGGGATTCATGAGATGAGGGCCCTCCCTCTCAGGCACGCACGAAAAGATCCGAAAAGTCAGACCCCACTGTTCACCTCGTCAGAAAGGGTCGTCCTCACCGAAACCGCCGGAATCTCCAAAGCTCGAATGACTCGGCCCGGTAAAGCTTCCCCCACCCGGGGCTCCCGAATACGGATCATCGGGCATGGACCAGTCACTGAACTGGGCAAAGCGCCCCTCGAACTCGAGTTTGACCGTGTCGGTCGGGCCGTTTCTCTGCTTGGCGATGATGAACTCCGCCATGTTCTCGTGCTCGGTTTCCTTGTTGTAGACCACGTCCCGGTAGATGAACCCGATGATATCGGCATCCTGCTCGATGGCGCCGGATTCCCGAAGGTCGGCCAGCATGGGGCGCTTGTCTTCCTTCCGCGTCTCCGGCCCGCGATTGAGCTGGGAAAGCGCGATGACCGGAATATTGAGTTCCTTGGCGAGACCCTTGAGACCCCGGCTGATCTCCGAAATCTCCTGCTCCCGACTGGCGGAATTGCGGTCTCCATGAGCCAGTTGCAGATAGTCCACCACCACCAGATCAAGACCATGCTGGGCAGCCAGGCGTCTGCTCTTGGCCCTGATTTCAAGGATCGTCGCCGCACCGGTATCATCAATCCAGATCCCGGCCTCGGCCAGTCGCCCCGCCGACTCCATCAACCGGCTATGAGCCTCGGTTGAAATCAGTCCGCTTCGGAACGACGAGAAATCCACCTTCGCTTCCGAGGACAACAGACGCATCACAAGCGATCGGGTGGTCATTTCCAGAGAGAAGACGGCCACTTTCTTTCCCGCATCGACGGCGGCATTGCGAGCAAAATTGAGGGCCAGTGCCGTTTTGCCCATACTCGGCCGAGCTGCGACGATGATCAGGTCACCGGGCTGGAAGCCGCCCGTCAGCGAATCGAGTTTGGTGAATCCGGTGGGCAGACCCGTAAGCTCCCCGCTGCGGTTCATCAGCATGTTGATGTGGTCCACCGCGTCATGCATGCCGGACTGGAGACTCTTGAGGTCCTCTTTGGCCTGCTCGCTACTCAGCGCAAAGATCCGGGTTTCCGCTTCATCGAGAAGCTTGTCCGCCATCTCCGTCTGGTCATAACCGAGAGCCACGATTTCCGAAGCCACTCCGATCAGATTGCGCTTGACCGAATGGTCTCGAATGATGTTCGCGTAATGAGTCGCGTTGGCGGGCGTCGCCTCGTAGTCGGCAATTTCCGCCAGCGCCACCACGCCGCCCACCGCTTCGAGAAGATCGTGAGCCTGCAAATGCGCCGCCAGCGTTGTCAGGTCGACGGGTTCATTCGAGTCCTTGAGTCGCACCATGGCGCCATACAACAACTGATGCGCAGGATGATAGAAATCCTCCTCACGAACCAGGGTGACGACATGATGGATCGTATTGTTGTCCAGCAAGATCGCGGAAAGAACCGCCTTCTCCGCTGAAAGATCACTGGGGGGCACCCGGCCCGACTGGACGCTGGGAGACGGCCCGGATTTCTCCGAACGACTCCGTCCCCCGTATGCCTCGTCCATGCTCACCGCACTCTCCCGGTGACACGTCCACTATCCGTGCCGGACTCTCATCAGTCCAGACAAAGCGTGCCCCGCCCCATCATATCATTCCTACAGCCGGCGCCGAGGGACGATTCACGCTTTCCGCCACTCGACTTCACGCCGGACTCGACGACTCGGGGCTCCGGGCGGGCACAAAAAACCCGCCTCCGAACCTTACTCTGCGGCAGTGACCTTCACCTTGAGTTCGGCCGTCAGCTCTCCCCGCAGGCGAACGGTCACACGGTGATCGCCCAGACTCCGAATCGGCTCAGCGAGACTGATCTTGCGACGGTCCAGTTTCAGACCTTGATCGGCCAGTTTCTCGGCCAGTTGTTGAGCCGTCACTGAACCAAAGAGCTTGCCCTCTTCCCCCGCCTGAGCGGTGAACTCGAGAGACGCCGCTTCCAGCAAGGTCTTGAGACCCTCCAGGTCCTTCATTTCCTTGGCCTGCCGCTCTTCGATGACCCGGCGCTGGTGCTCCATTTCCTGCACACGACCGCGAGTCGCCAGAACCGCCTTGCCCTGGGGCAATAGGAAGTTGCGGGCATATCCGGGCTTTACGCTCACCGCTTCACCGGCGACACCCAAACCAATCACTTCTTCTTTTAGAATAAGCTTGACCTGTCCCATGACAATCTTCTCCGCCTACATGTGGCCCGCAGCGTAGGGAAGAAGCGCGATATGACGCGCGCGCTTGATCTCCGTCGCAAGCTTTCGCTGATGTTTCGAGCAGGTGCCGGAAATTCGTCTCGGCGTAATCTTGCCCGTCTCGGTACAGAAAAGCCGGAGGGTCTTCGCCTCCTTGTAATCCAGCACAGCCGTCTTGTCCGCACAGAAGCGACAAACCTTGCGGCGCTGAAACATGCTCTTCTTCTTGGCTTTTCGAGCTTTCTTTCGCGAAGCCGCTCGCAAACGCGACTTGACGGTCCAAGCACCACGCGAGGCGCCGCGGTCGCCACCACGGTCTCCACCGCGGTCTCCACCACGGTCACTCGGCGGACCTGATCTCGGTCGATCCGATGCAGCGGCTCCAGTACCCGAAGCCGGCGATTCCACGGCCGCGCCCTTTTTCTCCTCGGAATCGGTCATGACTGATCCTCCTTGGTCGGCGTTTCATCGGCAGCTTCCTCGGCCTCTTCGGCCGCCGGCGCCTCAGACTCGGCCGCATCTCCTGTCTCTTCGCTCGAGGCTGCTTCTTCCTCAGCAGCCTGGGCCGCGGCTTCCGCTTGAATCCGTTCGGCCTCAACCCGCTGTTCTTCGGCCTCGGCCCGGGCTCGGGCTTCCTCGGCTTCGCGTTCAGCTCGTTCCTCGGCGCGTCGTTTGAGCTCGGCCTCTCGCTCTGCCGCCTCGGCTTTGCGNGCTTCCACGTCGGCTACATGATCCGAAACCTTGACGGTCAGGAAGCGAAGCACCGACTCATCGAGCCTGAGCATCCGTTCCAAATCCGGCACTGCTTGTCCGTCATCCAGAAAAGACAGAAGGTAGTAGTGCCCCTTCTGGAACCGACTGATTTCGTAGGCCAGCTTGCGCTTGCCAAGGTCATCACAGCAGAGGCGAATCGAAGACGATTCGAGCGCTGCGTCCAGGCGTCCGAGAATGGCTGCCGAGCCTTCCTCGGAGATCTCTGGCTGGACGATGATATTGAGTTCGTATTCCCGCATTTCTTCTCCTCCCGGACGGACACACAAGGCGTCCGAGCCCCCACCGCATTGGCCTCATCGATTCGGGAACGAAGAGGTCGAGCCAGGGCTGAGGTCACTTTCGATTATGGGGTCACAGAGCCCCCGTATGGGCCCGGATTGATACCCCATGTGGAGCACGACGGCCAGACTCCCGCGCTAGAGGTTCAAAAGGAAACGGTGGAGACGGTCATCTTCGCCCAATTCAGGGTGAAAGGTGCTGGCCAGGACCTTTCCCTGGCGAACCAGGACCGGCTCTCCGTCCACGGTGAGGAGGACCTCCACATCCTGCCCCGGTTGGCTGAGTCGAGGGGCGCGAATGAATACACAACGCATTCCCACCAGGTCCGGGTTCCCNCCGGGGTCACAGGGGGCTGTAAACGAATCCACCTGGGTCCCGTAGGCATTTCGAACGGCNGTGAGGTCCAACAGNCCCAGACTGGGAACCGGGTGATTCTCTGTATTGCGGGCGAGCAAGATCGCCCCCGCGCACGTNCCCAGCACACCCCCCCCGGAAGAGGCAAAATCGCGGATGGGGTCCCACAGGTCCAAGCGGCTCAATCCCTTGGCGATGGTCGTACTTTCCCCGCCGGGCAGAATCAGGGCCTTCAAGCCGACCAGGTCTCCTGGACGGAGAACCGGAACCATTTCGGCACCGACCCGCTCNAGAGCGTTTCGGTGCTTGTCCACGGCCCCTTGGATGGCCAGCACCCCAACTCGAGCTGATTCGCCGTGCACCCTGAGCTCCCTTGATGCGCCTCTCGACTACCAGCCGCGATTGGCCAGTTTTTCGCTCTCGTCGAGGGTCGACATCTCGATCCCTTCCATGGCGTCGCCGAGGCCTCGGCAGGCCGCCATGACTTCCGCGGGATCTTCCCAATGGGTATTGGCTCGCACGATGGCTTTGGCCCGAGCGGAGGGATCGTCACTCTTGAAGATCCCTGAGCCGACAAACACGGCTTCCGCACCCAGCGTCCGACACAAAGCTGCATCGGGCGGAGTCGCGATACCCCCGGCTGCAAAATTGGGCACCGGCAAGCGTCCGTGTTCGTGGACAAAACGCACCAGATCATGAGGGGCCTGAAGCTCCTTGGCGCAGGTCATCAACTCCTCGGGCCTTTTCGCCTGAAGGGCGCGGATCTCTCCGCATACAGAACGAAGGTGACGAACAGCCTCTACGATATTCCCACTTCCGGCCTCGCCTTTGGTTCGGATCATCGCGGCGCCTTCACCGACCCTGCGAAGAGCCTCTCCGAGGTTCCGAGCCCCGCAAACAAACGGAGACCTGAACTCGTGCTTTTCGATGTGGTGCTCATCATCCGCCGGCGTAAGGACTTCACTCTCATCGATGAAATCGACACCCATGGCTTCCAGCACCCGCGCTTCCGCAATATGGCCGATTCGTACCTTGGCCATGACGGGAATCGAAACCGAGCGCTGGATTCCCTCGATCATATCCACAGCACTCATCCGGGCGACGCCGCCATCACGACGAATGTCAGCAGGCACCCTCTCAAGCGCCATCACCGCACAGGCTCCGGCGTCTTCCGCGACCTTCGCTTGCTCGGCGTCGGTCACGTCCATGATGACACCGCCCTTGAGCATTTCGGCCAGGCCGATCTTGAGTTCGAAGGATTCCGCTCCGCTGCGCAGATTCGCGCTGCCGTTTTCCCCGTTCGCCATCTTGTCTCCTCGTTTTACCCTTGATTTCCCGCTTCCAATCGATGAAGAGGAATGAAATTTTTTACGTTCCGCCCCGGCTTCCAGACCGTGCAATCCACTCCGAGCCGGGCCCTGGACCCCCGACCCACGATCTGCCTCCGGTATCAACCGGACTGCGACAGGCCTCTCCCACAGGGCCGCCATGATAGAGAGGCTTTCGACGTACGCGCAACCAACAAGCTCGGGTAGGGATCGAGTTTCGCCTTTGACTCTAGCCCAGCCGCAGCCCGCGACCTGCCTCAGGACGATTTTGGCTGACCAAAACCCAGCATGCGACCGATCCATACCGCAACCACCCCGACCAGCCCGGAAAGCAAGGCACCCATTTTCGCCTGCCCTCGCAGTACGGGGTCCGCGTAGGCTTCCGAGGCCACAAAGAGAGCCACGGTCAGACCGAGAGCGGCAATAAAGCCGGCCATGATCAGATCCCCCACCGTCATGCCGTCTGGCAGGGTGAGGCCGAAAAGCCGTCCCACCAAACCGAAGAGCGGGATTCCCACCGTCTTCCCCACCACGAGACTCCCAAGCACAAGCCAGGTCAAGGGACCGACATCCGCAAGCGCCACGCCAGCATTCGCAAAAGCAAAGAAAAAGAGGCCCAGATCGACGATCAGCTTGAGCTGATGCTCAAAAAGATGAAGCGGCGAATGATGCAGATGGAGCTTCTGCGCCTCTTCTTCTCCAACCAGATCCACGTCGTCAGCGTCGACAAAAAGTCCGGTATCCAGCTTCGGACCCGGCATGAAAGGAACGACCATGGCCAGAGCGAGAGCCGGATGGAGATGGGCCGAATGCAATCCGAACCAGACCAGGGGCCCAGCCAAACCGACATAGACCCACCAGTGGCTGACGTCGGCTCGCCTGAGTCCGTACGCCACCAACATACCGAGGGCCACCAGAAGGAGGTAGATCGGCTCGGCAGGAGTGGAGACGTCTCCATAGAAGACCGCGATGATGACGAGCCCGATCGCGTCGTCGGCCACAGCCAGAAGAAGCAGGAAGGCCACCGCCGGGTGACCGGCACCGAACACCATCCGCGCCACGAGCCAGGCCAACGCAATGTCGGTGGCCGTCGGAATCCCCCAACCTCGACCCAAGCCAGCAAAATCGTCCATGCCCTCCTGGTAGAATCCCATTTGGAAGGCCAGCGAAAGTCCCAGGAAGAAGACAACCACCGGGCCCACAACACCGCCCAGAGTCGCAAACAAGGGCGTAATCGCCTTCTGGATGGGATTGAGACTTCCGCCCGGCAGACAGGACTCCGTAATCTCCTTCGCCGCAATCCCGAAGAAGAAGACCATGAAGATATCGTTGACCAGGAAATGAAAGGTGATGGGGTGAGCCGACTCCCCACCGAACAGACCTCCGAAAGGCTGCCAATGAAGTGCATGCTCGTACCACTCGGGCGCCAGATTGGCTGCGAGCATCGCGCAGACCACGCCGAAAAGCAGAGGTATCGAAAATTCCTGAAGAAGCTGTACAAATCCGGTTCTACTCTGAGACACGATGACTCCTTGCGAATCAAGTCCTCGGTGAGTCCAACGAAAGACTCCACGCGAACCCGCCAATCACCCTACCCCGAACCAACAGGGATTCGGCGTCCGAGTATAACCCCTCGCCACTCGGAGTGGCCAGAAGCGCCGTGAGCTTTTGAGCCGACCCAGACGGACCGGCCATCACACGCGCGAGCAGGGTCACTCTCAGTTGAAGTGATTCATGGCCGAGTCGATTCCGAACTCTACAAAGTGTTCAAGCGCCTCAGTGGCTTTTCCGATGCACCGCGGCAGCAAGGCGACTTCTTCTGGCGAAAAGGGTCCCAGTACAAATTCAGTGACGCCCTGCCCCTCTGGTGGTCGCCCTATGCCGAAACGCAATCGGGGAATCGACTCAGAACCTGCACTCTGGATCAAGCTGGCCATGCCTTTCTGGCCACCGGCCCCTCCAGAAGCCCTCAGCCTCATCTGGCCACAAGGAAGATCGAGGTCGTCGTACACAGCGATCAGACGCCGCGAAGGGTCGAACTCCGGATAATCCTCAAAGAGACTGTCCAAAGCCTCACCCGAGCGATTCATGAACGTCTGGGGAAGAACGAGTGCGGTTGGTTTCCCGGCGCACAGGCCCTGACCGTGAAGACTGGCCCACCGACGCCCTGTGAGCGCGATGCCCACACGACGCGCCAGACTCTCCACGACCTGAAAGCCGATATTGTGACGGGTGCGCTCGTACTCCTCGCCCGGATTCCCGAGTCCCAGCACGACGCACTCAGCCGAAACGGTCAGTCCGAGCTCTCCGAAGCCGATTCTGATGAAGAATCGCCAGCGTCGTCTCCGGCTCCTTCTTGGCCCTCCGCTTCGTCGCCATCCGCTTGGTCGCTGGCCTCTGCCACCGCTCTCGGCAGGATCAGGGAAACCACGGAGAGGCTCTCATCCGTCAGCGGTTCCACACCCTCAGGAAGCGGCAGGTCAGAGATATGAAGCGTGTCTCCGACATCAAGAGAACTGATATCGGCCTTGACTTCATCGGGGATCGCTCCCGGCATGCACGAAAGCTCTATCTCGCGCAGGGTGTGCTCGATGACACCCCCCATGCTGACGCCAGGCGCTTCGCCATCGAGATGGATCGGCACTGAGACATGCAGACGTTGGGTCAAGTCGATCTCGTGAAAATCCGCGTGCAGGACCGTGCCACGAACCGGATCTCTTTGAAGCTCCTTGACCATCACGGTGCGCCCCGCCACCTGACTCTCGCCTTCAAGGTCAAAGAGAGTATTGATGCCGGCGTGGCTGTCGGAGATCTTTCTTTCCAGCAATACCGGATCCACACTCAGGCTCACCGGGTCTGACTTGCTGGAATAGACCACCGCGGGAACCCGACCCACAGCACGGAGCTTCCGATTGGCTGACTTACCAAACTCAGCCCGCAATTCTACAGCGATCGATACTTCACCCACAATTCTCTCCTTGGATAGATCTCGAGGATAAACAGGCACACAAAGCGCCTGATTCCAGACATGAAAGCGAACCTAGAATAGCCCGCTCACGCTCTCCTCATTGTTGATACGACGGATCGCCTCGCCAATCATGCGGGCAACCGATACGACATGGAGCTTTTCGTGACCCGACGCCTCTGCACGCAGAGGAATCGTATCCGTCACGATCAATTTTTCGATCACGCTCTCCGAAATACGCTTGAGGGCAGGACCGGAAAGTACGGGATGCGTAATCGCGGCATAGACACTGCTCGCGCCCGCATCGAGAAGCGCGCGAGCAGCTTCACAGAGAGTGCCCGCCGTGTCCACCATGTCATCCACCACGACACAGGTCTTGCCTTCGACATTACCGATGATATTCATGACCTTCGCCACATTGGCCATCTCACGACGCTTGTCGATAATGGCCAGATTGACGTCGAGCAGCTTCGCGAAGGCTCGCGCCCGCTCCACACCCCCGGCATCCGGCGAGATGATCATGACTTCGCCCGGGACTTTCTTCTCAATGGCATCCAGCAACAAGGGCGTGGCATACAGATTGTCCACCGGAATGTTGAAGAAGCCCTGGATCTGACCCGCATGGAGATCCATGCACAGAACGCGATCCGCCCCGGCGGTCGTGATGAGATCGGCCATGAGCTTCGCCGTAATCGGCACACGAGGCTTGACCTTGCGATCCTGACGGGCGTAGCCGTAATACGGCACCACCGCGGTAATCCGTCTCGCGGAAGCGCGCTTGAGCGCGTCGATCATGATCAGCACTTCCATCGCGTGGATATTGGCCGGCGCACACGTCGATTGAAGAACAAAGCAGTCCTTACCCCGCACATTCTCACCGATCTCTACATTGCACTCGCCATCACTGAAAGTATTCACCTCGGAACGGCCGACCTCGATACCGAGATAGGCCGCTACATCGTGAGTCAACTTCTGATTGGCATTCCCGCAGAAGAGCTTGAGGGACTGCATGTTTTTGCTCTCCTTCCTGTAGAAACCCTGATCGCTTGCTTGTGAAAACTACTTGGCCGGCTTGCGAGATCGCCGGAGTCTTGGTTGGGGCGGTAGGACTCGAACCTACAAATGGCGGCTCCAAAGGCCGCTGCCTTACCATTTGGCGACGCCCCAGTCGTAACCCTTTTCGTAAATTCTAGAATCCCGAAGACCCATGCGACCTTCGTGACTCAATATACTGAAACCGATCTTACCGACCCGGCTGCGAGGCAGCGAGCCGAGACCACCCTGAATCCCCGAGGGCAAGCCTTTTCTGGACAGACTCTGCCTGCTCCAAAGAATCAAA
>NZGT01000058.1 GCA_002691025.1 Spirochaeta sp. | reverse complement strand
ATTTCCATAACGACCCGGTGCTTTTCGCGAAGTACTCAAAGAACCCGCGATTGCTCGACCTGATGGAAAGTCTGCTTGGACCGGATCTCCACGTGATTCACACGATGTTGATCAACAAGCCTCCCGGTGTAGATGGACGTCATCCATTTCATCAGGACCTTCTGTACTTCCCCTTCCGTCCCGCTGATTTGATCATGGGAACATCCACCGCGCTGGAGGAAGTCACTCGGGAAAACGGTTGCCTTGAGGTCATCCCGGGTAGTCATAAAAGAGATCTCATGGAACACGAGAACCCGGATTGGGAGCATCTCAATATCGGTTACTTCGGTGTCAAGGAAATGGAAGGGGAGGACGACCGGGTCTATCTTGAAATGGAACCCGGGGACCTGCTTCTCTTTCACCCACAACTCATCCATGGAGCCGGTCGAAATCAGACAGACGGCTTTCGCCGAACGATCCTGACCCACTACGCGAGTTCTCGCTGCGAATACCTGCCCGGAGCCGAGAGTGTGGGTGAACTTCGTCCCTATCGCGTGGTGAGAGGGGCGAAGCGCCCAAACGGTCTCTGACCGGTCGGGCGCTTTCTCGATTGAATTTCCGGGGTCTCTTCTACTCGGGCAAGTAGGTCTGGAACATCTCGCCCAGTTCATCCGGAGTCCGAGCCGGCACCCGATAGTAGGTCCGGATGGTAACGGAGCCATCTTCTTCGAACCGGTAGGTCTCGATGCTGTAGTGCTTCGTCGTCTTCCCGTCCGTGGTGATGGTATTCTCAAGCGTCCAGGCGACTTCATTGTCACAGACGAAGAGCATGCCTTCGGGAATTCGGAATTGGACTCTCGCCTGGAAGAGGTCGAAGGAGTCCAGACAGCAGTGCTGGAAGCCGACCTTCTCGGGCGTACCCACCGGGTCGAGCATGCGAAATTCGCCGGGGCCCACTTTTCGCCAATTGGCTTCCCAGGCGGCCTTGTCTCCGGCATTCCAGAGGGCGACGTAGTTTTCAGCCCAGGCTTTCAGTTCATGCTTGCTCGGTATCGGCACNTCGTTCTCCTTTTGGGTCTTCNAAGGGTCGGTNGGGCTCGCTCGTGAATCGAANAGTCACGAAAAAAAGAGTGACAATCANGAAAACAATCAGGCAGAGAGTCCCTGCTTTTTTCATGGATCCTTTTNTTCTGGACTGCGCGTCATGCCNATCTCCAGACGTTTTGATTTTCCTTACTCGGCCCCGACACAGAGTCCACAGGCGCCATTTTCATGTTGCCTCTCAAAGGCTTCTTCGTCTTCCGGGTCCTGGTATTGCGGAATGTCGACGCGCGGTGTCCGGGAGTCACCGTCGGTCTTTCCCGAGGAACGTTTCTCTTTTCGGCCGCCACTCATCGGATTTTCGCGCCAGCTCTCGTCCTCGGACCATTGGTAGGGCAACTGCTTGACCTCGCCCGGTTGCTTCATGTCCTGAAAGGCAGAGAGGGCCTCGGTCAGGATCTCTCGCTGCATCTCGTTTTCGTGTTTCTTGCCCGCGGTGTGACCGAGGGGAAAGTCGAGGAATACGCTGCGCGGGGTTCCCACCGAGCGGCTGATACTGAGTGCACTGGTGAGAACAACCGTGGGGATCCCGGCTTCTTCAAGGGCTCTGGCGATCAGTCCGACCGACTGATGGCAGACGGGTCAGACAGGCACCAGCAGGGCGATGTCGGCGCGTTGGTCACGCACCTCTTCCACGATCTTCGGTGCGAGTTCTTCCTGNACGCGTCGCGCGGAATAGATCCCACCCATGAAGGTGATCGCGTTCGGCGCAAGGCGCCCCAATCTCTTTTCGGAAACCAGGCCCCGTAGACCTTCCAGGGGAAAGACCACATTGGGGTCGGATCGCGCATCCCGCANGTCGTACGCGAAGTGGGTGACCCGGAGTTCGTCTTTGGATACATCGGTATCGATCAAGCGGTATGAGCTGTCATCTTTGAAATGAAACGCCCGTTGGCCCCGTCGATAGATACCGCCCGAGGCCACCAAGGCCAAAGAGGCTTCGGGGAGAGGGCAGGGAAGAGGGGAGAGAGCGGCAAGATCTTCATTCTCCACCCACGCATAGGGGGTATACCCGAGCGCGTCGTAGGTCCGACGGGTGTAGTCAATGTAGTCAACGGGTTCGGCCACGGTTCCACCTCGACAAGAGCAGGGAATCGATCCTGNCGTCAGAGCATATCGAAAAACCGTCGGGAAGGGTTATTGGGTGAGCAGNGCCTCGCGGTACTCAAGGTAGAGATAGCGGACGAGTTCGTACTCGAAGGGCCCCAATTCCCCGTANACGAAGGGCGTGCTGTCTCTTTGCACCATGACTTCAACAGGAAAAACAGCCGAGAGGACGATGGTCAGATCGCCCAGGATGCTGGTTTCGACGCCCCACAGCATCAGACGATCCGCCACGAGTCCGGTGCCCGCGCGGAGACTCGACGGGCCCAGGAGNGGCAGGACCAGATAGGGGCCGGAGCCGACGCCGTAGCGTCCGAGGGTGAGCCCGAAATCTTCCGTATAGACCGGGACGTCAATGCGACTGGCCGGATCCCAGAGGCCGCCGATTCCCACGGTGGTGTTGACGATGAATCGCCCCAAGGTCGTCACGCCCTTGGGTAGGTCGAGTTGCAAGACGCAGTTTGCAAAAACAGTGACCTGATCGAGGTTGTCAAAGAAATTGCGAGCCGCTTTTCGAGCGGGCGTCGGNACCACGAAGCGGTAGCCCTTCACAACGGGAAGAAGCACCCAACGATCAAAGCCCGCNTTGAAACGATANACGCGACGATTGACGGATCCAAGCGGGTCCCAACGCTCAAGGGGGTTGGAAGGGAAGGNCTGGTTGTCGGAGGCGTTCTCGGCATGGCCGGGGCCACCCACAAGGAGGCAGGNGCACAGGGTCAAAATGGAGAGAAAGGCCTTCAAGAGCCTTCTCCCTGCATCGCNTTGCGGAAAGCCTCTTGCATGCCCTNGATGTTTTCCTTGAATTCAAGGTTTCCACAATGCCCACCCCATGGATAGACGGTGGCCTTCTTTCCGAAGGTGCGCGTGAGGAAATCAAGATCCCCGGGACCCAGGATCAGATCATCCTGATTGGTCACCACAGCGATATGGTCCGATGCGGCCAGGAAATCCTGGATATGAGGAAGGCCCGCTTGTGCGATCAACTCCTTTTTCTGCATGTCGAGGGCTTGCTGCCAGTGGGGCAGCAGGAGTTCGTCGAAGTAGCGGAGGAAAGACCACTGGAGAGATGAGTTGAAGTAGGGATCCATATTCGTTCCGGTCCCCAACCGGGTTCCCGGCTTCACGATCTTCCCGCTCTCGGTCATCACATCCGAGGTGAAGCTGAGGTTCAACGAAGACAGACGGAACACGGTGGCGATGGCGCCCTCCAGATCGACATCGGATGGGTGCATGGACGCGATGGCCTTATACAGGAATTCGCTGCCCAGGGGGCTTCGCCCTGAGGCGTGAACGAAATGAACGGCCTCTTTCAGGCTGGTGGAGACCAGTTGGTTGATGCTCGAGTCCCCTTCGGGCAGAGCCTCTTCATAGAGCGAGTCGAGAATACCGGCGGACGTGTAGAGGTTGACCGAAGGGTTGATCATGTAGACATACTGGAAATCGAATTGCTTTTCGCGCGAATCGATTTCGGCGACAAAAGCCGCTTGGGTGGCCCCGAGGCTATAACCCGCAAGGCCGAATCCGGTGATCTCGATCTTGCCTTCGAGATCGCGTCGCATGGTCTCCATGACGGCCATGAGGTCTTCCGCATCCTGACCCGGCAGACCCGGCATTTCGGACTCGGAAGCCGTGGTGATGAAACTCGGATGTGTGGGAGAGCTGATTCCCACNGAATGGAAGCCCGCCTGATAGAGGGCACGCATCAAGAAGATGACTTTGGAATCGAAGTAATTGCCTCCCGTTCCGGCAATGACGAAGACCAGAGGCGCGGGCCCTTTCTGTCGTGCAACGGCGTAGCGAAGCTTGTTTCCGCCCCAGAAGACNGCGGGGATTTCGCGATCGGGNAAACGCTCGACGCTCATGAGTTTCAAGCGGATATCCGAAGGAACCTCGGCTTGAAGCTCTGGAGGGGTTCCAATCACCGTGGCGAGGTAGCGGTTGTGGACCGGATATCCATACTCCGGGTCAGGCGTCTCTCCTGCTGCGAAGACATGGTTTCCAGACAGGATCAGAAGCAGCAGGAAGANGAATCCAGGNAGACCGCCTTGGCGTGGGCTNACGTCCCTTCGAGAGGCCGTTCGGAGTTCTGCCGCCAGGTGCTCCTGCCTCGGTAGGACTTCCATCGGCCTTTCCCCTGCACAATGTGGATTCAGGACAGGCTACCGGATCACCGTGATTCAGACCCGGGAATTCTCAGGTCAGGGCCCGAATGAGAACGAAGAGACCCGAGAAGAAGGAAAGGCCGATGATCAAGGGACGAATGATCNGCTTNGGGAAGAGGTCTCGGCTGATATGGCCGAGGCCGAAGCCCACCACGGTACCGGGTGTGAGCATCAGGCCCAGTAGGATTTCTTCTTCGCCGAACCGGCCCACCGACCACAACGCCGCAAGAGTCAGGACGGTGCCTGCGGCAAAATATCCGGCCAGGGTTCCTCGCAAGGTGCCCGTGGAGGCGTTCTGGTAGATGATCGCCATGGGGGGACCTCCGATGGAGGAGATCGTGCCCATCAGACCCGATGCCCCGCCGGCAATCAGAGCCGAAGTCCGATTGGCCTGGAAATGAAGGCCAGCTCCACTGAGGATNGCGGCCAGCATGACCAGGCTGCCAAAGGCCAGGTCGAAGAAGAAGGTCGAGGCGAATGCCAGGAAGATTGCGGCGAGTACGGTGCCCAACGCTCGACCGACGAGAGCAGCACCCATGCCTTGAAGGTCGATGTGGGCCCGGTCCCGGTAGGCGGTGAGTGCGGTGAGTGCCAGACTGGCCATGACCAGCGGTCCTGGAATCAATCGGGGCTCGATCATGAGCAGGAAAGGTGCGGCTACCAGAGCCAGTCCGAAACCGATGGCACTCTGCAGCGCGGCGGCGAGAGCCACGATGAAGAGTGCGAGCATGAGATCGGTGGGTTGCAGCATCTGATTCCTGAATCCATTTCTGAAACCGAGTGATGGGNTGAGAGCAATGAGAGGTCGCGAGCCTAGCAGAGGCGCCGCCCCCTTTTTACGATCCGAGTCATCCACGGGTTTGCGCAGAGATCCCGGTTCGGCGATTCTGGTTGGACCCCAGTCTGGAAAAGGAGATACAGGTATGGATGTCCGGTTGAAAGATGTGCGAGCCGTCAGGGAGATCATTGATCTCTACGTCAAAGGCAGTGCCGGCGATGCCCAACTGCTTCGATCGATCTTCCATCCCGATGCCTTGATGACTGGGTACTTCGACGGACAACTCGGGATCGGATCTCCTGAACCTTTCTTTGCNGAAGTGGCCAACCTGGAAGAGGCCGGTTCTGCGGAAAGCTACGCGGGGGAGATTGAATCCATCGAAGTGGTGGGGGATGTGGCTACAGCCCGGTTGGTGGAGACCGGTTTCCTGGGCAGTGATTTCGTGGACTTCTTCCACTTGATTCGAGTGGAAGGCGAGTGGAAGATCATCAGCAAGACATACCACCAGCAGGTTCAACCCTGATTCGGTGGCGAGCTATTGTGTTTGCTCGAGCCTCTTTTCCGCTTCCCGTCTCAGTTCGCCTCGCCCCAGGAGAGCCGCGGCCGCGGTGGTGAGACTCATGACGAAAGCCCAGCCCGCGAAGAGCCAGAAAGGGCCGAAGCTCTGATAGACGGCGCCGCTCCCCAACGCGACACACGCAGCGACCACGAGGCCAGCGGCATTGAGGAGACCCTGGGCGGAGGCCTGGGCATCTCCGGCCAACCGGGAAGTGGAGAGCTGGATCGATGGAACGACGGCGGCATCCGCGATGGCGTGGATCATCAGGATCCCAGTGAGCAGGATGATGTTGCTCGTCATCCCGTACGTGGCTACGGCCGGGATGGAAATCGCGATGGCGATGAGGCTGACCGTCATTCCACCCTGACGTTCCGCGAACTTTCCAGCGAAGGGGGCTACGAGAACCATCGGTATGGCAAACAGGGTCAGGTTGAAGCCAATGAAGATCTGACTCGCACCGAGGTCATCCAGGTAGATGGCCCAGATCGACTCGTATATCCCGAATGATCCGTAGTACCCGATCACGGCCAGCATGATGGCCCGGATGTTCCGATCTCGGAGGAGTTGGCGGATCACGCTCTTGGCCTCCAGGATGGCTCCCTCGACAACGGGAATCCGGCTGATCAGTGGAGCGCAGGCGAGAATCAAGGCGCCGTTGATCAGGAAGGTCATGCGAAGCCCCAGATACTCTCCCAGTACGGAACCCAGGAGCGGGCCGATGAGGAAACCGAACATCTGGAAGGCACTCAGTTGGCCGAGCGCTCCGCCCGTATCTTCCGGGCTGGACAGGATCACCAGGCGACGGGCCGCGGGAAGGAAGATGCCTTCCCCCAGGCCAAAGAGGAAACGGGCGCCGATAAAGGCGATCAGGGTTTCGGACCACGCGAGCACGGTCATGGAGAGGACCGCCGTTCCCATGCCAGTCCAGAGAAGGAGCCTTGTATGGCCGCGATCTGCATAGCGAGCCAGGGAGATCTGGGCGATGAAGGCACTGACAAAGCCTGCGCCACCGATGATGGCCACTCCCATCACGTCGAAGCCGAACTCGCCTCGAATCTTTGCGAGCAGGGCAAATATGGAGCCGAAGCCGGAGTCCAGCACGGCAGCCATGACGAAGATCGGCAGGAGTTTTTTCTTGATCATTCGTTTCGCGGCCCGGGTGGCGGTGGGTCCTCTGGCCACTTCATCCTTGACTTCGGATGTCGCGAGCCCTCGTTGTTCCGATACAGGCACACCGAAGGTGTGCTCTTCCCATCATGTCACGTTTTGCTCGCGTGAATCTCTCTACATCATGGGCAGGCTGGCAAGATCGAAGGGCAGTTCGCCTCTTCCGATCCTCTCGGCACGATCTTTCAGTGTGGCCTCGGTTTCAGTGTGGCCATACATGATCACAAATTGCTTTTTGCGAATTCCTTCCATGGTATGCCGAGCCAATTCGTCGAGGTCCTGGAACTGGAGCTCCATGCCGGCTGCGCTGGCGGCTTCCTTGAACTGATCGATGGTGGGCATGGGGCCGGCATCGGCTTCGCGTTCCAGACCTTCGGGTCTATTGCGCGCGGTGGTCCAGATGCCGGTATCGAGAATGCCACCNGAAGGGTAGAAGATCGAAGCCCGGAGGTTCGTCTTTTCCATCTGGAGCTGAGCGTCCAGACACTCGGTCAGCGTCGAGACTGCGGCTTTGCTGGANGCATAGACGGATTGATAGGGGAGGGGCGAGATTCCGCCGTCACCTGAAGATGTGTTGAGAATGTGTCCTTCTTCGCCGGATGCAATCATCCGAGGAACAAAAGCCTGGATGCCATACATGACGCCGAAGATGTTTACGCCATGGACCCAGGTCCAGTCGTTGGGCGTGGTTTCCCAGATGTTGGCCGAAGGGGCCGCGACACCCGCATTGTTGAAGAGCAGGTGGCATGCGCCGTATTGGTCGAACACGTGATCGGCCAGCGCGCGGACGGACTCATTGTCCGAGACATCCGTGACGTGGCCCGAAACATCCGCATCACCTTGCTTGAATTCCTCGACGGTCGCTTCCAGAACAGGTGCTTCGACGTCGGCGATGACCACCCGTGCACCTTCAGCCAGCAGAGCTCGGACCAGCGCTTTTCCAATTCCGCCTGCTCCACCGGTGACGACGGCGACTTTTCCCGAGAAATCCTTCATGTCTTGGTCCTTTCGATTCATTTTCATCTTGGAGTGGTGTCGGGNTCGTCTTCTATGGAGGAACGGGACCCGATTCAAATCAGAAGGCACCCATTGTAACCCGTCTGGAGGCTTTAGCCCGAGCCCCGGGTCTTTGAAGATTCTCTTTTTGCGCCGTGATCGAGCAGTGCTAAACCCGAGTTCTGGATGTCGTACCCAGGCCCTCTCTCCGGACTGCAGAGAAAGGAACTCATGTTCAAGCATCTGCTCTCGCCCTTTCAGATCGGTCAGCTTGCGTTGCCCAATCGGCTCGTTGTAGCCCCCATGGGCGTCGAAATTGCCGAGGCGGATGGACAGGTGCGAGAGCCCGTTGTCGCCTACTACGCGGAGCGAGCCCGGGGTGGGGCCGGCTTGATCATTACCGAGAATACCTCGGTGGGATACCCGAGAGGCGCCAATTCGGCCCACGAACTCGGTGTATCGGACGATCTCTTCCTGTCAGGCCTGAGTGCCTTGACGGACGCTGTGCACGCGGAGGGTGGACGGATCGCAATCCAGTTGGCCCATCATGGGAAAGTGGCACGCCTGGACACCCAGGAGGGCCGTGACCTCATCATGCCTTCCGTGCCGAAGAAGACGTTCACGCCAACGGGGCCTCTGGATCTGACTCAGTCTGAAATGGTCGCCATGGCGAAGGCAGGCGGTGGCGGTCGTCCCACCATCCGCGAGGCCACTCAAGACGATATCGACGAGATCATCGAGATGTTCGTATCGGCCGCAGATCGGGCCAAACGCGCTGGCTTTGACGGAGCCGAACTCCATGCGGCCCATGGCTATATCTTCTCTGAGTTTCTTTCTCCGGCATGGAACAAGCGTACGGATTGTTACGGGGGTGTCCACGAGAACCGGGCTCGTCTTCTTTGCGAAACCCTTCGAGCGTGCCGTTCTGTGGTGGGGGATGATTTTCCACTCTGGTGCCGGATTGATGCAGAGGAATTCGGTGAGCCCGGCGGCATTGTCCTGGATCAGGCAGTGGAGACCGCGCGTCTGGCCGAGGCCGCGGGGGCGGACGCGATTCATGTCAGTGCCTACGCGCCTCCGCTGGGAGCCGGATTCACTCAGGGGCCGATTGTTCATGAGGCCGGCGGGTATCTCGGCTTTGCTGAAGCGATCAAATCGGCGGTTTCGATTCCGGTCATTGCAGTGGGCCGGATCTCACCCCAAAAAGCGGAGGATGTGATTCGGGGTGGTCAGGCCGACTTCATTGCCATGGGTCGGCCCATGCTCGCGGACCCCGGACTTCCTGGCAAACTGCGCGCCGGTAGGCCCGAGTCTGTTCGGCCGTGTATCTATTGTTATACCTGTGTGGCTCAGCCTTTTTTTGATCGACGAGTGCGGTGTGCAGTCAATCCTGTGACGGCTCATGAAAGCGAGTTGGCGGATCGCCTCCGGCAGCCTGCTCAAGAGAAGAAGCGGGTTCTTGTGGTGGGGGGTGGGCCATCCGGTCTTGAAGCCGCCCGGGTGGCGGCTCTACGAGGTCATGAGGTCCACTTGATGGAGGAAGGGGCGCAGCTCGGCGGATCCTTGCGTTTGGCGGCTCTCGTCTATGAACCCAATGAAAGGCTTCTGGAATGGCTGATCCAGGAAGCGTCCAGTCATGGCGTCCAAATCCACTTGGGCGTGAAGACCGGGGTTCGTGAGATCAAGGCCATGAATCCGGATGTAGTGATCGTGGCGACTGGAGCAAGCCGTAGGCCCGCCACGCTTTCGGGCAGTGAGCAAGCCCACGTCCTGGACGGGGAATCCCTTCGGGCCATGCTCGGCGGAGACGGATCGTCGGCTGCTCCGATCTCGCTGGGCATTCCATCCCGTCTGCTTCTCGGCTTGGGGCGACGACTGGGATTCTTCAGAAGCCCGAGTCTGTTGCGCCGACTTTCCCGTTACTACATGCCCATGGGTCGACGTGTGGTGGTGGTGGGCGGGGGGCTGGTGGGTGTGGAACTGGCCGAATTTCTCGCCGGTCGGGGTCGGGATGTCACGATCATCGAGAAGGGCCCGGTGGCGGCCACGGAAATGGCGCACCCCCGTCGTTGGCGCGTTCTGCACGACCTGCGTGAGATGGGGGTGACGTTGTTGACCGACTCGTGTGTGGAGTCCATCGAAAAAGACCACGTCCTCTTCCGCCCATCCGAGTCCGAAGAGGGGGCTGAGATGGGTCGCGTGGAAGCCGATAGTGTGATTCTTACGCTGGGTCTCACGAGTAATCCGGAACTCGCCGATCAACTGCGTACGGATGGAATCGAGCCTGTCTGTATCGGCGATCAAAACGGGGTTGGATATATAGAGGGAGCCATCTCCCAGGGATTTCAAGCGGGGCTTGAAATCGGGGACCGGGCGAACTCGTGACTGGTGGGGACAGAATCACGAACCTATGGTTTGAGGGCGGAATCACGCATGGGCTTCGCCGCTCAAATCCAGTAAAGGAGAGCAACCATGGCTGAGGACACTCGCAAGACCGCCACCCTGGACGGCACCATTACGAAGAAAGGCATGGGGATCGAGGAAGGGCTTCCGCTTGAAGTCGCTGGAGATAGCCCGCAAGATCTCCGTCGTGCTCTTCAGCAACTCATGGACATCGAGGCCATCAAGCAGCTCAAGCACAGTTACTTTCGTTGCCTGGACACGGCGAACTTCGAGGAACTTTCGACTCTTTTCCACGAAGATGTGCAGGTCCATTTTGTAGGGGGCAGCTATGAGTGGAAGCTTGAGGGGCGGGATGAATATCTCGGCTCGATCCAGAATGCTTTTCACCGTGAATCCATAGGCCACCACAACGGGCATCATCCTGAAATCCAGATTCTGGATGAGAATGAAGCCACGGGAATCTGGTATCTGTCAGACAACATGTGGGTGTTCAATTTCAACTTCTTTACGACCGGCACGGCGATCTACTGGGATCGGTATGTGAAGCGGGATGGGCGTTGGCTGATCAAAGAGACCCGTTACGAGCGGATTTACGAGATCAACGAGGCCATCGAGCAGCGGCCTGCACTCTCGACCCATTATCTGGCTCATCACGGAGCGCCGCTGCCGCAGAACGAGGGCTGAACCCGGTTGGATCGGTGGTGAGGAAGGCCCCGCACCGGGAGCCCCCAGGGGAATGATGGATTTTCGGTCCGTTTGCTGGATGGGTCTCGCCGAGGGTCTCGGGCGGGTCCTGGGCGACCTTCGTTTTCATGAAACTGCGCGAGCGATTCAGTGGATGTCGGGAAGGTCGACTCTCCATGGGGACAGGAAGTCAGAGGGCTTTGTGATTTTGCATGGAGTCCGACGTGGGCGCTTCGTGGTCTCACTCGATGAGGACATTCTACTTTCGTTACGAGTGACGCACGGCGCGGGCTAGAGTTGGTTCATGGTTCTTCAAGCTTCAATGGCAATGGTGGATGATTGTGCGTAGTCGTTCCCGATGGTTGATTCGTCTGGGTCTTCTGTTGGGAAGTCTTCTTGTGGTCCTCTTATGCGCAGAGGTCTTCATTCGTATTTTGATCTACACCCGGGAAGAGCCTGTAGTCGAGGAACACGCCAACGAATATGCGGACCTCCCTGTGCTCACGGGCATGTTTGAACTGGGCAGGAAGAATGTTCGCGGAACCCATAAGGGTGTTCTCTTCAGAACCAACAGTCAGCGGCTTCGGGGTCCGGAGTACGNCCAGGAAGCAGACCCCGATGTCTTTCGTATTGCGGTGGCGGGTGATTCGGTGACCATGGGTGAAGGTGTTGAGGAGTCTCTGGCCTATCCCGCACTCCTGGCTCNACGGGTCGAGCCCCTGGTTCCGGGACGCCGAGTCGAAGTCATCAATGTCGGTCTCTCGGGATCCAATATCGGCTTCGCCATGGATCGGCTCCAAGCGGCGATGGATTTCTACGATCCCGATATGATCGTATACGGGTTTACGATCAATGANNTTGAAGGGCCAAANTACAANGAGTTGACNCGNAAGAGAGAAGAGCTTCAAGAACTNCAATCCAATCGTTTCTTTACCGANTCCCCTCTCATCTCGGTCCGTCTNATATGGTGGCTGCTGGTTGTCGCGGATGCGCCTCGCCCTGATCGGAACAACTGGTATGCCGAAGAACTCTTCTTCAATTACTTCGAGCACGAACCGGCAAGAACGGATTGGGATCAGGGACTGGACCGCTTTCATCGACTGGCCAAGGAGAAGGGGATCTGCGCGCAGGTCTTGATCCATACGCACTTGAACGAATTGGATGAGGATCATCCCTACCTTCGGATCTACGAACTCGTAGAATCCGAGGCGGCCGAAAGAGGACTTCCAGTGACGTCCACCTTCGATGACTTCTCGGGCGCCGATCAGCTCGAACTGCGACTGAGCTTCATCGATCCGCACCCCAATGCCGAGGGGCATGCCATCATGGCGGGGGCCCTGGCCGAGGGCCTGTCTGNCCTGCCGGCATCCTGTTGGGAAGGAGAGATGGGTGAGAATTAGAAAACGCTTCTTTTTCAACGATTTGAGAGCGGTATCGAAAGTGGATTCTGCCTCGATTTCCGGCTGGCTCCAGCCGGCCGCTTGTGGCTGGGCCGGCTCAAAGCGGGTCGGACCATGAAGCGGGTTCTCTACATCTCCAGCACCCTCCCGGTGCGGTCCGAGACCTTCGTCTACCGCGAGATCTTTGCGCTCCGGAAGNTGGGTTTCGAGATCCAGACGGCTTCGGTTCACGCACCGCATGGAGATCTCGGAGACAATGAACTCGAGCGGTTGGCGGCTTCGACCCTCGGTGTCTACTCCGCGGGTGCAGTGAGGATCCTTCTTCATGTTCTTGCGGAGGCCCTTCGTCATCCGTTACGGGTTTTGCGAACCNTNGCTCGCATCCTCGGCGANGCGTTCACTTCTCGGGACCTTTCTCTTNTACGTCGAGGAAAAGTGGTGTGGCAGGGGCTGGCGGGTATTTCCCTGGCTCANCGAGTTCGTTCCGATTCGCTNGGACATATCCATGCCCACTTTGCTCATGTCCCAGCAACCCTGGCCATGTATGCCTCTTTCCANCTGGGGATCGGCTTCAGCTTCACGGGCCATGCTGTCGACCTGTTTCCAGAGAGGTCACTCCTGGAAGAGAAGATCGAACGTGCCCGTTTCGTGAGTTGCATTTCGGAATGGCACCGCGAATTCTACAATTCAATCCATCACCGGGATGCGAAGGATCTTGTTCTGGTCAGATGTGGCGTGGATACCTCCGCGTTGAAGATGACTTCCGATCCGCGAGGCGANACGCTTCAAATCCTCTCGGTGGGAAGACTGGTCCAGAANAAGGGGTTCGATGTCTTGTTGAATGCATTGACTTCCNTGGGAACAAAGGGAGGTCCTTCCATCCATCTTGTNCTCGCAGGGGATGGGCCGATGCGAGTCCAACTGGAGTCACTCGCATCTTCACTGCCTCCCTCGGTTGAAGTGGAGTTCCTCGGAGAAACCACGAACACGCGAGTGATGGAACTGATGGCTTCGGCCGACCTTTTTGTTCTNCCGTGTGCNGTGACACCGACCGGAGATCGCGATGGAATCCCGGTGGTGTTGATGGAAGCGATGGCTTGCGGACGTTGTGTGGTCAGTGGTGATCTTGAAACGATTCGCGAATTGATCGAGCACGATGTCTCGGGAATTCTTTTNCCGCCCGGNGATACGNTTGCGTTGGAAGAGGCGGTGGCTCGACTCCAGTCCGATCCGACCGGCCGCGAAACCCTGGGNCGGCGAGCGCGGGAAAGAGTGGAAGAGGAATTCGATCTGACCCTCAATGCAAATCGTTTGGGGGCGCGCTTGAAAGAGGAAATTGAAGACCAGACCAAGTTTCCCCGCGGGTGATTGGCTGGCACGGGTTTTTGGGGCCGTCGTGGCTGCCTCGGGGCCAGTTCATCGAGGTTTTTGAGGTGATCTTCGGGTTGGGGGCGGAAACGGCNACTGCGGGGCCGCGAACAGGGGAGGNGTGAAGGATGAATGGGGTTTCTCGGAGTGCTGTGGCCAGACCGATCTTCTTTCTACTTGTGTCAGTGATGANTCTGGGNGGGGGCTTCACCGCTCACGCCGGTGAAGCCGAGGTCTTCTGTTCCACCCTCCAGGAGGTCAACTCAGGCGGGGTGGATACGTCGGGTCTTCCGGACCTTGCAGGGCATGCGAAGGTCGTCGATACGCTGGTGAGTGTGGCGAGCGATGAGGCTCTACGAAGTGACCTGATCCAACTTCGAGAGACTTTTTCNGCCTGGGCNAGTGCCGTGGATGGCGAGGTTCCCATGCAACAGACGTTTGCGATTCTTCGGGATCCGGAGTTGGCGGGCGTCCAGGGACGCATCGCTGATTATGTGGCGCAGGAGTGTGGAATCCGTTTGGGAGACGGTCGCTACCACGTGGGGACGGACGCCTCACGAAAAGGGCGCTGTGCCGCGTGGCCGAGCGTGGGAAATCCCCTGACCTTCAATCACTTCCCCAACCTTCCGGACACTTCGGGTGGAAATTATTTTGCTCAACGCTTCTGGATTCTTGAAGCGGGGGATCCACCGCCAGGGATGTTCGGTGTAGAGCCCGGTGGACGTGTCCGCATCCGTGGTCAGTATCCCCAGGCGAGATATTTTGCTTTCCATCCCAACGATGAAGATCTGAACAATCTCCAGACGCTTCGGGATCGCGATCTGGACCCGGATCCGGGAAGTGTGAATCCGTTTCGTGAGGAGCCGACGAAGGGGGATGCCAACTTCTATACGGCCTGGCTGGTGTTCGATCAGCCTCCCTCAGAGCCCGCTCCCAATACCTATTACGTGGGCGCCAAGAAGGACGGCATCAAACCGACGCAGTGGGTCTGGAACATGTTGCGTCTGTATGCGTCGGATCTCGGCAATGGCCCGAATTCCGGGGGGGTTCCTCTTCCGGCTGTCACGATCTATGACCGGGAAGGGGAAGTGGTTCAGCATTTCGACGAATGCGAGCCCTTCGAGCCCGGCGAGTCCCACCCGGAGACAGACATACTCTTTCCAGCTTTGCCCATCGCGGATCACAGAGCCGAGAACCCGCCGACCTGGAGCACTTCATCGAACTTCGATAGCCCCTCCGACACCCTGGCCAATGCGGATGTCCAATACCTGCTCACGACGTTCAGCCGCCGCTTTGGCGACATCATGGTGATACGAGCGCGTCAGTTGAAGACGCCGAATACCCGAGAGGGTGAACCGGTGAGTGATCCGACTCAGGACATCCGCCTGTTTACACTCTGCACCTATAACATCTGGTCGGGAAGCGCGCGTCAGTGCCTGCTCGATCAGGATCTTCTTGTTGATGAAGAGGGCTTCTACACGCTTGTGATTGCCGATGAAGAGCATCGCCCGGCGAATCTGGAAAGCGAGCAGGCGACCTCCATCGATTGGGGCCCCTACCTGGACGGACAGTTGACCTGGCGGATGGTGTACCGGGAAAATCCCTTCGCTCGTCGGATCGCCTTCGCGCTCAATGGGGGCTATGTGCCGGACGCCATGCGCGACTATGTCCCCATGGCGATTCCCTGCACGAAGGCGCGCTTTGAAGAGGCGGGGTGGCAGGGTTGCCTGTCGGACTTCGAGCAAGGGTCGGTTGCGTCCAACGACCCATAGACCGTTTCCATGTCATCGCGTACGGGACGGGCCGGTCCCCGGCTGGTTCGTCAGCGGCTCGCGGGATTCAGTTCTCGAATCTTCCAGAGAGCCAAGCCGAGAAGCGCGCTCATCAGGAGCCCGAGTCCCAGGATCGAAAGGGCGGGGACAGGGGTGGGAGGGCTTGTGTCCACCACGCCTGGGTTCGTGACATCATTGGGATCACCGGGGGCGGCATCCCCGAATTGCCAGGTTCCATTCGGATCGTTCAGTTCGCTGCCGTTGCTGACTCCGTCCCCATCCGAATCGAGATTGGCGAGAGCGCTGCCCCAGACCACGGAACCGAAGGCCGATCCCGGAGGCGAGAGGAAGTTCTGTTGGATCTCGATCCCAAAGGCGTTTCGCGGGCCTCCGGAGATCTGGGAAATGTGGCAGCCCCCGCAGCCGTCTTCCGATCCATTGGGGATCTGGGCGACTCGAAAGGCGCGCGCCTCGGCGTCTCCGTGAAGGAGGAGAAGGGCAAAGAGCAAAGGAAGAGCAAGCAATATACGTATCATGATGGGTTCAAGTCTCTCACGTTGTCGGCATGATTGGAAGAGCGTTCTGGCGAGTATAGAGGTCCGATTCTTTGTGAACCGCCCCCGCTCAACGAATGTGGCGGGACTGGCTTCCGAGGTAGGGAATTCCTCAGGGGGAGACTTCTGAAAATTCGTCGTCCCGGCGGGGTGATTCGACCCTCAAGGAGGGGGAGTGTCGCGCCGATCACTCAGAGAGGCTTTGGAGAGAGGTTCGTTCATGCAATTCAGTGCGATGACAAAGAGCGTGGTTTGCCGCGTGGGCCTTCGAGATCGAGCACTCGGTCGGATGGCGTCTGTTTTTTTCTTGGTAACAATGTTTTTTACTCCAGTAAACGTCGCCTTCGCACAGGATCGGCTGGGCGAGCCCGCCCAAGCGTCTTCGATGTCGCCGGACTCTCTTACTGTGGGTTCCCAGAACATGGACTCGCATATGGCGACCTCCCAGGACCCGGACTCCCTGGTGGTGAACTCCCGCCCTCTGCCTTCGCCGGTGCAGGCACAGGATCCGACGACGTTGAGTGGAATGGGGGTTTCCCCTGATTCGCAGCCCGGCAAGGCCTACCGGCTTTCGAATCTGCCGGATGCACAAACGGTCAGGCAGGACGTCCACCAGCAGACCTGGGATTCAGTCCAGGATTCCCAGCCGGGTATGAACAGACCGAGCGATCTTTCGCAGGCGCAACTCGCACTGACCGCAGCGCGTTCAAGGCTTGAGCAGGCCAACGCCGCCGTCGGGAAGATGGTTCGGAGAAACTATCCGACAGGCGAGCCCCGGTTGCGCCTCTATGACGAACAGAAGTCTGCACAAATGCAGGTTTCCCAGGCTGAGCAGTGGGTTCAAGGCTTCGGCGGTTCCGTATCCGCGGACTCCATGCCCTAGATAGCAGGATCGATCTTGCGCCCCGGGTTCGTCAACGGCCCGCCGATTCCTACTGTGAATCTTCTTCCAGGAATCGGATGATGCTCTCCCACGCACGGGGATCCTGGTTCAGGAAGATGTGGCCTCCCTCGAAGAATTCGAGACTGGCATCCGGGATCTGCTCGGCCAGTCGCCGCATGTTTTCCGGTGGAGCCAGGCCGTCGTGAACTCCTCCGCAACACAGGACCTTCTTCTCTATCTGTGAGAGCCGGTCCCATGTGTCGTGTCCTTTTCGCGCTTCCATTTGTCTGGCCATGCCTTGTTGGGAAGCGTCTTGCGGGTTGGCCCCCTTCTCGGTTGGAGAAAGCCTGTGAAGGATTGCTTTTGCGGGTTCAGGGTTCTGCTGGATCCATTGAGAATCAAGACGGGTGTCGATCAACTCCAGTGTCTTCTTCCCTCGTTCCTCAGGAGGCAGATCGGGCAGGGTATGGAGAGGATACGATGCGCCTCCCTCGCCCCCGCTGGAGGTGCAGGCGAGTACGACCCGTTTCACCCGTTCGGGATGCCGGATCACGAACTCCTGGGCCACCATTCCACCGAATGAAATGCCCATGACGTGGCATTCTGACCATTGCAGCGCCTCGAGAAGAGACGCGGCATCGTCCGCATAGTCTCTCATTGAATAGGGGGTATCGGGTTGATCACTTTGACCGAGACCGCGCTGGTCGTGACACAGCGTCTCGAAGTGTTGAGGCAAGGGGCCGTCCATGAGGCTGGGTTTGTGACGGAGGTCGCCGCCTGAACCGTTGAAGACCAGGAGTTTCCGGCCGGTTCCCTGAAGCTCGTAGTAGAGGCGCAAGCGGGAAAGCTGTATGAAGGGCATGCCTTCGATTCTCGCATGTCAGGGCTGCTTCGCAATTCGGATCCCGGGGCGGGAGAGTGGCGTCTACGGGCCTTACAGCACTGATTTGTCCGCTGGTGTAATCTCGTTGTCGTCTGAAAGCAGGGATTCTTTTCAAAGGATGGGAATCGGTCGATGCAAGGCATCCAGGAAATAGATGGAGATGTGCGCTCCACTTCCAAGCCCAAGTTGGAAGAGGTGCGGCGTTTTCTCAAAGACGAGCGTCCGCTGCCTGGACAGGTCTTTCGTGACGAAGACATCTTCCGGGATGAGGGGAAGCGGATCTTCTCCCGCGAATGGGTGAGCGTCACCTGTGCCCAGAATGTCTCCAAACCGGGCGACGTCTTTCCTGTTCGTGTCGCAGGCTATTCACTTCTTGTGGTTCGAGACAAGAAGAATGAGGTCCGGGTCTTCTATAACATGTGCACCCATCGCGGTGCGGCTCTCGTCACGGAGCCTTGTCGTGCAAGGGGAGGCCTCTTGTCCTGCCCCTACCATGGATGGGTTTTTTCCCTGGACGGCCGTCTTTCGAGTGCCCCCTTCCTGACCCAGTCGAAAGAGAATCCTCGCGCCAGCGAAGAAGAGCTCAAAGGTCGAGGCCTTGTTCCGGTCCGGCACGTGGTCTGGCGCGATATCGTATTTGTCGACCTGTCCGGCTGCGCCGAGCCCTTTGAGAAGAGGATTCAGCCTCTCGATGAGCATCTGAAGCCCTGGACCTCCGAGGAGTTGTATCCGCTCAGCACGAATGAATTTACGGCGGAGGCGAATTGGAAGCTGGCCGCGGAAAATTTTGTCGATGCCTATCATCTGCCGGTGGTTCACTCGCAGATCTGTCCGACTTTCGAGGGTGCGCTTGCGCAGGAATCGCTGGTGCTTTCTGATCGGATTGCCGGAATGCTCATGCCGGAGGGGTATGGTTCGGATCCGAAAGCAGAAGAGTCGCTTCTTCCGGTCTTCTCGGGACTCGCGGAAGAGCAGAAACGACGGGTGGAAGCCTTCTTCATCTTCCCCAATACGTTGCTTCTCGTGGAGGCCGATTACCAACAGGTGATCGTATTGCGACCCCAGGGCGCGTCGCTTCTGCATGAAACCTTTGCGAGCTACCTCGTGACGGAAGAAGTGGCTTCGGAGAGATATCAGGAACTCAGGGATGAAACAGATCGTGCGAGCCTGGAAATCAATCATCAGGACATCGCCCTGTTGCAAGAGCTTCAGAAGAGTCGATCCATGCCGGCCGCGGACCACACCCAGTTGGCCGTGGAATGGGACCAGACGGTGGCGGCATTCCAAAAGACCTGGGCGCGTGTTTTTCTCGGGGCTGAAGATGTCTCCGAGGTCGAATGAGATCCGACCTCCGCATTAGTCGGCCTTGGTCCAGCCTCGGCTCGGTCCTGCGGGAGTGGTTTTCTCGATGACGACGCTGGTGGCTTTTCTCTGGCTTCTGGTCCTGATTGGGCTGGGTAATTTCGGCGGTGAGTGGAGCCGTCGTCTGTCGCCCTTCTACAGACTGCTTTGCGCCTGGGTGCTCGGAAGTTCCGTGGCGGGGGTATCCTTTCTTGCTCTTTCCCAATGGGGTCAGCTTGCTCAGGCTCAGGTGACCATACTGACGGGGATGCTGAGCTTGCTCGGTTTTCTGGGTTGGCTCCGTTTCGTGTCAGGGTTGGACGCCCAGGATTTTCAGCGATGGAAAGATGCCTGGCATGGTCTGGATGCGTGGGATCGTCGTTGGATCGGGCTGGTGGGCGCTTGCCTTTTTGTATTGTGGCTCGATGCTGGCACGCCTCCTCGCTCTGGTGATGCCATGCGGTACCACCTTGCGCAGATGGAAGACATCGTTCGTAACGGTGGCTTCGTGTATCGACCCTACTATCACTACAACTTTCCCATCTACTACTCCTATCTGACCACGCCGCTCTATTTCTTCTCTGGAGGACTGGCGGTCAAGCTCTTCAACTTCTTTGTGATGGGTGTCTTGGCGGTGATCACCTATGGACTGGGAAGAGCCGCGAATATTCGCAGGCCCCTGGTCGCGGTGCTGGGCGTCTTACTCACGCCGGGCCTCTTTCGATCGGCCGCCACGGTGGGGAACGATCTGGCGATCCTGGCATTTGCCCTGGCGGGTATCCTCCTTCTCCATGAAGCTGCGAAGAGTCGCAATCAGTCACTGATTCCCATCGCCTATGTGGCGCTTGGTTTCGCAGTCGGGGTGAAGTATCAGAGCCTCCTCTTCTTGCCCTGGTTTCTCTGGCTGACCTGGGTGGCGCTGGAGAGAAGATTGCAGTGGCCCGGTGTCCGGAAGGTCATGCTGGCGGGGTTCATTGCACTGCTCCTACCCGCTCCCTTCTTTCTGCGCAATTACCTGAACACCGGCGATCCTGTCTGGCCCCTTCAACTCGACCTTTTTGGCGTGGAGCGCGATTATCTCTACGAGGTTACCCGGCGTTACAGCCAGGGTATGGCCGGTCATCACACGGGGTCGGTCACATGGAAGGGCTTTGTCCAGTTGTGGACCAGCGGCATCCTGGTCCCCGTGACGACTGCCTTTGCATTCCTGGGTGTAGGTGGACTGCTCTACAAAGGGCGCGACAAGACGCAGCTCTATCTTGCTTTCGGGATTCTCTCCCAGATTCTCTTGTGGTGGATCATCCAGCCGAGGCTCTACCCCCGCTTCTGGAATTTCCTGGCGCCCCAATTCATGGTGGCCGCGTTGTTCGCCTATGAGATGCTCAAGCCTCTATGGCTTCGACGTCTCGCACTCCTGGCTGGGGCGGCTTCGGCCGGTCTTTCGGTGATCCTGCTGGCGCTCTATTCCAGCAGCCTGATCCAGTTCCGTCTCGATGGAGACCTTGAGAAGTATCACGAATACACCTGGTTCCACGAGGAATACGAGTGGATGGAGGAGAACCTGCCTGATCAGGCCAAGGTACTGGTCGTGGTACTGAGTGGTCACACGTACTACATGCCCAGGGACTACCTCAGAGCGGATCCACTCTATTCGGGTCTGCTTGATTGGAGAGAGATGGATTCCCAGGATCTCTATGACGCCATGGAGGAGTTTGACCTGGAGTACGTGTTCTACCAGGATCGCGACTGGCAGCGGGCCATCGGGGGGCAGGCGATGATGCAGACCATGGATGAGTTCGTCTCCCGTGATGATGTACACGTGGTCTGGGAGCGTGATATCAGTCTGGGGACTTCCCGCATGCGCGGTGAGAAAGAGGACGCTCGCGTCTGGCTTCTGGAGCGCCTCCCACGAGAACCCCGGTAGCATCTCCAGGGAGTGGAGGGATTGGTGCGGCCGTGACTCCCGGCGGACCGG
>NZGT01000057.1 GCA_002691025.1 Spirochaeta sp. | reverse complement strand
TCTTTCAAACCATAGAACTCTTCGTACATCGTATTCCTTAGTACCCGCCCGGATCGACAAAGATTCGGGATACGGACCAGACATTCCCCGCCGTCCCAAGAACCGGCTGGAAGGGGAAGAGAAGCATCTGCATCGAGTAACCGATCTTCGCCAGGATATTCGGAGGGATGACCAGCATATCCCCCCCTCGCATGACCATATTGCTGGACAGGTCTCCGTTTTCGATATTGCTCAAACTGATGATGAACATCTGCGTACTCTCGCCGTTGGTCCGAATCAGGCGCACCTTGTTCTTGGAGCCGAACATGGTCGCGCCGCCTCGAAGCCCCACGGCCTGGGAAACCCGGGTTTCGCTGGTCAGGGGAAAGGTGCCGGGATTGCGCACTTCCCCCAGCACCGTCACAGCCAGACTCTCCGACGCCACGACGGAGACCGTCACATGGGCATCCCGCTTGAACCGCGTGACCCGTTTCTGGATCTCCGCTGCGATCTGTTCGACGGTCCGACCGGCCGCCTGGACATCCCCGATCAAATCGATGGAAATTCGTCCATCGGGTCGAACCACTGCATTTCTCTCGATCTCGGGAGCGGGTAGGATGGTCACCAGCAGCTGATCGGGCGGGCCGACTCGATAGGTCGACTCGGTGGGTCGCACCGGCGGCGGCGCCAGTTGGGTCGTACAGGCCGCCATGAAGAGCAGACACGTCAGTGCCAGCGACAGAAGGGCGTGGCTCGCACTTCGACTCGGTCCGGAACTGATCTTCGATCGATCAAGAATGGTCATCAGAACTTCCCCCATTTCCTGACGAGCGATTTCCGATCTCCAAAATCGGAAACATTTGACATCGCTCATCATTTTTAGTCGGTCAGGTCCAGGCTGCGCTTGAGCCAGGAGACCCTCACCGCCGGCTTATCAAGCCCTCCGTGTGTCAGCGAACTAGCTTTCGATGCATAAGTGAGGGGATCGACCCCCGAACCTTCCGGATGGTTCGCAGGTCGCACTCTGCATCAATCACACTCGGCTCGTCCCCCCCTTGTGCGAGGACTATACCCCAAGGGTCCACAATCATGGAACGCCCATAGCTCCTTCGGTCCGACGAATGCGACCCGCACTGGGCGGGCGCGATCACGAAGGCCTGATTCTCGATCGCCCGGGCCCGGAGCAGCGGCTCCCAATGGTCCTTCCCGGTTTCGGGCATGAAGGCACTCGGAACCGTGATGAAATCCGCACCCCGAGAAGAATGCACCCGATACAGTTCGGGAAATCGAAGGTCGTAGCAGATCGAAAGCCCCACGTTTCCAAACGAAGTCGCCGCCACCACGACCTCTTCGCCCGGTTGGAAGCGCTTGGATTCCCGATACCGGCCGTCCGACTCCCCGCTCAAATCCACGTCAAAGAGATGGATCTTTCGATAACGCGCCACTTCCACGCCCTTCGGGTCGAACAGGGTGCTGGTGTTGTAGATCTTTTCACTTCCGGGAATGACCTCTGGAAAAGAGCCTCCCAGAATCCAGACTCCATACTCCTTGGCCCAACTGGACAAAGCACTTTCGATGGCCCCACCCGGACTCTGCGCACAGGGGTAGGGCGATCCTTCCCGACGCATGTACGCGAAGTTTTCAGGAAGAGCCACCCATTCGGCCCCACGGCCGCAGGCCTCAGCCACTCCGTCACGCGCCCGGGCAAGATTCTCGTCCAGATCATCATTGGAGCAGACCTGCACGAGAGACACTCTCACGCCTGAACTCGCACATCGCCCAAAACGCTCACATTCGATGTCATGGCCAGTCGATTTCCGGTCCGTTTCAAACTTCAACAGGCCCGCGTCAGGCCGCTTCTCGGGATCAATTCCGGAAACGGGCGGGATCGACGCCTGTTCGACGAATCACGTCGTAGAAGTCCTTGCGATCTTTCTTCGCCAGGCGGGCGGCCCGACTGATATTCCCAGAGCAACGTCGAAGCAGACCTTCGACGTAGCGGGTTTCGAAAGCTCTCTTGGCTTCCTTGAACGAAGGCACCTCGTCACCCTCAGCGGAAAGCATCAACGACTCAGCCGAGACGGCTCCACTGCCCGACAGGCGAACCGCCTGCCGCACTCGCTCGCGGAGTTCTCGGACATTTCCAGTCCAAGCGTCTTCGAGGAGCCAACGTCTTGCGTCCGGAGAGAAGCCCACAACCACCAAACCCTGATCTTCCGCAAATTCAGCCAGGAAATGGGCCGCCAGCGGAAGTATGTCTTCTTTGCGCTCGTCCAGACCCGCCAAGGTCAAGCGACGGAAAGGCCAACCGGCCAACGTCTCACTCACGCCCACGTCACCCGTGGCAATGAACCGACAGGTNGGACTGCCTCCCGACGAGGACCCATCGACGGCNTGACGCAACCGCGCAAGCAGGGCGGGATCGAGCNCGCCGATGTTCATCACAACCAGGGTCCCGCCCGCGGCCTGAGCCAGCGCACCGGGAATCCGCATCGAATCACTTCCGAAGAGTTCCGCTTCCTGGTCGGCGGCCGAAAGACCGGCCGCACTGAAACGCATCATGGGGCCGCCGGCGAGTTGGCTCCACCCGTGCATGGCGCGCGCGATGTGCGAACGCCCGCTGCCCTCCGGCCCCTCAATCAAGACAAACTGATTGGAACGAGCCAACGAACTGGCCATGTCCACCGCCTGCTGAAGGCTGGCACTTGCGACCACCAAACGGTCCCCGCGACGACGCCCCGTCACCCGCTCCGGGACATCGGTCACGGACGCAGTCTCGCTATTCGGAGTGCCCGTCTCGGTGACGGTGCTTGCGAAATTCTCTTCCACCATTATTTACACTTTCCCCAAGTGTAGAGTTTACCTGATTCACACCGTTTTTTTTTCAAGTTCGGTAACTTGCTCTACTATGCTGCGACGCTCTCCCCACAGGGCAAAACCGTAGCACCTGATTCGAGGAAAGGGTATCCCGACTTCATCAGGCGACGCGACCCACGGAGTAAATAAGGCATTGACAGCGAAAGATTCCCAAAACGCCTCCGGCGGGCCCCCTGAGATCCGGCGCTTGCCCGACGATCTGGTGGACCAGATTGCCGCCGGCGAGGTCGTTGAACGACCCGCCTCCATCGTAAAAGANTTGGTCGAAAACGCGCTGGATGCACGGGCCACACGAATCCGGGTCGAGGTGCGAGCGGGCGGCACGGCCCTGATCGCCATCGAGGACAACGGTGTCGGGATGGATCCGGAGCAACTCCGACTGGCCGTACAGCGGCACGCCACGAGCAAGATCCGCGGCCCCGAGGACCTGGTCCGGATCGGAAGCTACGGGTTCCGCGGAGAAGCTCTTCCGGCCATCGCCTCTGTCTCGGCCATGCGGATCGTCACCCGACCGCACGGCTCCGACATCGGCCACGAAATCAGGATCGAGGCCAGTCAGATTGAAATGGACCGGGCCGTCGGCTGTCCCGTGGGCACCCGGATCGAAGTCGCCGATCTATTCGCTCGAATCCCGGCCCGCCGTAAGTTCCTCAAACAACCGACCACCGAATGGGGNCATGCCATCGATTGGCTGGGGCGACTCGCCATGGCGCTGCCCTCCGTGCACTTCGACATCCAACGCGACGACCGCAAGGCCATGGTGTGGCCCAGCACTCAGGACCCTATTGAACGAGTGGCCCGGGTGCTCGGAGAAAGCCAGGCCAACGCCCTGACTCGCATCGACTGGGAGGAGGGAACCGGGCACATTGAAGCGTACATCTCCGGCCCCGAACACAGCCGGGCCAATGCCAACGCCATCCATCTCTACGTCAACGGTCGCCCCGTTCGAGACAAACTGCTTCGCAGCGCCGTNATGACGGTGTATCGGGACCTCCTGCCCCGGGGACGTTTTCCGCTGGCCGTTCTTTTTCTCACGGTCGACCCGGAGCGCGTCGATGTGAATGTCCACCCGGCGAAATGGGAAGTCCGCTTCCGAGACCCCCAGGCCATTCATCAACTCATCNGGAACGCCCTGCGAAGCGGCATTGAAAAGAGGGACTACCTCGCCCCTTCCTCGGCGCCGTCTCCGGCCTCCGTCGACCGATGGACCGGGCATGGACATCACACGCCCACTGCGGCTGCACACAGACATCAGGCCCCTGGCCTCCAAACGGGCCCCCAAGAGGGAGACTGGCTCTTTGCGGACCGCGGCAGCACGACCGAGACCGAAAGCTGGGAAAACCGCACCCCCGTTCAGGCCGAAAACGCGACCACGGAAGAGGGCCGGGTGGACTTCAGTTCACAGAAACTCCTCGGCCAACTCATGGCTCGTTACCTGGTCCTCGAGGGAGAGGGCGCTCTTCTCCTCGTCGACCAACACGCCGCCCACGAACGCATCGTCTACGAGAAACTGCGTCAGGACTGGGTCGATGGTGGCGTGGCTCGCCAGGGCCTGCTGATTCCGGTGACCGTCGATCTGGAGCCCCAGGCCCTCAGTTCGCTTGTGCGATCACAGGAAGTCGTCGAACAACTCGGTTTTGAACTGGAGGCCTTTGGCGAGGACAGCGTCGTCGTCCGGGCCGTCCCTGAGATCCTGGTCGGAAGCAACCCCGAGGACCTGGTCCGCGACCTGGCAGATGAGTTGAACCTCGATCTCGAAACATCGCGTCTTGAACCGACTCACACCCGCCTACTCAGTTCTGTGGATCGATTCTTCGCCACGGCCGCCTGTCATAGCGCCCGACGCTTCGGAGACCATCTTCCAGAAGAAGAGCAGAAGTCCATCCTCGCCGGACTGGATGCCATTCCCTGGGCCCCCACCTGTCCTCACGGTCGACCCGTTGTGGCGCGCTTCGACGTACGAGAACTCGACGGACTGTTTGGAAGGAAATGATGACACCCCAAGAAGAGCCTCCCTCCGAGCGGATCCCCATTGTCGTCATCACCGGCCCGACGGCCTCGGGCAAGAGTGCGACGGCCCTCTCGCTTGCCGAGCGCTTCGATGGCGAAATCGTCAACGCCGACTCCATGCAGGTCTATCGGTATATGGATATCGGCACGGCCAAACCCAGCCTCGAAGAACGAAGCCAATGCCCCCACCACCTTTTTGACGTAGCCACCCCCGACGAGGTCTACAGTGCGGGGCGCTACGCCGAAGAGGCCCGGGCCATCGCCCTCGATATCCACCAACGCGGAAAACGTGTTCTCCTCACCGGTGGGACAGGCCTCTACATCCGCGCCTTCCTTCACGGTCTGGTGGCCACCGGTGCGGCGGACCCGGACCTGCGCGCAGAACTCGAAGGGGAGCACCAGAAGAATGTAGAAGAGGGCGCGCCCCATCGACTCCACCAGCGTCTGGCGAGCCTCGATCCCAAGGCCGCCGCCGGCATCCACCCCAACGATGTCCGTCGAACCATACGCGCACTCGAGATCATCACCCAGGCCGGGCGCTCGGCGTGGTCGGTCCGACAGGATCACGGGTTCAACGCCAGTCCTTTCCGAAGCCTTCATCTGGCCATCGACCCGGGCCGCGAGGAAGTGACAGCCCGAATCGCTGTTCGTTGCCAGCAAATGATCGACGGCGGACTCCTTCAAGAGGTGCGGGCGCTGCGCGAACGCGGATACGGAGCCGACCTCCGGTCCATGCAGGCCATCGGCTACCGCCACATCAACCCCGTGGTCGACGGTGTCGACACCCTGAAGGGTGCCGCCGAATCGATGATCAGCGACACGCGTAAATTCGCGCGACGTCAGCGGACGTGGCTCCGCCGAGTCGAAGGCGTCCTGTGGATGCCCCCTTCCGAAAAGGAAGAAATCGCCACAAAGATCGAAGACTTCCTGGCCGACCCGGACGTGGGCCTCGCCTAGTAGCCCGAAGAGGCGTAGTTGATGCCGAACTTGACCTTGATGGCGAAGGGCGCCACCAGAGGGTTGTAGTAGACCCAGGGATTTTCCACATCGACCAGGGGATTTTCCCAATCCACCAGGGCGGGCGCATCTTCCACCGGATCGAACAGAGGATCCAGATCCGTCTCAAAAGGAAAGACCAGCACACCGGGCACCGTTTCCAGCCCACCGGTGATCGTGCGGATCATGCCGCAGCCCAAGTCCAGCCCCATCAGGAAGATCGCACCGGGGACCGCGTAGGCGACCCGCACGGCATCGGTGTCATCCACATCCCGGAGATTCTCGGCCGTGGTCATCAGCCCCACCACCGGCGAAAGGAGCATATCCAGAGGCCCCATCAGCATATTGCTGAAAGCCCGCCGCAGCGTGTCGGGCGACGCCGAAGCCGAACCGCTCCCAAAGAACAGCATCCCGAGAGCAAGGAGGCACGCCACGGCCGGCCTGAGGCTACGGCGACGCTTGAGCTGACTTTCACGGGTACGTGATATCGCTGCCACTCATTTCCCCCTAGAATGCACAGGCCGAGCCTAGGGGCCTCCAAGGTCGCTTGTCAACCACAGGGCCCGAACTCTTGACCCACCATGCCAGAGGCTATTGTCCCCAAATCCATGGAAAACCAAAGCCAGACTCCGATCATTGCCCTCGTGGGACGCCCCAACGTGGGAAAGTCGTCCTTATTCAATCGCTATACCGGGCACCGGCGAGCGCTGGTGGCGGATACCCCCGGGCTCACACGCGACCGGATCGTAGAGGCGATCGAAATCCTGGACCGATCCGTTCTGCTGGTGGACACCGCCGGGCTCGACCCTGACGCCCAGAGCGGGCTTCCCGCGGCGGTCCAGGCCCAGGCGGAAGCTGCCGTCAAAGAAGCCGACGCCATTCTCTTTGTCGTCGACGGGAAGAGCGGGGCGCTTCCCGAGGATGAGGCCATCGCGCGCACCCTGCGAAAGACCGAAAAACCCCTGAGTCTACTGGTCAACAAAGTCGACGTGCCGCACCTCCATTCCGACCGTTTGCTCGACTTCCATCGGCTCGGATTTGAAAGAATCTGGGGCGTTTCGGCCGAGCACGGCGGCGGCGCCTTCGATGCCCTGGAAGATCTGGTCCGCGCACTCCCGGCACCCATGGTCCCCGATGAAGACGAAGGCAAGACCCCTCGAATCGCACTGATCGGAAGGCCCAATGTCGGAAAGAGTTCGCTGGTCAACCGACTGCTCGGGGAGGAGCGGGTCGTCGTCTCAGACCAGCCGGGAACCACGCGCGACGCCATTGATGTCCGGCTCGAAAAAGACGGGCAGGCTTTCATCCTCGTGGACACGGCCGGGCTGCGAAGGCCCGGCCGGCGCGAGGGAGCGGGCGAAACCGTAGGCGCCCTCATGTCGGTCAGAGCGCTCCAAAGGGCTCAAGTGGCTCTGCTCTTGATTGACGCGGAAGAGGGCTTCACCGATCAGGACGCCCACATCGGAAGGCTCGCTCGGGATATGGGCGTCGCCACCGTGACCGTGCCCAACAAGTGGGATCTCGTGGAGGGGCCTAAGCGCAAGGACCGACTCGAGGAGATTGCCCACGGCCTGCGCTTCATGCCCGATGCCCCCGCGGTGCCGATCTCCGCTCTGAACGGCTCCGGGCTGGGAAAACTCTGGCCCGCGGTGTCTCAAGTCGCGCAGGCCAGCGGCCGCGAAATCCCGACCTCGGACCTCAACCGGTGGCTCGAGGAGAGCGTGGCGCGCCACGACCCCGGGATGGCCCGCCGAGGCTCCCGCTCGCGCCCCATGAAATTCCAATACGCGGCCCAGACCGGGACCCACCCGCCGAGTTTCGTTCTTTTCTGCTCAGAACCCGAAGCCGTCCTCGAGTCCTACCAGCGCTATCTCGAGAACCGCTTGCGCGAAACCTTTGACCTGGCCGGGACACCCATCCGCCTGACCTTGCGCCGTCGCCGAGGAGAAGGGCGCTGACCCCTTTTTTTCCATCGCTCTCGGCCCAGGCTCCGATAGACTCTGCGCGCCCCCCTTGTCAGGCAGGCTCACCTCGGGGAACATCGGGATCGGCCCAATCACGCCCCACATCATGAGCACTGGCTCATCGGAGGATCGCCCTCGTGGCCCGTCGAAATAGACCGAAACAGCAACCCAACTCAGCCGCACAGACCCTCGACATCATCGAAACCCGAGGAGACCGGCTCGCCGAGTGGATCGCAGGAAACCCCGTTCCGATCATCGCGACGGGGGTCGGCATTCTCGTGCTCGCCGGTGCCTGGGCCTTTTTCAGCCAGGAAGACAACCAGGCTGACCTGGCTGCGGCCACTCAGTTGAGCGAAACCCAGACCGCGTATCGAAGCGCCATGGGGGCCAACGGCAATTCCATCGATATTCCGGAACCGGCCAATCCAGCCGCCGCCCAAAGCATTCGCGAGGAAGCGGTCCTGAACTATGACCGCGTCACCGCCGACCATCCGAATACCGTCGCCGCCGCGCTCGCTCAACTTCAGGCCGGCAAGCTCGAACAGGACCTCGGTAACCCCCAAGGCGCCCGCGGTCACTATGAAGCCGGACTGGATATTGTCCCCGCCGGGAACCCGTTGTCTGCCTTTTTCTGGGTTCGAATGGCGTCGCTGGCCGAAGCCCAGCAAGACTGGGCCGGCGCTGCGTCAGCCTATGTCAACGCGTCCGAGGTTCCGGGCTACGGGCTCCGCCACGCCGCTCAAGTCGATGCCATCCGTACCTACCTGGAAGCCGGCGATTCCCAGGCCGCCCAGGCTCTGCACGACCAACTCGTGACGACTTCGCCGGACGCGCCACTGCCTCCGCATGTGGCCGCCCAACTGGCCGAGTATGGCCCCAGTTCCGGGACTCCCTGACCCACCTCCGAACCGAGCCCATCTGAGCGCCCGTAGGCCACAACCCAGGCACCGCCGCGCCCAGGGCCCAGCACGGCCTGCGTGCCCTCACGCTCAGCTCGCCCTCATTTAACGTCCGATAAGATAGATTATGTTAAGTTAAGTACTGAGACCGCTGGAAGGCCCTCCGCCTGGCCCCGCCCCCTGATTTTGCCGTTGGAGACCGATTTTCCGTCCCTGCCGTTCCTCTCTTGGCTCGGCCTGTGCTAAGCGAAAGTGGTATAGGGGGAACCGCGTAACAACGTGGAAAGATCGAAACGACCTGACGCCGAGGAGATTCGGCGCGTCTTTGCTGACCTGAACCAGGAGCATGTGTTCCGCTTCTGGGATCGACTCAATGCCGAAGAAAAGGATCGGCTGCTGGGTCAGAGTGCGCGAATTGCTCAGTCCCTGCCCGGCTTGGTGTTGGACCGCCAAAAAGCCCTGGAAGGACTGGAGGGACACTCCGAACAGGCGCTCGAGCCATGTCCGGCCATTTCCCTGCCTCAATATGGGGGTGACGCCGCTGCGTTTGAGCAGGCCCACATACGGGGCCTTGAGATCCTTCAGTCGGGCCGCGTCGCCTGCCTGGTGGTCGCCGGCGGCCAAGGAAGCCGCCTGGGTTTTGAAGGCCCCAAGGGGGCTTTTCCCCTCGGTCCCGTGACGCAGCGCAGCCTTTTCTCCATCCAGGCGCAAAAACTGCGCGCGCTGGAGCGCCGGATCGGGCATCCCGTCGACTGGTTTGTGATGACGAGTCCCGCCACCGACGAGGCGACCCGTGCCCTCTTCGAGCATGAAAACCACTTTGGCCTGAGCCCGGACCGGATCTTCATTTTTTCACAGAAGACCATTCCGGCCTGGACCTTCGATGGGCAGCTGATTCTGGAGGCACCGGACCGAGTCTTCGAGAGCCCGGGAGGCCATGGAGACACCTTCACCGCCCTGGCCGACTCAGGCGCGCTGGACAGAATGGAAGAACGAGGCCTGGACCGAGTTTTCTACTAT
>NZGT01000056.1 GCA_002691025.1 Spirochaeta sp. | reverse complement strand
CGTGTGAAGAAAAAAGGCCTTAGGGCCACGGGGGCCGAACCGCCAACCGGGCGACCTCTCTGGATAGACGCAGGTCGACAGAGCAGATGGTACGATCTGCTCCGGGGATGGCCCCGAAACAAGGCCGATCCCTTGTCAGCAGCAGCCGCAGGATCCGAGGAGGAGCATCATGGCCGAGCGCAACCTACTTCCCGAACAGCTTGAATTCCAACAGATGGCTCGCGAATGGCTCAAGGCCAATCCGGCCCCGCCCACCGACATCCGACTGCCTCTGAGTTCCCTTGAGGTCAAGACCCAGCCCCAGATCGATTACCTCCGGGACTGGCAGCGACGCTGCTACGAAGCGGGGCTCGTGGGGACCGATGTCCCCCGCGAATACGGCGGCCACGGCCACGAAAATTGCCAGGCCATTGCCAATCGCGAGATGTCGAAAGCCCGCACTCCTTTCCTGGTCAATACGGTCGGCCTCAGCATGATGGTCCCCACCGTGCTGCATCACGGCACCGAAGCGCAGAAGAAACGATTCATTCCCGGCGCTCTTTCCGCCGAGGAAATCTGGTGCCAGGGCTTCAGTGAGCCGGGCGCGGGCTCCGACATGGCCAACCAACAGACCTTCGCCTCTCCCCGAGGCGATGAATGGGTGGTGAACGGCCACAAAGTCTGGACCTCTTTCGGACACTTCTCGAAATGGATGATCCTGCTGGCCCGAACCAGTCGCGACCACAAATACGACGGCCTCACCTTCTTCCTGGCTCCCATCGAAGGGCACCCGGGTGTCACGGTCAAACCGCTTGTGAAGATGACCGGTGAAACCGGCTTCAATGAAGTCTTCTTCGATGACGCCGTCTTGAGCGACGACCTCCGCTTGGATGAAGTCGGGAAAGGCTGGACGGTGGCCATGACGACGCTCACTTTCGAGCGAGGCGCCGCCGAAGGAGCCGGCGGNGGCGGGACACCCGGCGTTGGCATCGATCGCTTGATCGACCTCGCCAGGAACTCTCAACGCAACGGTCGNAACGCCGCGGAGGACCCGTTGACGCGAGACGCCATCGTGCAGCACGCCATCATGCAAGCCGGTCTGCAGCAAAACGCCCGGAGAAGTCGCGTAGCCGCTCTGAACGATCACCCCATGCGGCTCCCCCTTCAACAAAAACTGGTGGGCAGCGAACTCCTGCAGAGCCTCTCTCGATTGGGCGTCGATATCGCCGGTGCGCGATCCACCCTCTACAAGAAGGACCCCGCTGCGCCCGACGCGGGCAAGTGGCCTCTGTCCTACATGAACTCCTACGGGCAGACCATCGCGGCCGGAGCCAGCGAGATCCAGCGGAACATCCTGGGCGAACGCGTCCTGGGTCTCCCCAAATCGAAATAGAAGGTTTCATTTCACCGCTACGAACATCGAAACATCAGCCCAGAGGAAAACCACCATGAGTAAGCCCGCCACCTCGGATTTCGGTTTCGGCACAGAAGAGGAAATGCTGCGCGATCTTGCACGTCAGTTCCTCAGTGAAAAACTTCCGGTCGAGAAGCTTCGCGATCTCGTTTCCACAGACCCGGAGGCGGTGTATGAAAAAGGAGAGCGACCCGCGTGGGAACCCTCTCTTTGGAAGCAGATCGTNGAACTGGGCTGGAATGAACTGGCCATCCCGGAAGAAGCGGGAGGGGCCGGCTTCAAGCAGGTGGGCATCGCGGCTCTTTGTGAAGAAGTCGGACGCCATGCCCTGCCCTCCCCCCTGGTGGCCACCGTAAACGCCACNCACGTGCTCGCCGCTTCGGAAGGAGATCATGCCCGGACGTGGATGGATCGCATCGCTCACGGAGCTGCTGCCTCCCTGGCCATCCACGACGAGATGGGGCAATGGGAAGAAGGTCGGACCGCACTTCGGGTCACCCAGGAAGACGGACAGCACCGGATCAGCGGAAAGGTCTACTTCGTCCAGGACGCATTCANGGCCGATTTCCTGGTGGCGGCGGCCCACCACCAGGACGAATACTGGCTTGTCGCCATCCCGTGCAATTCACCCGGACTCACGCTTGTGCAGGACCAGATCCATGACCTGACCCGGGATCAGGCCACCGCCCACCTGGACGAAGTTCCGATCGCGCCCGAGAACATCATCAGCCGCCAGGCCACAAGTTCCTTGGCGCAGGCCTGGCCTTCCATCCTGGTGACTGTGGCCGCGGATCTATGCGGCTGTGCGGAGTGGCAACTCCAGACCACCACCGAATACGCGAAGAACCGCAAGCAATTCGACCGGCCCATCGGGTTCTTCCAGGCCATCAAGCATCCACTGGTGGATGCCATGGTGGCCATCGACCGCGCGCGATCCCTGCTCTACCACGCCGCCTCCTGCATCGACGCCGGCGACCCCGAGGCCCTTCAGGCGGCGCGCATGGCAAAAAGTGCCGCCTCCGACGCCGGCGCCTTCATCTCGGATCGCTCGGTCCAGCTCCATGGTGGGATCGGCTTCACCTGGGAGTGCGACGTGCACATCTTCTTCAAGCGAAGCATGCACAACCAGGTCCTCTACGGAGATGGCGCCTATCAACGCCATCGTCTCGCAGAAAACATGATCGGGCCCCTCTGAGTCTACACCCCAGACTCGGTCAGCCACCTCGCCTCGAATTCCGGGTCAATCCACCTTGTAGTAGACGTCAAAGCCTCCAGTGCAGTTATTGAGGCTGTCGTCGGTGGAGCACTCTCCATCGCCTTCACAAAACGAGCCAATCGGGCCGTTTTCACAATTGACCATGACGACATACGAAGCACTGGATTCGAAAGGACATGCGGAAGCCGCCAAAGCGAGGTTGGTCGCGCAACCCGGCGCGGAATGGCTGTCAATCGCAGCCTGAGCCGCGTCCGCACTGGTCTGTGCATCCGCCGCCGCACTCTGGGAACTGTTGGCGGTCGACTGAGCGGTGGAAGCCGCGCTCTCGTTGCTGGCGACCTGGGTTGCGATGTCACCCAGATAACGGACACGAAGTTCCCCGTAGCCCACATTTTCTATGTAGGCGACCACCGGATCGTCCTCCCCGTTGAAGAGCAGCGTCTGATCCCGGGCACTCGTGACCCACGCCTGCTCGGGACCCCGGAGGCTGCAGTCCGGCGTCGGACAGGAAACTACCCGAACTTCCTTCGAGGCCCAGTCCGTCCAACTGATGGTGGGTGTGCCCGAAGCCGAGAACTGCAAGGAAAGCTTCATCTGAAAACTCACCCCGGTGGCCACGGTTTCCTGGGAAGAGGCCGTGCAGGCCAGATCCTCGCACGTGATCAGATGGATGGATGAGTCCGTGGCGTCGTGATAGGCCACCGCCGGAAAACCGGTGGGCCCGATCTCGATCACCGGGTTCAACCCGACATTGCCCACCGAATCCAGAATCGCAGCCGTCACACCCGAGCTACACGAGGCGTTGCCGCAGTGGACGAAACCGAGATCCTCATTGGCCCCGTGGTAGTAGGCAATCACGGGAAGACCATCGGATCCGATGGCGATGGATGAGCGGTGACTCCAATCCGCTCCCACTGTTCCATCCACCACATTCGTGCCTTGGGTACTGCACGCAGCGTCCTCGCAGTGAAGGACCGTGAGTCCGGCTCCCGTGTCGTAGTAGCTCAATACGGGCATCCCATCAGAGCCGAGGGCCAGATCGCTTCCACTGCCGGGGACAACCCCACCCGCGGTGGTGGTCGGCGTATAGGTGGACGGCGCTGCCCCATAGGGCGGCCCTGCGCAAAGAGAATCATTGCATTTGATGATCTTGAGAGTGTTCAAATAAGGATCGACATATGACAGCAAAGGATATCCATCACTCCCCTCGATGATCTGCGGATGCTCAAGGGAATACGCATCGTATTCATCCTCTTCCATCCAGCATTCCTCTTCCCCTGTATCCGGATCGGTGTAGAACTCAGTGCAAGTGGTCCACGACTCGATATGTCCATAGGCGAGATCGGGCGAGCGGTCTGAGGTCAGGCAGTCTGGATCGTTACAGACCGTGAAAGCCACCAGATACTCTTGCGCCGTCATCAACCCCCCCTCCCCTCTGGCGATATGGACAAGAAGGGGATTCCCACTCGAGGCAGGCCAGACAGAAAAGTCGTGGATACCCAGTCCCGAACCCGTCCCACCCGCCGGAGCCACCGAAGACGTAATCGGAGCCCCGATCTGATTCGTCACCGCTGAGATCTGACCCGCCGCGGCCGCCCACTTGCTCTCCATGGCGCTGCTTGAAGCCGTAATCGTCCCCAAGGCGGTCTGAACCGCCGTCAGAGCCAACGACAAACTGGACAACTCCGCGCCGAGATCTCCCCCGGCCGGAAAAGAACCCAGTTGACTTTCCAGGTCGCCCACCTGATTGACCAGATCTGGCGCACTGGCGAGTTCTTCGGCCACGAGTGCCCAGGGCACGGAACTGAGCGGCTGACGAGGAGACAGAACCTCACCGTCCACCCCGATTTCAAGATAGACATTGTTGCCATGAAAGAGGTCCGGACCAAAACTGCCCACCGCGTTGCTTCCTGCGCCAATCATCACGGAGAAGCCACCCCCGTCTCCAAGAGAGGTCCCGTCGTGCTCTTCACTGTAGAGCGCGACTTCGCCCGAGGAAGGAGCCACCTGGCTGTAGAGGGCAATGTCGATATCCACGGGGCCAGCCAGCGGATCCCCTGCCGCATCCGCCAGTGTCCCCTGGTAGGAAAAATCGTAGGGAACCGCGGAAGCCGACAGCGGCCACACCAGAAGCACAAAGAGGACAGAAGCCGAACAGCCCAGCACGGACCGAGGCGCACGGTCACTCCGTCGACTGCGGAAGTTGTACAAAACAGGAAGCAGGATCAGCCCTGCCAGCCAGAGCACCCCAAAGCCCGGTTCCGGAACAGGAATGGGAGTCGACGCCCACCCGCTGGAAAGAACGATCGAGGAATCGGCGCTGGCACTCTGACCTGCCACGCCGGCTTCAATCAACGAACTCGTCAGTTGAACATGGCCGCTCGCCGTCGACGCCTCGGACAGAGGACTGGAAACCACCAGTGCTCCCGACGTCAGGACATAGGAAGCGCTTGAAGCCACCGCGTAGACCGCGGAAGGGGCAAGAAGCAGGGTCATCGACAGACCGATGAGGATCCCTCGAGACGATGAAGTCAAGAACCGCATGGCATACCTCCGCTTGTGTGTCTGGAGGCCTGCTCCCACGCGTTTCCAGCTCGGGAGGGGGTCTCCGTCATTAACGGGCTAACGTTCTCAGGATCGAGTCTGGCAACAAGGAACCGAGGGGGTGATCAAATCCTCCCGCGGGTCCTCGGTCGCCCGCCCCACGTTGATTCCGACATTCTTGTGCTGCCCAATCCACCCCCAGGCGACAAGAACAACGGAATCATCGCGGAGTCACTGCAATCCTATCATGCATGGATATACGCCAACGGAATCTTTTACGCGGGTGAAGACCTGGGACTCCACTCAGATTCGCTTCGCCCTCTTCCCGCGGGGCGAACGGCGACGAGGCGGAGGGCCTCGGACACGGCCCCTTTCAGGACCCGGTGGGCCTGCCCCTGTCTTGGAATCGTCGTAAAGACAGTTCGAACGTGGCCAGCCGCCCCAGGAAGAGGCTCGAGGACGACCGAGCAGACTCCGCCTGAGAGAGAAGTCGGCGCATGCCATCTGCGTCGATGTGGGCTCGCTCCAGTGACCGTTCTTCCGACAGGGTCGAACGGTAGAAATCATCCAATCGAGCCGTCAACCATTTCTCGGGGACATCGATCTCACCCAACCCCAAGCGGCGCGCCACCCGCTGACTCTGCGTCGCCACCCACTTACGAACCGGCCCAGCATCCAGACGCGTTCGCAGATTTGAATTCGGAATACGCAAGAGCGCAGGGCAGTTCCTGCGGATGAGCTCAATTTGCAGTGATGTATCCAGCCGCAGTTCAATGGGAACCGAGTTCAGCGTGTGAAGAAAACGTTCATCCAGGAAGGGCTGAGCGAGGTCCACCGATTGCCGCAAGATCCGCATGGAGTCCACGCTCGCCCGCGCCAGGTAGCAGCGCAAGAAGAGCTGACTGACCCTGCCGATGGCATCGGAGTCAAATGGCTCCAGCGCACTCCACTCTTCTGCGAAGCTCTGCTCAGGAACCACCGAGAAAGAGTCTGCCAATTCGCCCCGAATCGATTGCGACTCCATATCCTTGAGCGAGTAGCTCAACTGATGGAACAGATGCTGGCGGATCTTCGCGTCATCACCGTCCCGCGCCAACTCCGGCGGAACCGCATACCCGTAGGCCACGGAAAGCTTGAGGAGCTCTCCCCCTACGCCTCGGATCACGCGCTCCAGGCCCAGCTCACTGCGATATTTCCGGGTGAGATACAGCATGTTGGCACTCTGGATCGTGCCTTCCCCGTCGGTGTAGGACACCACATCCGCAATCCCCTCCATGATGCCGCCGACGACACTTTCCTCCAGGAGACAGGACAGGTGCGTGGCGCCCAGTGCGTCACACATCTGGCGGGTCAGGCGCAGCTCAATACTGCCCTCGATCCCATTGGTGACGCACACCAGCGGAATCCCCTGGCGATGGGCCACCGCCATCAGGGTCCTGGAATCAAGACCGGCCGAGAGACAAAGAGCCGGTTGCTCCACACCCGACCAGGCATTCTTCACCGCCTCCTGGAGCGCGGCGTCGATCCGGTCCAGACTCGCCGCTCGACTTTCCTCGACGCACTCAGGCATGGCGATCGCGCTCTCTCGCCGAAGATCTCCGCCCGAGACCACGAGCTGCTCCCCCACTCCCAGCCGCTGCACGCCTCGAAAAAGGGTTTTTTCTCCGTAGATATGACCCAGGGCCATATGGTCGGCCGCACTACTCCAGTCTGTACGTGCATCCACTTCGGGATGTTCTACCAGGGTCCGGGCATCCGAGGCGAAGAGGAGCCCATCGGTTACACGGGCGTAGAAGAGAACCCGCTGGCCAGAGGCCGGCCGGAAGAACCGATATTCCCCGTCCCTGTCCGACCAGGCCATGACGATGCACGGCCCCGCGATGGACGACCAGGCCGACTCACCGTCCCGCTCCAGGACATTCGCCAGATCATCGGCAGAGCGGCTCGGGTACTCCACTCGACCGGCCACGAGAACGTGCTGCGTACCCGCAACCGAGTTCCCGAGAGAAGCGGATTCCGGGGCCGTGCCCGGTCGTCGCCAGGCCAGCAGAAGGCCCCGGTCCGCGCGGTCCATCCGCTCAAAAGAGGCCTCGTCTGGAGCCAGCGCTGCACTCATCCAGCCCCGGTCCGTGTCCGTCACACGAGCACGCACTGCACCCACAAGGCCCAGTGTTTCCAGAGGTGTGTGTGGCTGCATGGGATGGACCTTTTTACGTTGAATCAGAAGTTTCAGTGACAGGAATCCGGATCTCGTCCCCACTTCAAATCTACGGAACCGCCAAACCGCAGTCTAGGCCGATCCCCCGTGCCGTGACAGCCCACAGCCCGGATTGGCTGTGATCCCAAAACGGCTTCGACACCCAGCGAGGACTCGGCCAAGGCCCTCATCATCTCGCAGAAACACGCATGACTCGAGAAGCGGGGCACACACCGGCGAACGCCCCCTCTCGATTTTCGATATGCTCGCGGGTCTGGTTTCGACTCCGCCAACTCAGAGGAGCTCCGCTGAAATGCCTTCATCTGGAAAACTCAAGACAGCCTGGACCCAAGCCCGTCTCTTTGGGCGCCTCGCTCCCAATATGCTGGGCTTCCTTCCCAGCGGACGTTGGAGCTCGGCCCGACTGCTCGAAAGATGCGCCACCCAGAACGGCGATCGAGTTGGAATCGCCTTTCAAGACAGGCAATACACCTGGCACGAGGTCAATGCCAAGGCCAACCAATGGTCCCATTTCTTCCTCTCCCTTGGAGTCGAACCGGGCGATTCCGTCGCACTCCTGCTGGACAACCGCCCAGAGTACCTCTTCGCTTTGTCGGGCCTGAATCGGATCAAGGCCGTGGCCGCCCTGATCAACACGAACATCAGCGGCAAAGGCCTGGTTCATGCTCTCGAAATCGCGAAGGCCAACGCCTGCATCGTGGGCTCGGAGCACGCACAAAAACTGGCCGAAGTCTCGGACGACCTCAGGACGCTGAGCCCAGAGCGGATCTTTGAACAGATTGCAGACCCGGGTCCGACGGATCTCTTCGGCTCGGCCGATGAAGCCGTTCGAAACCTTCCCCAGACACCCCCGGACGCTGTCGAGAAGCCCCTGGGAAGCGACCCCATGTGTTACATCTACACCTCAGGCACAACCGGCCTGCCCAAAGCAGCCATCATCAAGAATCGACGCTGGTTTGCCGCCTCGTCTCTTTTTGGGCGTGGGCTACTTGAACTCAGGCCGAAGGACCTCAACTACTGCACCCTACCCCTGTACCACTCCAATGCCATGTTTGCCGGTTGGGGAGCCGCCCTCACTACCGGGGCCGGAATCCTGCTGAGACGGAAATTCTCGGCCAGCCAGTTCTGGACCGACGTGCGAGACCACAAGGCGACTGCCTTCATCTATATCGGAGAACTCCTCCGTTATCTCATGAATCAACCGCCGAGTCCGGACGATCAGAGTCACCAGGTCCGGGTCATCACCGGCAACGGCCTGCGCCCGGATATCTGGGAAA
>NZGT01000183.1 GCA_002691025.1 Spirochaeta sp. | reverse complement strand
GTCCACCTCGTCGACGCCCACCGTTTCATAGTAGGGCCCCTCCTTATCCCAGGAACTCAGCCCCGCCGCCCTGGGAACATGAAAGTAACCTCCCTGATAGATGACATGCTTCGGTTCGCAATCCGTCGCCGCGTCCACGAGTCCCTCCTCAAGGGCGGCCAGCATTTGGTGGGCCCCGTAGCCCGAGTATCCGAAATTGTGGACCTGATACTGCCCGTCGGTATCGATTCCGAATCGATACGGAAGAGCCTCTTCATCATTCACACCCTCTCCGAACACATGCGAGCCACCAAAGAAGACCACACAAGGCCTTCCCTCCTGCGGCCGGTGCGGAGGAGCGAGCCGGAGCCCGTTTTCCTGGATGGTGTACGAAATATCATAGATGACGTCATCGCCCGTAAACTTCTTCATTTGGGTCTTCTGACCCGGACGAGGCCGGTACCCCATGAAATCGTCGGGGAGGGTTTGATACTCGGCATTCGTGGACCGTTTCTGCACGCCTTCGCCGTCCGTAAAAAACAGCGCACCCCCTCCGATCACGGCCAGCAACACCGCCAAGTTGAACCAGAGAGCACGCCGGGACGAGGAGCCGCCTCCCACTACCCCGAGCACCCCAGCGCCGAACCATATGCCCAGCAGCCAGGGCCCCGACTCGGGCAACAGCCAGAGCACAAGCACACTCAAAAGAATCCCGGCAAGTAGGATCCTTCCGTCGGTGAGCCAAACCCGAACCTGCCCCACTTTCATCGGACATTCCTCTTTTTCAGACGCTCGCCAAAATCATCACCCGTCCCTCGGAGCCATTTCACCGATACCGTTCGTCAGCGGGGTAGATGTCGAATGCCAATCTACACGACTCCAGATCGAGGTTCGTTTCTCGCATGCCGCATCCAGAAAGGGTAGCGTCTTGAGGTGGAAGATCATCCAGATGTCGAACACTCCCTTCCAGAGACCCAACCCTGACTGATGCAACCGTACACTCTCCGATCGGCCCAGAGCGAGCGGAAATTGCGACCCGTTCCCCCTCGCCCAACCCTCAATCTCACTCTCTCCTGGGAGCGACCATGACACGCACAACCACAACCGAAGCGAGTCAAGACGAACTGGAAGCCCACCGACACAAAGGGATTCGGCGCTGGGTGAAGGAACACTTCCAGGCCGAGGTCACCGAAATCACGCGGCTCGAACGCTGGCGCCCCCAATGGAAGGTCACCTACACGTCCGGCACCGAAACCCGGGCCGTACTCTTCCGAGGCGATCGACCCATCGCCGGAAAAAGCGACCTGCGCTTCGAGATGGAAGTCATGCAGGTACTCGAAGAGAACAACATCAAAATCCCGCACATCCACGGCTGGGTGGACGACCCCAAAGCCTTCGTCATGGACTGGGTGGACACCGACGACCGTGCGCCCGGCATGCTGCACACCGCCATCGAGAACCCCACAGAAATGAGCGACGAGCGCTGGCAGGCCATGCTCCATTACATGGCNGATCTCGCCGAGGTCCACCGCGTGCCGGTCCAGGCATTCTCACATATCCGCCGCCTTTCCCAGCCACCCGAAACACCCAGGGACATCGCGCTCCATGCCACCGAGCATATGTACAAGGCCGGGAGAATGGCTGGCCATATCGACCCCCCGCTCGAGTTCATCCAGACCTGGCTACGACGAAACGCCCCCACGGACCGCCATGACACCCGTTTCATTGCAGGGGATGCCGGGCAGTTCATGTCCCGGGGCCCCGAGGTTCTGGCTTTGCTGGACTTTGAGATTGCCAATACCGGAGACACCCACTGGGACCTCGCGTGTTTCCGGGGCCGTCATCCCTATGAGAACATGGGCGACATTCCCGCCCTCTACCGGGAATACGAACGCGTCAGTGGAGAGCCCGTCGACCTCTCCGTGGTCTGCTACTACACGGTGGCCTTCCTGCAACTCTCTTCCATTGGAGCCACCTTCTTTGGCATGCCCGAGGCTCGCGGCGGCAACTGGATCGAAGGCATGCTGGAATACGCCAGTATCACCCGGCGGGCCTATGAGGCCATCGCGGAACGCCAGGGAATCGCACTGGACTACAGCCTGAGCCTGCCGGAAGCCACACTTCATCGCTGGGAAGACACNGGACTCCGAAAGATGATGATCGACATCATGCAGTTGCCCACATCGAGCGCCTTCGAGCCCTGGGAGCAGACCCTGCTTCATTCGATCCCCGAATTCCTGCTCAACTACTCNCGCTACAGGAACTGGTTCGAGAGAGAGTCCCTCGAGGACATCAACCGACTGACGGGTCAGAGATTTACAAACCTCGCNGAAGCAGACGCAGGGGCCATGGAAGCCATCCCCCTGGCCAGGGAAGACGCGGACGAAGCCTGGGTCCAGGCCATGCATCGGCGCACACTGAGACTCTCCATGATCCTGGCGGGGACGAACCCGGACGACGGNAACCCACTGTTCCACAAACTCGACCCGATTCTCCAATCACCCTGACATCGGGGCGACGTCACCCTCCCCCTNTNCAACAATCTCCATCTTCGAGGTAAAACCATGTCCAAGGCCACCCTACCCGCTCCCGCGCGCGAGCGCGGAAGAATCGCTCCTTCNAAGCTCGCTCACTTCGTNCGCAAGACATCCCGACGCGANGAGATGAGNCTCTGGTATCAGACGGTCCTTGAGGCCGAAGTCATTCTCGAAAATGAAAACTTTTCGTTTCTCACGTACGACGAAGAGCATCACCGTGTGGCCATCCTGGCCATGCCTGGCCTGGAGCCTCCTCCCCCCAACGCCGCAGGCACCGACCACATTGCCTTCACNTACGCGAACCTNGCGGATCTCCTTTTCACCTACCAGAGATTGGAGAAGGCCGAGATCACTCCCTACTGGTGCATCAACCACGGCCCCACCACCTCCTTCTACTACCGCGACCCGGACGGGAATGCCATCGAGCTCCAGATCGACAACTTCAGCTCGGCACAGGAAACAGCGGAATGGATGGCTTCTGGTGAATTCAACAAGAACCCGGTCGGGATCGTGTTNGACCCCGATGAACTCATCGGACGTTTCGAGTCGGGNGTTCCCGTTGCCGAGCTCACCCGACGNCCNCCNNTGCCGGAAGGCNTGAGCCCCTTCGACATGGTCCGACTCTAGAAACCTGGAGGAAAAACGAGTGCCGTCATCCACCTCTCAAGACGTGGTCCTTCAAGGCGAATTGGCCGGAAGCCAGATCGGAAGTGGCCTCTGGATCCTGCCCGGCCAAGGCAATGCCCTCGCTGCCCGAACCGANGAAGGGCTGATCCTCATCGATGCGGGCAACCGGAACGTGCAGCCCGCCATGGAAAGCTATCTCCGCGCCCAGACCCAGGACAGGCTGGCCGCCATCGTCTACACCCACGGCCATCAGCAATACAACGCCTCAATCCCCCTCTGGCTTGAACACAATGCATCACGCGAAGAACCANCGCCGAGACTCATCGCCCATGAAAACATCCTGGCNCGNTACAANCGCTACCGGGAAACGGCGGAACTCCAGGCCCGAGCCTGGAAGGTCCAATTCCCCAGCCGAGAAGAACGGCCCCTGNCCGACTATCTCTCGGATGTCGAAGGAGACAATCACGATCCCTCCGAGACCTTCTCCGACCAGATGGTGGTGGTCGGGGGATCACGACCCGTTGAACTCCACTGGGCCCCCTCGGAAACAGACGATTGCCTGGTGGCCTGGTTTCCCGAAGACGGCCTCCTCTATGGGGGACCCGCCGTCCAGGGCGATACCATCCCGAATATCGGAACCCCCCTGAGAACCCAGCGATTCACGATCCGGTGGGCCNAGACCCTTGAACACCTGGCTCAACTGGGCGCCGACAAGTTGGTGACCGAATTCGGNCCCTTGATTGAAGGAGCCGNGNCGATCCGGGAACGCCTGACCGGAATGGCCGANGCNCTGCGCTGGCTTCGCACGGAAGTNGTCGCCCGGATGAACCGGGGCATGAACGANGAGGANACGGTCGCGGACCTCCACTATCCAGAAGCGATCTTCCAGAAGCCCTGGATGACCCCCAGCTATGGTTCGCCGGACTACATCGCCCGCGATCTCTACCGTGAAGAAAACGGGTGGTGGGACCGGAACCCGACGCACCTGCATCCGGCGACGCCCGCAGCCGCTCGTGACGCGATCCTCTCGGCCATTGATCCGAGCGCCGTTCTAGCCCGAGCCCTTGAGCTTCAAGCGGCGGGCGACACCCAACTCGCTCTTCACGTCATCGACCTTGTCGCACTCGCGCCCGGAAACCAGGGAGCCGTCGGCGAAGCCAAGGCACTCAAGGCCCGGCTCTGCTCCCAGCGCGCTCGAGAGGTCGCGCCCTACGTATCCAAAGCCCTCTTCTGGAGTTCGGCCTCACTGCTCAAAGAAGGCCATGACAGTTGGCAGGACCTTCCCTGACAAGCCACCCTGCAACACCCGCCGCGCCCTCTTCTCATTCGAATCAGGAGTGACCCCCAATGACNAGACCGATCAACCAGAAATGGGTTCTGGCCCGAAGGCCCGAAGGCGAGCCCACCGACGACTGCTTTCGCCTCGAAGAAGAGGAGGTCGGCGAACTCGCCGACGGAGAAATACTGGTCCAGATCCAATACCTTTCACTCGACCCCTATATGCGAGGTCGCATGCGCGAAGGCAAGTCCTACGCGGAACCCATCGAAATCGGAGAGATCATCACGGGTGAATGCGCCGGCGTTGTCACAGAGTCAAGAAGTCCTCTCTGGTCCGTCGGAGACACCTTGACGGTCCACGAAGGATGGCAGAGCCTGGCCCGGGTCCCGGGCGACGCAGCCACTCTCCTGCCCGTCGACACCACCCTCGCTCCCATGTCGGCCTGGCTCGGCGTCGTGGGCATGCCGGGCCGAACCGCCTACTTCGGCCTTGAGCATGTCGGCAAACCGAAAGCCGGTGAAACCCTCGTGGTTTCCGCCGCCTCAGGAGCCGTNGGCTCCGTGGTAGGCCAGATCGGCAAGCTTCGTGGCCTCCGCGTCGTCGGCGTGGCCGGGGGGCCCGACAAATGTGCCTACTGCGTGGACGAACTGGGTTTCGATGCGTGCGTCGACTACAAGGCGGAAGGCATGANGGAGGCCCTTGAAACCGCCTGCCCGGACGGCGTNGATATCTACTTCGAGAACGTCGGCGGCGCNCTGACGCGAGCCGTGGCTGNACTCTTCAACCCAGGNGCCCGGGTCCCGATCTGCGGATTCGTNTCTCTCTACAACAGCGAGGAGGACATTTCCGAAGTCGAAACGCCTTTTACGGTTTTCGCCGGTCTGGAGACACCTCCGGAACACCGGTTCTTCCTGGTCCGCGAGTGGTTCGACGAATGGCTGGATGCCAGCGCCCAACTCGCGGCCTGGATCCAGTCCGGCGATCTCCAATATCGTGAAACCATCGCCGAAGGTCTCACACAAGCCCCCAGCGCNTTTCGCGGACTTCTCAAAGGCAAGAACTTCGGAAAACAACTGGTGCGCGTCACTTCCTGACCCAGACCGGTCAGAGTGCGCCTCCCCCCTTCGTAAGACAAGAAACCACACGGAGCCTTCATGCCTTACCTGCTGCGACCCGGCGCGAACCTCTTCTACGACATNNTNGGAGAAGGTCCGGACACGATCATCACCACACACGGGCTGACGCACTGCGGGGCCTACTGGTCAAGGACAGGTCTCAGTCAAGGACTGTCCGAAGCCGGCTTTCGTGTCGTGGACCTGGACCTGCGTGGTCACGGNCGCTCCACCCCTCTTCCCGATGAAGATCCCGGCTATACGGTGGACCGTATCGCAGACGACATNGGNGCCCTCGCCNATCACCTGGGNACGGATCGGTTCCACCTGCTCAACCATGCCACCGGCGGAATGGCNGGCCTTCGNTTCGCCATGNAAGANCACGCACGTCTNCTTTCGCTCGTCTCNACNGACACGGGCTCGGCCACGGCGCCCTCGGACAAGTTCAGCGACCCCGANTACCANGGCTCCTATCCGCCCCCCTTCGAAACCCCCTTCGACAACCCCGCCGTGGCCGAACTCGAAAAGTTCAACACCCGGGAAATCNTCGAGCGAGCGCGGCAGGGGGATGGGCGTCCCTTCCANCTCGGCTTTGCCACCAATGAGGACCCCGAACGCTGCTGGCGCTGGGTGGAAGACATTCGCGGGGCCAGCCACCCGACTCATGTCGCCGACTTCGGNCGTTCTTTCTTCAACGATCTCGACCCGCACATCGAAGGGCTCCGTAAGATCGCCTGCCCGAATCTCGTTCTCATCGGCGAACTGGATGTGATGTTCCGAAAGCCCGCCGCCTTGCTGGCTCGGCACCTTCCNNAGGTGGAATATCAGGTGGTGCCAGGTCGAGGCCACATGCTGGCCATCGAAGATCCGCGCGGCACACTCGACACCTTGCTGCGCTTCTTCAAAAGCCTCTAGCCGCACCCGCGCCCCAAAAAAGCCCTGACCCTCTAACTCTTCCGAGGCGGACGCGGCACCAGCTTGGACGTGCGAGCCAGATATTCCTGATAGGCGGGCTCCTCGCCCCAACGTTCCTTCCCGCGTGCCGCAAGCAGCGGGATACCGCTGATGCGTGTCAGCAGGATGAACACAAAGAGNGGGGAGATCAGCGCAAAATACCGCCAGCCATAGAGAGTCGGAAAGGCCACCAGCGCCAAACCCACCCAAAGCGTGATTTCACCGAAATAGTTCGGATGCCTCGACCAGGCCCAGAGCCCGACATCAATGAAACGGCCTCGATTTTCAGGCGCTCTTCGAAAGGCACTCTTCTGGCTATCCGCGAGGATCTCAATCCCCCATCCGAGAAGAAAAACCAGAACTCCCACAGCAGCAAAGGAGCCCAGAGGCACACTCTCCGCCGAAGTCATGGCCGCCAGTACACAAGCGAGGGTGAGGAACACCCAAAGCCCCTGAAGGGTCCATACCATGAGGAAGGTTGGAAAGTGCGGCTTCAGCTTATCGAAGCGTCCGTCTGAACCATCCGCTTTGACGCGACGGAACAGGAACGTGCCCAACCGAAGCGCCCACAGGATCACAAGCACTGCCAACAAGAGCGAGCGCGGGTCACGCGTCGGATTCAGGAACCAGGCGAACAAGATCAGCGAGATGTAGGTCAAGGATCCCGTCAGGTCGAAATAGTGCTCGGTCTGCGCAAGAAAAGAAGGGACGAATACGATCCAATTCACACCAAAGGCCAGAGCCCCGCACAAGACAAAGAGAGGCCAACCCGCCCGCTCCACACTCCCGTGACTTCCGATCCAGCCGATGCAAGCCGCCACAAGCAAGATCACACAAATAAAACCAATCGCTCGAATATCCCGCTGGCCCAAAAAAGCTCTCCCCCTCTTTCAGTCGACGCCTAGTTTCGCCGCAGCCTTCGAAGACAGCAACCCCCTTGGCCTCCATACGGGGGAACCCCGACTTCTCAGGAACAGGGTTGCCTTCCTGCTGGCCCCTGATCGACTTTCCCCGGAACTGGAAGGCAATCAAAACGGAAGAATCCGTACATCCAGTCCATCCGACCCCGACGAAGGCGTGACAAAACCCCTCTCGATTCCGCTAGGATAGAAGGCCAAGCGAGCCCAACCGCTGAAGACATCTCCGAGCGCGAACTCAAATCGACCCAAACGAGACACCCACGCAGTGCCTAAGAGGAGCGAATAGAGTGAATCGAATCAGGCCGCTCGATCCCCGAAGACTTTTCAGCCTTCTGATCCTCCTCATCATCGCCGCGAGTGCTCAGGCTCAGGACGAGAGCGAACCGACTTCTTCGGCCAGCACCTCGGAAGCCACACGCACCGCCCCCCCGCCGATTTCCGAGATCGACCCCCTGCCGGAGCCCGCTCTCGTGGGCCCCGATTCCGAGGGCGAGTCCCTTTCCACCGAGACCCCTTATGACGAAGAACGCGAACCCAAGGGCGTAGAAGAAATCATCATCACCGCCAGCAAGCGGGCCGAGAATATCCAGGACATCCCTTTGTCCGTCACCGCCCTGGGCGGACAGACCCTCCGCGATGCAGGCGTCACCACCTTCAGCGAACTTCAGTCGTTCGTCCCCAACCTCGAGATCATTCCCGTCACCGATACCCGATCGACCAGCATCCGGATCCGCGGCATCGGCTCCGTGGGCAGCAATGCCGGAATCGATCCCAGCGTGGGTGTCTTCATCGACGGCGTGTACCAGGGTCGCGCCGGCATGAGTGTCGGCGACCTGCTCGATATCGAACGCGTCGAGGTCCTGCGTGGCCCCCAGGGCACGCTTTACGGAAAGAACACCGCCGCGGGTGCGCTCAACATCATTACCCGCAGGCCCGACTATGAGCCTTCTGTCTACCTCGAGGGCGTCGCGGGTCTCTACTACGACTTCCAGGGTCGCGGCTACATCAACCAGCCCCTGATCGACGACACCCTGGCTCTGCGCGTGGCGGGCTACTACTCCAGACGCGATGGCTGGGATCTGAATCGCTACAACAATCAGGATGTCAACAACGTCAACAAGTGGGGAATGCGCGCCAAACTCCTCTGGGACGTCACCGACAACCTGTCCATCCTGCTCAACGGGGACTATTCAAAAGAAGACAGCCGCAGCTTCGTGCCCGAAATCATCGACTATAAAGCAGACGGGCCAAGCGTCATGGACATTCCTTTCTCGGCTTTCGCTGAAACCACAGGGATTCCACTCCCGGTAGCGGATCCGTATGATTTCCGAGTGGGCGCCAACGTCGAACCCAAGAACCGCGTCGATGTCGGCGGCCTCTCGCTCGACACCGTCTACGAATGGGACGATTGGAGTCTCCGCTGGCTGAATGCGTGGAGGACCTACTACACCGACAGCCAGTTCGATGCCGACTTCTCTTCTTACGATGGCGTCTTGGCCTATCAATTCGTCGATCTCAATCAATTCTCCAGTGAGTTCACTGTCACGTCGCCCGAAATCGAACTCCCTCTGGATACCTGGGTGGACTTCCAGGCCGGCCTCTTCTTCTTTTACATGAATATGGACACCACCGACCGCAACGGCTGGGAACAAGGCCTGGTGAATGCGGCCTCCTATGTCGGAGGCGTGCCACCCGTCATTTTCCCCGACAGCATCGAGAACATCAACACAAACAAGCACGAAACCGAAACCTTTGCCGCCTATGGCCAGGCCCAATTCCACCTGCTCGACTCACTTCAATTCGTGGTAGGCCTGCGCTACTCCTGGGAGAGGAAGACCCGTTCTGGCTCCACCGCCTGTACGTACATAGGCGACCCGAGCAACCCATGTCCTGACATCGGTCTGTTCGGACCGGACATCCCGTACAGGACGAACGACTTCTCCACCAACCAACTCCAATACCGCTTGGCCCTGCAATATGAACCCACCGAGAACTCCATGGTCTATCTCAGTGTGGCGAACGGCTTCAAATCCGGCGGCTTCAACCAACTCCGGGAGTCCGACACCAACCCGGACAATTTCAAGGATGAGAATTCCACCACCACCGAGTTGGGCTCGCGCACCGATTGGTTTGATCGACAACTGGTCTTCAACATGACAGGCTACTTCACCGACTACAGTAATTTCCAGGCCCAGGTCTTTGATGGTTCCGCGATCACCATCCGAAATGCCGGCAGACTCTACAGCTACGGCTTCGAGAGTGACTTCATCTACATGCCCGAGCAGGTAGAAAACCTTCGCCTGG
>NZGT01000182.1 GCA_002691025.1 Spirochaeta sp. | reverse complement strand
CCGCTTACTGGCCCGAGCCAAGGAATATCAAAGGTTCCCGAAGCACCCGGACCACTCAGGAACTGAAGCCTGCCTTGAAGGGCCAGCCAGTCGGTCAGGAAGTCCCAGTTCCCAACCCAAGCAGGCACAACACCATTCGGCTCGGCCTGGACCCCGGCCTACTCGGACAGGGCCGAAGTAGCACCCGAACCGTCATCGGGCCGAACGGGCTTCGTCTTCGGAAAACCCAACCCATCGAGAGTCCGGGCCACACTCTCTCCATGCCCTGCGGGCTGGACGGCCTTGTCGATCTTCCGAACCACACCCTGCTTGTCGATATAGAAGGTCCAGCGCCGAGTGTAGTTTCCTCCCGATGCCAGCACACCGTACTTCTTCGCCATCTTCTTTGTGGGATCACTCAGCAGCACGATGTCCGACCCCACGGAATCTGCAAAGGCCTTGTTGCGCGCCGGCTCGTCCAGGGAAACCATGAACCAGGCCGTATCAAAGCTTCCAATTTCCTTTGCGCTGTCACGCAGCGACATGATTTCCTGCGTTCAGCCAGGCGTAAAAGCGCGAGGAAAGAAAGCCAGAACCACGCCCGAATGCTCCTCAAGCAACCCCTGAAGGCTATAGAGTTTGCCGTCCGATCCGGAAAGAATGAAATCGGGGGCCGGATCCCCTTCTTCGAGACCCAGTGCCGCAGAGGGGACAAGCAGAAGAAGAAGCAGAACCAATCGACGCCACGCGCTCAGCCCCTTACGTGTTTGCAATCCGAAGCATCCAGTCAAACCCACCCCACGTTCCTGCCTCATTTTCTTCACTCCCGTCAGCCACGCGATCACAACGAACGCCCGTCGAAAGTAGGCTCAAAGCAGGGTTCTGGCAAAGACGGGCATCGTCCCGGGGCCCCATCAGTCCAGGGTGAGTGTGACCTGGTCCGTCGCCGCATTCCGGACCACACGCGGGGGCTTTCTGAGCCGAAGACGACGCCCATCGGAGCTCCGACTCGTTCTGACATCAAAGCGATAGCCGTGCCATGGGCACTCCAACTCCCCCGACTCATCGGGCCCTTCGAAAAGAGGCCCTAGAGCGTGAGGACACTGGGCATCGTGAACGATCAGTTCTCCTCCCAGGGAGAGCACTCTCCAGCGCGCCCCGCCGAGTTCAACGCAAAAGGGCAGTCGGCCAGACAGTTCCGAAAGAGGCCCCAACTCCAGTTCCCGATCCGTCGCCAGACCTCCAGAAGCTCCCAGATGCCGAGCGCGCTCGCGCATCATCTCTTCGTCCTGATCCCAAAGGCGGCCGTAGAGTTCCAGATACCCGGCCCCCAGACTCTCGCGCGCCGATTCCGGAACGGAAGACAGCCAGAACTCCACGTGGATATCGGTTTCATCCTTTCCCACCGGCGCCAGCGCAGTCCAGATCTCCGAGGTCGTCACGTCGCCACTGAGCGTGCGCGACACATACCGATTGGCCTCGGCCTCGACCAACACGGCCACCGTAAAAGGAGCCTCAGGCAAGCCCGCCGAAACCGCCCTGGCCTTCCAGCCCCACGCNCCCGAATCGATCAGATCAATCGANGAAAAATCCTGACGNTGNAGCCNAGGNAGATGCTCCCAGTCNNNCACGTTCTCCCAGACCCGCTCCAAGGAAGCCCCGATCGTACGCCGAAGCGTCGCCACCCGGTCCAGACCGGGGCTCACCGGAAAGAGGTCCAATGCCATGACCGAATCCTAGCCCAGCCCAAAGCCGCCATGAAAGCGGGCCATCCGCTTCGCAAAATCGGCCTCCAGCGGGGTCCTTCACAGCCCCGACACCAAGACCTTGATCGCCGAGCANGCAAGAAGGCAGCCCCTCTTGCCCGACCGTTGTATGCTCCTCGCGAGACAAATCGAGAATTCGCGTCACGGGACCGCATCGCCCGTTGNTCTCACACCAGCCAGTCACGAACAAGGGAGTCGACATGCGATTTGGCGTTTTCTACGAACTCCAACTTCCNCGCCCTTGGGACGAAGGGGCCGAGCACCGCCTCTTCCATGAAGCCCTGGATCAGGTGGAGCTGGCCGACAGGCTTGGACTCGATTANGCCTGGGAGGTCGAACATCACTTTCTCGAGGAGTACTCCCACTCCTCGGCCCCGGAGGTCTTCCTGGCTGCGGCCGCGACACGAACCCAGCAGATCCGTCTCGGCCACGGCATCCGGCAAGTGATCGCCCAGTACAACCACCCCGCGCGCACCGCCGAGACGATCGGNACCCTCGATCTGATTTCAAACGGACGCGTGGATTTCGGCATCGGAGAAGGAGCCACCCGATTGGAACTCGGTGGCTTCGGGATCCCCGCCAAGACCAAACGAGCGAGGTCCTTCGAGGCGGCCGANGAGATCGCCAACATGATGACCATGTCTCCCTATCCGGGCTACGAAGGCGAGTCNTTTTCCATGCCTTGCCGGAACATCCTTCCCAAGCCGATGCAAAAGCCCCACCCGCCCATGTGGATGGCCTGCACCAATCGGGACACCATCAAGGTGGCCGCCCAGAATGGCCTGGGCGCCCTGGCGTTCTCCTTTGTGGATCCCGAAGAGGCCCAGACCTGGAGCCAGATCTACTACGACATCATCAAGAGCGAGGCCTGCGTTCCCCTCGGACATAGCGTCAATGCCAACATCGCCGTGGTCTCCGCNTTTTCGATCCACCCGGATCGGCTTGAAGCCATCCGCCGCGGGCAAGAGGGNTTTGAGTTCTTCGGCTTTGCGCTGCAGTCCCTGGTGGCTCGAGACAGTCTGCCGGGATACTCAAAAATCTGGGANAGCTTCCAGGAAGANCGCCAGGTCGGCACCGAAGAGATGCTTAGACGCGCCAAAAGCGATGACCCCGCAGAATTCGCTCACGCGCCCGGGATCGGCACTCCCGAAGATCTCATTCGTCACCTCGGAGCCCTGCAGGACTCAGGCATCGACCAGGTGATCTTCATGCAACAATGCGGAAAGAATCGCCACNAGGACATCTGTGAAGCCCTGGAACTCTTTGCTGAGAGCGTGATGCCCGAAATCACCCAGGGTCGGGAAGCCCGCGAGGCACGAAAAGCAGCCGAACTGGCGCCCTACATCGAGGCTGCTCTCGCCCGTAAATCGGCCCGCCCGGCGCTGAAGGAAAACGAGGTGCCTGTCGTGAGAGCCTCCGTCAAGAAGGCCGAAGTCAACCAGTCCAGCCGCGCCTAGGTCCGCGCACCACTACATGACGATGGTCGTACCGCCATCCACGACGAAGACCTGACCGGTCACGTATTGATTATCAATGCAGGCCAGGATCGCCTTTGAAACATCCACTGGCGTGGCCGAACGGCCGGCGGGAATCATCGCAGCCACTCCCTGATGCAGGTCGTCCCAGTCGGCGGTCCAGGGTGTCGCTACNAGACCCGGCGCCACCGCGTTGACCCGGACCGACCGGAAGTTTCGCGCCAGATCCAGGGTGAGGTTGTTCATGGCGGCTTTGGCCATGCCGTATGCGGTGGAGCTGCCTATGGCACGCACGCCCGCAACCGANGAGACATTCACGATGCATCCTTGCTCCGCCCGCTCTAGATGAGGCATCGCTGCGCGGGAAAGCCACCAGGTTCCGTAGACATTGACTTCAAACGTCTTGAAGAGGATCTCGTTGCTCAGCGCCTCCATGTCCGTGTGAGGCACACGGGTCGTCCACCCGGCATTGTTGACCAGGATATCGAGCCGACCGAATTTCTCGATCGTCGCCGCCACCATGGCCTTGGATTGTTCTTCCTGACTGATGTCCGCCTGGACGTAGATGGATTCCGTCGGGAGAGAATCCGCCAGAGTGCGCCCCGCCTCCACCGAGCTCGAAGAATTCACCACCAGATGCGCGCCGGCCTGAGCCAGATCACGCGCCACTTGTTCCCCAATGCCGCTCGTCGACCCCGAAACCAGAGCCACCTGTCCATCCAGTCGATCCATACCTTGCCTCCCTGCCTCTTTCGGCTTCAAGACGGCCGAGTATACAGACCTGGAAACCGCCAACGCGGGCCCATGGGACTGAAAAAAGGGCCGAATCAGGGCCTTTGCCCACCAGCGACGGACGCCATGAAATTCGGTAGCCTCCGCGCTTCCTGTTTTATTCCATTTTCCCCTAGAGATAGATTGATCGGAGGACACCCATGGCGCGAGAAGCCGTCATCGTTCAAAGCCTGCGCACCGGGCTCACCAAGGCCCACCGTGGCTCGTTCAACATCACCGAGCCCGTCGACTACCTGGCCCATACCCTGCGAGAGTCCGTGGCCAGCGTCCCCAACCTCGACCCCGGCGAAATCGAGGATGTCATCGTCGGGACCGGATTTCCCGAAGGATGCCAGGGTATGAACATGGCGCGCATCGCTGCCATGGCGGCTGGCTTTCCCAAGGAAGTCGCAGGCACCACGGTCAACCGATTCTGCTCTTCGGGCTCCCAGGCGGTCATGATGGCCGCCCAGTCCATCATCAGCGAAGGCGCGGACGTGGCCATCGGAGCCGGCGTCGAAACCATCACCATGATGCAAGACGGCAGCCAGAACACCACACGTCTGGCCAACGCCGCTGCCGCCGAACGCTTTCCCGGTCTCTACTTCCCCATGGGACTCACAGCCGAGATCGTGGCTGAGCGCTACGGCATCTCCCGCGAAGACCAGGACGCGGTCTCGCTCACCAGCCAGCAGCGCTATGCCGCCGCAGTGGAGGCGGGCTACGTCGCCGAAGAAATCGCCCCCATGAAGGTGACCCGCAAAGTCATGAAGAAAGACCAGGATCCCTTTGAGGAGGAATTCACGGTCGAACTGGACGAGTGCAACCGACCCCAGACCACGCTCGAAGGGCTCAACTCACTCAAGCCCGTATTCAAACCTGCGGAGGAAGGAGGCACGGTGACCGCCGGCAACGCCTCGCAGCTTTCCGACGGCGCCTCCGCCACTGTCCTCATGTCGGCGGACCGAGCCAAGGAATTGGGCATCGAGCCGCTGGGGATCTACCGAGGCACGGCCGTGGCCGGGTGTGGAGCCGAGGAAATGGGCATTGGACCCGTCTTCGCGGTGCCGAAGCTCCTCAAGCGCCATGGACTCACCATCGACGATATCGACATTGTCGAACTCAACGAGGCCTTTGCCTCGCAGTTGCTCTACTGCCAAAGAGAGTTGGGCATCCCGAGCGAGAAACTGAATCCCAGCGGAGGCAGCATCTCCATCGGCCATCCCTTCGGAATGACGGGCTCCCGCATGACGGGGATTCTCCTCCGCCAACTCAGGCGACAGGGCAAGCGCTACGGCATTGTCACCATGTGCATCGGTGGCGGTCAGGGCCTGGCCTCGCTCTTTGAGGCCGCCTGAGCCCAAGGAGCCAGACTGCAAAACAAAAGGGGCCCTCTTCTGAACAGGAGAGGGCCCCTTTCTTCGTTCAGAGACGGGTCAGCGGCTCGACCTGGGACCAGACTTCCTCCCCCTGGGTCCGGAAGAGTTCTACGATCGGAGCCACGAGCCAATCCGTCACGGCGACCTGATACGCGGAGAGGGCCTGAACCCGACCCAACCATTCGGCGAGGTGGGGGCGCGCCTCGATGACGGGCCCCATGGCCAACTGGTCCAATCGGAGCACGTAGGGCAGAAGCGCCGCGTCGGCCAGACCGAAAGAGTCCCCGGAAAGCCACTCCCGATTCCCAAGTGCCACATCCATCTCCTGAAGAAGCCCCACCATGGTCTTGATCGCTCCGGCAAACTCAGGCGCTCCAACGCCGTGCTCGATCACGCTGCGCCGGGCTGCCCTCCGCGCCGGCTCCGGAATCGAATTGATATTGGCCTCGCGCACGGCTTCCGGCTGCTGTAGCAGGGCCACTCGGGGGCCGATGGCAAACGTGACGATCCCGGTCGCAGCATGGACCGAATGATCCAGCTTCTGCGTCCACATCCGAGAGGCGTGACGCGCCGCGGCCCCCGTCGGCCGCATCGGCGGGTCGGGATAAGCGTCATCCAGATACTCGTTGATGAGTGTGGACTCGGTCAGGACATCCCCTTCGTCCACCAGGGTCGGCACGACATGATTCGGATTGAGCTTCACGTACTCGGGGTCGTGTTGGCCGCCTCCAAGTAGATCAATCTCGTGCGAAACAAACTCCAGACCTTTCTCGGCCAACACCAACCGCACTTTCTGCGAACACGTCGAAAACGCATTGTGGTAAAGCTCTCTCATCTCTCATTCTCCCGGCTCCAGCCTTCGATGACCTCTTGCATGTCTTCCGGATTGAAGAACAACTCAGACTGATGGCCGCTCCCAAAGACCGACCACGTCGTAGCCGGATCCCAGTCTTCCTGAACCTCCCAGGCGTCGTCGTCTTCAATGACGTCCATGTCGGCAAAGTGCTCAAAAAACGTGCCACTGGGGTCTTTCAGATACCAGAACAGGTTGCCGCCGATTGGATGCCGGCCCGGACCATCCACCTGAACCCCTTCGTGATTCCGCGCATAGAGACTGGCCGCACGGAGAACTGCGTCCGTATCATCGTATTCCAACGCGTAGTGGTTCAGGTAGGGGACAGGACCCGGCGTCACCAGGAGGTTGTGATGATCCCGGGAGCAGCGCATGAAGAACGCAATCCCGGCCACCGTATCCGAGACCCGAAACCCCAGGGCCTGACACAATGCGAAGGTCTTCGAGACGTCCTGGGTTCCCACCACCACATGGCCCAGCCGTCGGGGCGGGCGCGGCGAGGCCTCGATGGTGGCCTCGGCCCGCCGGTTGATCCGAGTCCGTCTTCCGGGGAGATTGAGATCCCGTAGCGGCTTGGGGGCAAGATCGTGGGCGTCGGCCGGCTCCACGACGAAACGCCAACCGTTCAGGGGATCCTCGACCTGCAATCGTCCCTCACCCGATTGATATGCGACCCCCAGTGCATCCAGACGCTGGGCCGTCTCTGCCAGGTCCGACTCCCCCTCGCAGCCCACACGCAGTTCCTTCAACTGCCGATACGGCGCTTCAGAGATCCGGATCTGATCGGGAAGCTCTTCACTCCCCCAGGCCCCTTCCCTTCCAACAAAACCGATCTCATCGTAGAAAGCATCCAACACCCCGGGCTCGGGGACGCCCACTTCCATGCCCAACAGGCGATGCAAAGCCATGATCCTGATCCTCCTGATGCTTGAGCCGGATCCACCGACTCAGCCTCTCTCATTCCTACAAGAACAATTTTTCAGACAATGAAGCGACCAGATCATCCAGGTCCCGTTCTTCATCGACCACACCGAATACGTACCGGTCGGGTCGGACAATCAAAGCGGAGCCATCTTCCAGAGCGGAGTCCAGCCCCCCCGCGCTGACCTCAAGCCCAGACAAAGACACAAGCCTCGCACCAATCCGGTCCAGGATGCTTTGACTTCCAGGCGACATGACGAGCGCGGAATCCTCCAACGCGACCACCGCGAACCCGTGCCCAAGAATTTCGTCCATTGGAAACTCCCGGCCATCGGCTCCGCGTAGCATCGGCTGGGACAAGAGATAGCCCGTAGACCCCTCCACCCCGATCTGCTCGGTGATGATCACTCCTTCGCTCAGAGGCGGTGCTGCGCGGCCCTGCCCATATCCCGAACTCGGATCCACTT
>NZGT01000181.1 GCA_002691025.1 Spirochaeta sp. | reverse complement strand
AATATCATTCCCGTGTTGGAAGGCCACGGTCGGGTCATCGTTCCGGACCTCATTGGTCAGGGAGACTCGGAGAAACTGCCCGCTAGCGAAGGACCGGATCGGTATTCATTCCTCGTGGCCTACGACTACCTGGCNGGTCTTTTNGANGCGCTCGGTCTTCGCGAGAACGTGACTTTGGTGGTNCACGANTGGGGAAGTGGNCTCGGTTTCCATTGGGCGAAGAATCACCCGGACGCCATCAAGGGCATTGCCTACATGGAAGCGATCGTTCAGCCCATGACGTGGGCCGACTGGCCGGAGGGAGGGCGAGGCATCTTCCAGGGCTTTCGCTCCGACAAAGGAGAGGATCTGGTCCTTGAGCGGAACATGTTCGTCGAAGCGGTNCTGCCGTCTTCCATCATTCGCGATTTGACGGAAGAGGAGATGAATCACTACCGGGCCCCTTTTGCTGAGCGGGAAGATCGTCAGCCGACCCTGAATTGGCCGCGTCATATCCCCATCGAAGGCGAACCTCCTCACATGGTTTCCCTGGTGGAGGAGTACGGGACTTTTCTTTCTGGCAGTGACATCCCGAAGCTGTTCATCAATGCCGATCCCGGCTCCATCTTGATCGGAAAGCAACGGGAGTTTTGTCGCAGTTGGCCCAACCAGACCGAGGTNACNGTGTCNGGGCTNCANTTCGTNCAAGAAGATTCACCCGCCGAAATCGGGGCGGCCATCGTCGACTGGCTGGGCGCTCTCTAGCTCGGTCTATCCTGCGCGACCACGTGAACGGGGATGGAACTCATGCGAGGAAGCCCNGTGTGGGGTTCTTCGTAGTCNAGTTCGGCGCTGGCCAGCGCTCCCGTNTGGTGACCCATGGAGAANGGCTGCGGNTCTCCAGGGTCNGAATCGGGTCCGAGCCTTTCGAGGTCGATCCCNTACCCGTGACTCATGGACACCAGACCACGGCGTAGATCATCCGCATTCTGCACCACGGCGTAGACGGTGGATCTCCGGGATTGGATGGCGATCAGNTCGCCGGGTTCGAGTTTGAGTTCTTCGAGGTCATCGGGNTGCATGTAGGCCGGGTGATGGGGTCGNTCGGGGACGACATGGGGTTGCTCTCGGCCCAGGGAGTTGAGGGTGTTGCGTTGTCGCCGGCTGATGAGGCGGAAAGGAAAGGCTTCATCNCCTTCCACCGCCTCTGAGTGCGCGGCTTCGTCGAGNTGGTTCATCATGGTTTCGTTGGCGAGTTCGAGATAGGCCTGACANTCCGGGCTGCGGGGCAACACCCTGGCATCGGGGTCTTCGTAGACNTGTCCCGCTTCATGTCTNCTGACTTCAGAAAGCGGAACGCGAGAACCTTCGGTCAAGATGTCGAAGAGTTCATCGGTGGTGGGCTTGTTCTTCATNTCGACATCCATGAGTCGGCCGGGAGGATCGGTGGGCGTGCGAAGAAGCCCCATATAGAGCTTCATCTCCAGGTTCATGGTACGCCCCAGTTCATAGAAGAACTCCCAATCTTCCATCACGTCCGNGCCTTCNGGGGGATCCACCAGNGCCTCNCGATAGGCTCCATACGGGAGTGAGTAGCCCCAGCCTGGCGAGTGGAACTCCAGTTCTTCAATGTCGTAGGTGAGGACGGGAATTTCTGGAGAGAGTTTCGGGGGGATCACATAGTCGGCGTAGTGGGCTGTCTGTGAAAGTCTGTGATCGAGCACGATGAGGAGGTCGATCTTTTCAAGGGCTTCACGTGTTTTGATCTGGTCCGGCCAGGCCGACATGGGGTTTCCCCCGAGACAGATGAGGGCCCGGATCTGCCCGTCCCCTTCAAGCAGGATTTCGTCCGCCAGGGCACTGGTGGGGAGTCCGCAGGCCGTGTTGGTGAGGCCTCGAGTGCGGAGTTTGGGCGGGAATCCCCAGGCCGCCGTGGGGGCGATGGGCTGTGCGAAGCGNGGCCCGCGNGGTACCAGCACGCCCGGGTTCTGGACGGGTGCACCCGCATGGGCGCGGAATCCACAGAGCGTCACGAGACAGGCGAGCAGGTATTCGGTGATGGTGCCGCGGGGTGACATGTTCGACCCGGTTCCGGCGCTGGCTCCCCCGGTNCGGGCCGANGCAAAAAGTCGCGTCGCNTCGATCAGGTCTTCGGCCGGGATNTCNGTCTTNTCTTCNACGAAANCAGGCGTGAAGGGAGCCACATGCTCGCGCAGTGTTTCGAGATTCACTGCATTGTTCTTGACGAAATCCTCATCGAAAAGATTCTCTTCAAGNACGATNCGGACCATGCCGGCCAAGATGGCCGTATCCTGCCCGGGAACNGGTTGGAGATGAATGGCGGCNTTTCGCGCCGTCTCGGTTCTTCGTGGNTCNATGACGATCATCTGGATGCCGCGTTTCACGGCTTGGGTGAGNTGCCAGTTCGGGTTGGTGGTGGGGGCGCCGCCGAGTCCAGAGATGGCGGGGTTGGTTCCGATGAAGAGCCAGGTCTCGGCCGTGGCAAAGGGCTGGCCTCCCGCGTGCCATCGACCGTGAAGGGCTTGAGCCAGGAGTTTTCCAGGTTGGTCGATGGAGCCGCAACTGAAGTTCATGGGCGAACCGAGTGCGTTCATGAATGAACCGGCGAACATACCGCCCGGTGGNGCAAGCGCATAGGTGCCACCGTAGAAGGCGACGGCGTGTGGGCCATGCTTTTCCACGATGCTTCCGAGCTTCTCGGCAATTTCGGAGATTGCCTGACCCGAGGAGATCTCTTCAAACTCGCCCGGTCTGTTCCCTCGCAGAGGTCGCAAGATGCGGTTGGGTCCGTATAGATGGGTGGCGACATCCCGTCCCTTGGCGCAGGTATAGCCATGAGAAGCGGGGTCGTCTTTGTCTCCGATCATGCGGGTGACGCGACCGTCTTCGATGTCCATGAAGACNCCGCACGAAACCATACAGGTGCGGCAGATACCTCTTTTTCGAAATCCGTCTCTTGAGGGCATGTGTGTTTTCTCCTGAGCGAAAAACGTATGGATCGGGGCGACGGGTCCGGTACAACCCGGAGGATCAGATCTCCGTATTCCTGTTCGTGGAGCGTTTCGTGGAGATCATTTTCAGCCATTTCATGATCACAAGTCTAGTCCATTCTTCGGGCCGAACGTGATTTCCGTCGTGCCGGTATGGGGGTGATGGGTCGGCGGGGCCACTCTTCGGGCCCACTCTTCGGTCTCCTCGGCATCCACCCGGAGGAGACCGTGCCTCGTGGCATGGATTTCTCATGGCGCGGCGACCCCGGGGACCCATCGCTCTTCTTCTGGATACTCATTCCGGGGGAAGCAGAGGCCANTGGGTATCGCTATGGTAGAAAGCCGGCCACGCATCGGTGTGGAGCAAGCCGATTGAAATCCAAACCACCCTAGGAGAAAGTCATGAAGACCCGAATCACAGAACTCTTTGGCATCGAGCACCCCATCATTCAAGGGGGGATGCATCATGTGGGTNTGGCCGAGATGGCCGCGGCGGTGTCCAATGCGGGCGGTCTTGGAATCATCACGGGCCTTACTCAGCCGACTCCGGATGATCTCGCCAAGGAGATCGCTCGTTGTCGCGAGATGACCGATAAGCCGATTGGCGTGAATCTTACATTTCTTCCGGGCTTTGCCTCGCCCGACTACCCGGGCTACATCAAGTCCATTATTGAAGGCGGTGTNAAGATCGTGGAAACGGCCGGTCGGAGTCCCGAGCAGTACATGCCTTCGCTCAAGGAAGCCGGGATTGCTGTCATCCACAAATGCACATCTGTGCGCCACTCCCTCAAGGCGGAGAGAATCGGTTGCGATGCCGTGAGCGTGGATGGCTTTGAGTGTGGAGGGCATCCGGGTGAAGACGATATCCCGAACATGATCCTGCTCCCGCGTGCCGCCGANGAGTTGAGCATTCCTTTTGTGGCTTCAGGGGGNATGGGCAACGCCAAGCAGATGGTGGCCGCTCTCGCGATGGGGGCCGATGGAATCAATATGGGGACACGCTTCATNGCGACCCAGGAGGCNCCCGTCCACGACAACGTCAAGCAGGCNTTGATCGAGGCCAGNGAGTTGGACACCCGTTTGATCATGCGTTCCCTGCGCAATACGGAGCGGGTCCTGAACAATGCNGCGGTGGAGAAGATCATCGAGATCGAGAACGAGAAGAGCGATGAGATGGGAATCGAAGACATCGCGAAACTCGTCGGCGGTGTGTACCCGCGAATCATGAAGGAAGGGGATCTGGACGCGGGCGCCTGGAGNTGCGGGATGGTGGCCGGCTTGATTCACGACATCCCGACCTGTCAGGAGTTGATCGACCGCCTGATGGCCGAATCCGAATCCTTGATCCGGGANCGNCTTCCCTCNNTGATCTAGAGAGNCATCGCCGCTTCGAGNCCGATCAAGACAGCAGGGTGTGCTCTNTGCTTCCGGGCCTGGATCGTCGTGGGCCCTTTGCGATGCGCGGGTCAGAGGCAGGCCGCTCTATCGATGCGGCCTGCTTTTCTTCTCTGAGCGCCNTTTTTGCCACTTTGGATGAAGTCGGAAAAGGCGAGAGGCGTCCTGTGCGATTTCAGCTCNNTGAGCTGCTGAAATCCGNATTATTTCTNAACGGAAATAANTATCGCTTAAAGGGGAAANNNCCTCCCCGCCCCCTTCTCCNTGGNATTAAACAAAAANCATTTTCTGTACAATANGGCTTCCTCTNNACAAGGAGTNCTCATGGTTTCCAACTCGGAGTTCGAGCAGCCCGGGCCCGTTTTCGAGCCTCGAAGTGGCGAAAGCTGGCGCGACCCTTTTCCCATGTACAAAGCGCTCCGGGATCAGGATCCCGTGCATCGGTTCGAGAACTCAAAGGGAGAGTTCTGGGCCCTTTCCCGGTTCAAGGATGTGTTCTCTGCGGCGGTGGATGCCCGGACCTTCTCTTCGGCCCAGGGTCTGACCATCGCGTATGGAGAAATGGAAGAACTCGGTCTGGAGTCGCCCATCGTGATGATGGATCCGCCGGATCACACAGCTCTTCGAAAACTGGCCGTCAAGCATTTCACCCCCAAGGCGGTTCGCGAACTGGAGCCGAAGCTTCGGGCTTTCGTTGTCGAGCGGATAGAGAGACTGCGTGAGATGGGGGATGGGGGCGACATTGTGGTCGAACTCTTCAAGCCTCTCCCGAGCCTTGTGGTGGGTCACTTCCTGGGCGTCCCGGAAAGCGACCGTGCTCTTTTTGATCGCTGGACGGATGGCATCGTGGCAGCGAATGCAGGCGGTGATATTACGTCGGCGGGTTCCGTTCTGGCCGAAATGGTCGGATACTTCGGCCGTCATATCGAGACCGTGCGAAAAGACCCGGGCGACGATGTGATTTCGACGTTGGTCCACGCCAGACCCGATGGCCAGGAGCTTTCTCCGGCCTGGATCCTGGGTTTTGCCTTTACGATGGTGACGGGTGGGAATGATACGACGACGGGCCTTCTCAGTGGCGCGGCTGAACTCCTGACTCGTCACCCCGATCAGCGTAGGCAGATCGGAGAAGATCCGGAGTGCATTTCCAAGGCCATTGAAGAGTTCCTGCGAATGACATCACCGGTTCAAGGTCTGGCTCGTACCACGACGTGCGATGTCACCATCGAGGGGAAGACCATTCCCAAAGATCGTAAGGTGATGCTGCTTTACGGTTCGGCCAATCTCGATGAGCGCGAATTTGGCGAGGATGCAGGCCAGTGCGACATCAACCGGAAGGTCCGTCGTCACGTGGCTCTCAGTTATGGACCGCACCACTGCATCGGAGCGGCCACCGTTCGATTGCAGGCGCGGATCGCCTTGGAGGAGCTGACCACGCGCTGCCCGGATTTTGCAGTGGACGCCGCGAAGGGTGAATTTGCAGGTGGCAACTACGTGCGTCGGTATCTCTCTTTGCCCTTCCACCCGACAGGGAGTCGATAGGGCGATGGGTACGTGGGTGCGGGAAGAAGAACCGGAGATGGCGGTTCAGCGTATCTTTGAAGGCGCGGCGAGGGCCTTTGTGGATCTGGGCGTCTCCGGAGCCGGCATGGGTCAGATCGCGGACTATGTCGGTTGCTCGAGGGGGACGCTCTATCGCTACTTCAAGAACCGTCATGATCTCCACATCGCTTTTGTAAACGACCGCGCCATGCGTCTCGTGGCTGAACTCGAGATCGAACTGAGAGAACTGAAGGATCCGGTCATGCAGTTGACTGAATCCATCGTGAAGGCGCTGCAGAAGGTTCGGTCTACGCCTTCGATGGCGGTCTGGTTTGAACCGATGGAATCAGGGCATACGGCTCGGATGTCTCGAGGCTCAGAAGTCGTCCATTGTCTGGCGGAGGCTTTCGTAGCGAGCCTATGGAAGGGGCAGGGGGATGCAGGAAATGAAAATGGTTTGCGGGCTCGTTGGATTGTCCGGATCATGATCTCCTTCCTCACGACGCCGGCTCACGATGAAGAAGAAGAGCGATTGATGATCGAGCGTTTCCTGGTTCCCGGGGTTCTTCCCTTTGGCTAGCATCCGTCGTTCTGGGATGACCGGATCGTCAAGAAAGAGTCTGTGAGTCTGGGTGGGAAAGAGGAGTCCATGAGCAAGACGACTGTGTATCTGCATACTGAGTTTTCAATCGGTGACGTGGATCCCCGTATCTTTGGTGGTTTTCTTGAGCATATGGGCCGGGCCGTCTACGAAGGGGTCTATCAGCCGGACAGTCCGCATGCGGACGCCGACGGATGGCGGACCGATGTCCTTGACGCGCTTCGCGGTCTGCACATGAGCCAGGTCCGGTATCCGGGTGGTAATTTTGCATCGGGTTATCACTGGGAAGACGGCATAGGCCCGAGGGATTCTCGCCCTACGGTTAGAGAACTGGCTTGGCAGAGCATCGAACCCAATTCTGTGGGAACGGATGAATTTGTCTCCCTGGCGAATCGGATGGGCTGGGAGCCCATGCTGTCCGCGAATCTGGGAACGGGCACACCCGAAGAGGCCCGGAACTGGGTGGAGTACTGCAACTCGCCCGAAGGGACCCTGTATGCGGATAAGCGTGTCGCGAATGGGAACAGGGAGCCCCATGACGTGAAGCTGTGGTGCCTCGGAAATGAGATGGACGGTCCCTGGCAACTGGGTCACGTACCCGCCGCCCAGTATGCGATTCGGGCCCAGCAAGCGGGAAAGATGATGAAGGACGTCGACCCCAGCATCGAGCTCATCCTCTGTGGGACGAGTAATCCCCTGCTTGGAACCTATCTCGAATGGGATCGGGAAGCCCTGGAGTATCTCGGGGGTCTTGCCGACTACGTCAGTCTTCATCGGTACGTGGGGATTGGCGAAGAGAGTACCGAGGACTTCCTGGCCATTCCCAATTCCATCGACCAGCAGATCGAAGAGGTGGATGCGGCGTGTCGTTTTGTGCAGGGCAAAAGAAAGTCAAAGAAGCGGGCCTGGCTTTGTTTCGACGAGTGGAATGTCTGGTACAAGACCATGAAATTCGGGAGTGAACACATGCAAGGCGGGGGTCGTTTTGCACCGCCTTTGATTGAAGAGGTCTACGATCTGAGGGATGCCTTGGTGGTGTCAGGCTTCCTGCACAGTTTTGTCCGCCATGCAGACGTGCTCAAGATTGCGAATATTGCGCAGATCGTGAACGTCATTGCACCCATCTTGACCCGAGACGATGGCTTGCTCGTCCAGTCCATCTATTGGCCCTTTGCCATGTTTGCGAAGCGTCGCAAGGGTGTCTCCCTGGCCACTCAAGTCAGGGGAACTCGCTATGACTCTCAGCGTTATGGCGATACAGATGTGATCGACTCCAGTGCGATTCTGGATGGGGACACCTTGTCGGTCTTCTTGACGAATCGCGGCGAGAGCCCAGCGCGTGTCAGCCTCGACCTCGCCGACCGGAAATTCCAGGGTGGCGTAGAGGCCGAATGCCTCACGGGTCCGGACCCCCTCGCGGCCAATTCCTGGGAGAACCCGTCGGTCATCGTGCCTCAGGGCTTCTCGGCCATCCGCCTGGAAGAGGGAAGGGTGGAGATGGAGCTGCCCCCGTATAGCTTTGTCGCGGCTTCTCTTGCTTTGGAGTAGCGGAGCGGGCCGCTGGCACTTGCGGCCGTTTCTTCCTACTTGGAGACGAAGAGCTTCAGCGGGTCGGGTTTGAGTCGTTTGTATCAGGTTCCTGGAGTTCCACGTCGCGAAGCCCGCGACGGGAGTGTTTCGTGGAGCGAAAGCGAAGTGTAGAATACGGAACTGCCTGTTCGGACCGAGATGTCGTGCCTGCCTCTTTGAGATGGAGAACCCAATGGGAACTGATGAAGTGATAAAGGAAATGCAAGAAGGGGCCGGGGAGTTGGCGTCTGCCGCCTATGAGGAGTTGGCGGCCATGCTGATCGAGATCAATCGGGATTACATCGGTCCCCACCGCAACATGAACTCCGCGCAGGAGCGGGCCGCGGGGCGCTACCAGGTGGCGAATGTCCTTCAACACGGCTTTCAGTACTGGTTTGATATGGACCCGAAGCGTCCCTTGTTCCATCGGTGGCTGAGTTCGACGAAGAAGTTGCTGGGAGACAATCCGGACGCAGTCTATTACGGCGCCGTCGTGGATCCGGCGGGCACCTACCGGATTACCGGGAATGTACACGGGGCTTGTTATACCTCCTACAGTGTGGAGACCGGAGCCATGGAGGGCCACATGTCAAAGGGTGTCATTTCCACTCTCAATGACACCGAATTCGATGTGGCGGCGGATGGGAGTTACGAAATCATCGCCAGTCCCGATCCCCAGCCGCGCAATTGGTTGAGGCTCGAGCCGGATGCTGGAAGCATCACGACACGACATTACTGGGAGTGGGAGCGCAATGTCGCGTTGGACCCCACCTTCCATGTTCCCTTGATGATCGAGCCAGTGGAGGAGCCGGGCGGAGCCCCGCTCATGGATGACGCCGCGATTGCGGCGGGAATCCGACGTGTCATCAATTTTGTTCGCGGTGTCACCATCGACTTCCCGGACATTCCGCCCGAGGCGATGCCTTCGTGGGTTTCGAATGAAATCAACGCCTTCGACAATTCCGCCTACGATGAGAGCAATACCGAGATCGGCTACGCGGCGGCCGACAACGCCTACCTCCAGGCAAGATATGATCTCGGTCCCGATCAGGCATTGGTGATGCGCGGTCGATTTCCGCGTTGTCGTTTTGCCAATGTGGTGATCTGGAACCATCGTTTGCAGACCCCGCCGTATCGGTATCGCAACGTTTCACTCAATCGCAATCAGATCCAGTACGAGGCCGACGGAAGCTATCGGGTGGTGATCGCACATCGTGACCCCGGCGTGCCGAACTGGATTGATACGGCGGGGCAGACCACCGGCATGATCTTCTGGCGCTTCCTGCTTCCGCAGGAGCAGACTCTTCCGGTCGAGGCGGAGGTGGTGGACGTCGACTCCTTGTCCTAGAAGAGGTGAGCCGGGTGTTGATGCCGGATTGAGTCGGGTCATGACCCTGCTTGTAGGGGCTTTGCTTGCTCTGGCTCTGGGGTCTATTGCCTCAGGAAAGGCTCGGGCGGATTCCGATTCAATAGACTCATCGCTAGAGAGTTCGCCGATCCCGATTGCGGATTGGCAGGACCCGCCGATGGAAGCCCGGCCAATGGCACGCTGGTGGTGGCCGGGCGGGAGCGTTCAGTCCGAGGTTCTGGCTCAGCAACTCGTCTTGATCAAGAAGGCCGGTTTCGGGGGCGTGGAACTCCAGCCTCTTCTGCTGGGTCTGGGTGCGGAAGACCTCGCCGTGGACGACCGGCTGCGGACAGTGGGGCAGGCCGGCTTCTTCAAGAAGGTCGCACGCGCCGCGGAACTGACTGAGAGGGCTGGCCTCTTTTTCGACCTGACGCTCGGGAGTGGTTGGCCGGGAGGCTTACCGACGTCGACCCAGAATGCCGAGCGCCAACTCCTGATGGCCACTCTGGATCTGGAAGGTCCACTGGCTTTTGAGGGTGCGCTGCCCGCCGTCCCGGATCAGAGTTACCGGGATTCGGTGGAATGGGTCCTGGATGTGCTGGGGCCTCCGGATCCGTCTGCCGAGATGGTGGTTGTCCTGGCGGGGCAGGTGGGTGAGAAGCGAGACGGTCTGCCGATCCTGGTGAACATTCGCGATATCACGAATTCCGTTGAAGGCTCCACGCTTCGCTGGGAGGTTCCAGTGGGGGAGTGGCGCGTGATGGCCTTCTATACGAATTCCACGAGTCACTTCGTGATGGGGGGTGCTTTTCCCGGTGAGGAAGCGGATGCCCTGGTGGTGGATCATCTTTCAACCCGGGGCGCCGATGCCCTGCTCGAAGACTACGGAGCCTCCGCGTTGGATCCCCTTCCGGAGGGTCGAGTGCGGGGGGTTTTCGTGGATAGTTTTGAGCTGATGGGAGAGCTTCCTTTCACGGCCGACTTCCGCGAGGCGTTCAAGAAGCAAGCCGGTTATGACGTGACGCCCCATCTTCCGCTTCTCTTTCGTCGAGGAGGAGAATCCAAGTACGCGGAGATGATCGACTTCTTCGGCCAGAGTGGCGGCCCGATCTATCTTTCCCAGGAGTCGGGTCAGTCGGAGCGGATTCGTGAAGACTATGAGAGAGTCCGTCAAAATCTTTTTGAAGATCAGTTTGTCGCCCGCTTTGCGCAGTGGGCGCGGGCTCGCGGCCTTGAGTTCAGGCTTCAAGCTCATGGCGGGTATGGGGACTATCTCGACACCTATGCGCTGTCCGATGTGCCAGAGTCCGAGGGTCTTTTCGGAGGAGGGAGTTTCGACTTCTTGAAGCTGGCGTCCTCGGCCGCCCACGTGAGTGATCGACGCTGGGCTTCCTCTGAATCCTTCATCACCCTTCAGCTTTTTGGCACCCGGCTTTCCGATGACGAGATGAAGCTGCTCGCAGGCCGAGCTTATTCGGCGGGGATCAATCGCCTCGTGTATCACGGCGTCCCCTATCCGTATACGCGGGCGGACGGGAAGAGTTGGTTCCCTTTTTCAGGTGGTTTCGGACGAATCCTCGCGGGTCCCCTTCCCATGTCGTCGCAGGTCGATGAGGAATACCTTCGGGAGCTCCCCGCCTTCAACCTGTTTCTGGCTCGGCTCTCTGTGGCGATGAGTCAGGGCAGTCCTTCAGCCGATGTGGCGTGGCTCCGCGCGGATCCGATCTATCCGGATGAAGCCAGTCTCCAGATCGGAAAAGTGGACCCTGGGGCCGGCGAGTCTTCGACGACACGCGCTCTTCGGGCCCGAGGGCTTGTTCACGATCGCGTCAGTCGGAAGATGCTTTCCGAAGCGGTGGTGGAAGAAGGAGGGCGCTTCCGGGTGGGAGCGCGAACCTATGGTGGGCTGTTGCTTGATCCTCTTCCCATCGCCGATCCGGTCCTGGTGGAGAAAATACTCGCGCTGGCTCAGGCCGGTGTTCCGGTCGTGGCTCTCGGTGACCTACCGACTCGGGCACCGGGGCTCCGGGACGCCGAGGTCCGAGACAAGCGGGTTCAAAAAGCGGCGAAAAAACTCGAAGAGAAGGTCGTTCGCGTCGACTCGGGAAAACTCCTTGCGTCTCGACTCAAAGAGACCGTGCAC
>NZGT01000180.1 GCA_002691025.1 Spirochaeta sp. | reverse complement strand
CCTTCCGGCTTCGCCCTGCGACCGGGCTCGAAAGCAACCGGTGCCGTGATGCAGTTCACTCCGAAAGCGCTGCTCGCTTTCGATCTGGCCACCTCTCCGCCCACTCTTCTCAATCAGACTGCGAGCCCACCCTTCCCGTCCGATAGTGACGGAGACGGCCGGAACGATCTAGAAGCCTTCCGCGACGCGGGCCTTTGCCCTTCCTTCAACCCGAACTGCATTGCCGACCCCAAACCCGGACAGATCCAGGCTGCGCGCGATGACCTGATCCTGCTTACCACCAGCGACTATGAGCAGGTGATGTTCCTGAGGCCCGACACCGGGGAACCAGTCGCTCTGCCGGTTCGGAACCCACTGGATACCGAAGCCCACCGGGCGGCGGATTGGCCTCTTCTCCCCGAAGCGGGTACGGAAGCGCCCCGCACAGCCATTTCGACCCAGACCTGCATCTACCCCGAGCCGGCCCTCGACTCCAAGGGGAGCCCGATCAGCCAGGATTCATTGTGTGAGGGCGATCGCCCTTCCTTCCGAACCCGTTTCACGGCGGCCACCGCCGTGAGCGGAGACTTCCTCTTCGTGGCGACATCCAACCTGGCCTCCAGCGCGGAAGCCCGCTTCAACCCGGGCAGTGTCCTCATCTACCGTTTTGAAACCGCAAGCGGCTCGGCCGGCGTCTCTCCCTACCAAGAAAAGCCCTATATCCAAACCACGGATTTCAACCCCACCGCACTCGCGCCCCACACCACCGCGTCCGGTCGCCCCCTGATCCTCATCACCAACACGGGAAGCCTGCTGGCCAGTGGTGAAGTCCTGGACGAATCCAGTGTCGACGTGCTGGATGTCGAAACGCTGCAGATCGTCGCGCGCTATCCGCTGGGCCGAGCCGCGGCCCGAGGGAGCGTACGGATCGATCCTTCTGGCCGGATTGGACTTCTCGGGGCCGAGAGCCGGCGGGCCCTCTATGGCCTTGACCTCGACGCTCTCGAGGACACCGCTCTGTACACACGAGGCGAACTCTCCCCTGTGGATCTGAACGGATATTCGGCAGGTTTTCCCGATGCACGGATCTTCTTCGAAGATCGCCCCCTGAGTTGGCCGGCCCGCCCGGACGGACCCCCGGAAGACCTGTGCCCCACGCGCACGGAAGTCGACTTCAGCTCCGATGGCCGACACGCCTATGCGACCGATTGGTGTGACGGAAGCATCACCGTGATCGCCATCGACTTCACCTCCCCCGAAGAAAGCCCGTTTTCAGCCGACCGTTTCCAGATCCTCGATCGACTCGACTGGTTTGCACCGAAAACACCGGAGCTCTTTGGACTCGCCACCGCACCCAGTCTGATTCTCGGTTTTGAAGCCGAGTCGGACGCAAGTCCGGGACAGGGTCAAAGCAATGTCGCCTTCATCCTCAATGAGCCGGAGGGTCAGCTGTGTACAGCGCGCCTCGACTACTGATCGGATTGCTGCTGATGGGCGGCATGACGGTCTTCGCAACGACCCTCGGCCCTCTTGCCCCGGAGACAACCTCCACGTCGGCGGATCCACAAAGGGCACAGGCCGGCACGGGAGCCCAAACGCTCTTCCTCCCTCATGAAAAGAATCCGCCGGGCCCTCTTCCGAAAACCGAAAGCCGACTGGAAGGCACGAGCTCTATCGCGTGGGAAACAGCCGGAACCGGACGCCTGGATCGCCGGGTTCTGGACCGCCCTACCGATTCCACCCCACCGGGAGGCGACACCTTGGATCCGGGGTCCTGGCTCTGGCCCCGCCTGGAAGAACCGCAGATCCGGGCCACCCAGGCGACCGTCCGGATACAGGGCCAGGATCCAGTGGCGCCCCGAACGCTGGAGTTGTGGCGAGTCGGGGCGGGGCCGCCTGAGAGTCTGGGCCAGACGCAGAGCCATCCCGATGGACACTTCGACTTCGGCTACCAGACGCTTCCCCAATCGGAAGGGTCCCTCGTCGTCACTCCGCCCGGAGTCGACCCCGCCTCCGTGACTCCTCTGAGGCTGAGAAGAAGCTTTGTTTCTCATCCGCATGTACGAGTCGAATACGATCGGCACAGCCTGAAGGCTTTCATGACGCCTGCCCGGATCGAAGGTGAACTCCAGATCCACGATGAGCAGGACCGGCTCCTCGGCCGCTTTCCCATTGAGGGGGGCGCCGTCCGAGCTCAAGTGGATCCCGAGGCTCTCTCCTTGCGCCTGTACGTCACCCAGATCCTGCCCAACGGGGAGCAATCGGAGCCGCACCTCTTCCACGACCCTGCTTCGGCGCCCGCCCGGCCCTCCACGTAACCCCTCGATCAAACGACCCCGATTCGGCTCGATCTCCTTCCCGCTCACCACTGGATCTTAAAATTGACGACGTAAATTTTATGTTATATACACATGCGATGGCCCGTACCGCACTCTCCCAAGCCGAGGTCGAAGACTTTCGCGAGACGCTCTGCGAGACCGCCACCCGTCTATTCGCCGAAGAGGGCTACGAAGGCGTGACGTTGCGAGCCCTGGCAGCAAACCTGGGCTGCAGCCCGATGACCCCGTACCGCTACTTCGAAAACAAGGCCGAGATCTTCGAGGCCGTCCGTACCTCAGCGTTTTCACGCTTTGCCGACGCCCAGGAACAAGCGGCCGCAGGCATGACCGAACCCGGCGAAAGGCTGCGCGCGCTTTGCCTCGCCTACGTGCGCTTCGCCACCAACGAACCCCACGCATATCGGATCATGTTCGAACTCGATCAGAGTCAGATCGGTGAGGAAGCCTACCGAGGCTGGAACGTGATGCTCGGCACCGTGCAGGAGGCCGTTGCCTCCGGAATCATCGAAGGCGATCCCGAGATCGTCGCGCACTTGCTCTGGTCGAGCGTTCACGGACTCGTCGCACTCCATCTGTCCGGGCACTTGACCCTGGGGCGTAGCCTCGAAGAGTTGATGGACGCCCTGCTTGAACGCGAACTCTACCATTTGAACGGCTGATCGAGCGACAACGATTTCCAAACCATCCCCCGATCTCGTCCGCGTCTAGATCCATTCCATCCACCGCGAAAAAACATCCAGAATTCAGGCAACAAGGATCAATTCCCAATGGAACCGCAAGAAGAAACAAACCCGCACGGATCATCCCGGTCTCTCCGCTTCATTTTTCCAATCATCGCCGCTCTGGGGCTGGCAGGCGGGATCTTCCTCTTTGCGACAGCACCCGATCCATCCGCGCTCCCCACCGCCTATAGCCAGGCGCCCAGTCTGCGAACCCTTCGACTCGAGGCCAAGCCCATCTCCAGCAAAGCCGCGATCTCGGGGCTTCTACAACCTCGTCGTCGTGTGGAAATCTTTGCGGAAGTCAATGGACGCGTCACCGAGATCGGAGCCGAGGCACTCGACCGGGTCGAAGCCGATCAGTTGCTCTTCCGAATGGATCCGATTCTCGCCGAAGTGGCACTGAAACGAGCCCAGGCCGCCGAGAAGAGAGCCGAGAGCCAGAGTGTCCTGGCACGCTCCAACCTCAATCGCGAACGAGGCCTCGCGGACGTCAACGTAGCCAGCCAAGCCGCACTCGATGCCAGCGAGAATGCGGCCCGCCAGGCCCAGGCTGCTCGACTCGAAGCCGAAGCCAGCATCGCCGAAGCCCGTGACCGACTCGCCAAGAAGACCGTCCGTGCGCCCTTCGCCGGCATCCTCCGGGAGTTCCCCGTGGAAGTCGGGGAATACGTGCACTCCGGTGAACGCGTGGCCGAACTCCTCGACGTGGAGAAACTGGAAATCACCATCGGTCTCAACGATACGCAGATCATCTCCATCCAGGAGGGAACTCCCGTCCAACTTCGCGTGGAAGCGCTCAAGGGGAAGCCGATCTCCGGGGTGGTGGACGCCGTCGGAGGCGCTCTCGACGTCGGCACCCGCAAATTCCCCATCCGGATCGAAATCGACAACACACAGGGGCAACTCATGCCGGGGATGGTGGCCATCGTAGACCTTGAACTGGATGCCCCTCGCCGGGAAATCGTGCTCCCTCTGGAAGCCATGGTCGATGAGTTCGGGCTCAAATACACCTACGTGGTGAATCCCGTGGATGAAGACAACTGGATCGCGGAGAAGCGTCGCATCGAAGTCCGAAACCTCCCGTTTCGACCAACCGAGGTGGCGGTCACATCAGGCCTGAGTGAAGGGGAACTGATCGCCCTGTCCTCGGTGAGACAACTCCGTGATGGTCTTGCCGTTCAACCGATGACGGAAGCCGGCGTACAGACCCAGACCAGCGGCCGAGGATCTCAATGAGCCCCGCACGCTTCTCGGTTCAGCAGAAAGTACTCGTCAACCTCGCCTTCTTGCTGGTGCTTCTGGCCGGCATCATGGTGAGTCGAGGGATTCCGGTCGACGTCTTCCCGGACATTTCATTCAACTCGGCCATTGTCGTCACACCCTGGCCCGGCGCTTCGGCCGATGAAATCGAACGGCTTGTCACTCGCAAGATCGAAGACGAGATCAGGGACATCAACGGAATCAAGGAATGGTCGAGCTTCTCTCGCGAGGGCGCCTCCGAAATCAATATCGAATGGAAGGAGACCATGAGTGAGGCGGAGCAGCAGGCTTCCCTCAACGAGTTGCGAGCCGCCATTGACCGGGTGGCCGATCTCCCTCCGGACGTCGAAGAAAGCATCCTTAAAGAACTTTCCGTCTCAGAGGTCTCCAACGTCTGCATGGTCGCACTCTCCGATCTGGGGGGCGTAAGCGAATACACTCTCCGGGAATGGGCACGCTTCTTCGAACGGAAAGTCGAGCGTGTGCCCGGGGTGCGCAAAGGGAAATTGATGGGCTCCAGGGACCGCGAAATCCGGGTCTACGTCGACCGGGATCGAGCCTTGCAATTCGACCTGACCCTGGAAGAAATCAGCCAGACCATTGCCAGTAACAACGTGGATATCCCGGGAGGAAGTTTCTCCAGCCATTCAGAAGAAGAAGTCACCCTGCGCGGACTGGGAAGCTTTGTCTCGCCCGAGGAACTCTCCCAGACCGTCATCCGCAAGAACCGAGAGGGAAATCATATCCAGCTTCACGAGGTGGCCGATGTGGTTTCATCTTTCGAAAAACGCCAAAGCTTCGGTTACCTCAACGGCCGCCCCACCATCCTGATTGGAATATCGAAGAACCCGGATGCCGACGTCAGTGAAGTCGTGGGACAGGTTCGCACCCTGGTCGAGAGTGAAGCCCGGAACCTTCCTGTCTCCATTGAAGCCGATGTCATCTGGGACGAATCCATTTTCGTCCAGAGGCGAATCACCACCCTTCAGAACAATCTCGCCCTGGGAATCGCCCTGGTGATCCTGATCCTCTGGCTTACCCTGGGCTTCCGGAATTCCCTTCTGGCCATCATCGGGATTCCCTTCTCCTTCCTGATGGCCTTGATCCTCTTTCCCGCGCTGGGACTGACCATCAACCTCCTCAGTCTGGTGGGCTTCGTCATGGTCTCGGGGATGCTGGTGGACGACGCCATCATCGTGATCGAAAACATCTATCGACACATCGAATCAGGAGAGAGTGTGGCGGAAGCCTCCATCAATGGAGCCCGCGAAGTGATGTGGCCCGTGGTGGCCGCGTGCACCACCACCATGGCGGCCTTTGCGCCGATGCTCCTGGTCACGGGGACCTCGGGGCAATTCATGTCGATTCTGCCGAAAACCGTGATCGCGTGCCTCGCTGGATCCATCGTGGAATCCCTCTTCGTACTTCCCGCTCACTATGTCGAATGGGGCAGCCGATTACGCAGGAGTTCGTCCGAAGCCACCCGGAGATACTCTCTTTCGCAAGCGAGTCAGGTCGTCCGAGCCCGCATGGACCGCTTCATCGAAAGGATCCGCAGTTCCTACACCTATGCCCTGAGCCAAACACTGGAACACCGAGGAAGCTTTCTTCTGGCCACCCTCGGCCTGGCTGTCCTGGCCCTCGGCCTTTCCACCCGGGTTCGAGTCGATCTCTTTCCAAGCGATTTCAATCAGCTCTTCGTCTCCATTGAGACGCCCGTTGACTTCACCATCCGGGAATCCGATGAAGTCATCCGTGGGATCGAGGCTGCGCTTGAACCGCTCCAGAGCGAATTCCTCTCGGTCTCCACATATGTGGGGCAAGGAATGGCGGCCAATGAAAGGCCGGTCTTTGGCAACAACTATGGGGTCTTCTACATCGAGTTCGACCAATCGGCCGACAAACCGATTTCACCGAATGTGATGGTCCAGAAGGTGCGTGATCTCCTGAGCAACTACCGGAGCCAGAATCCCTACGGGATCGAGAACATCACCGTCATGCCGCCTCGCAACGGACCTCCCATTGGCAAGCCTGTAGCCGTACGAATCGTGACGGAAGAGTATGACCTCGCCAAGCAGATCGCGATGGACATGAAACTCGAACTGGCCAAGATGCCCGGCGTCTACAACATCGAAGACAACATGCCCTATGGCAGGAAGGAGCTGCGAATCGGGCTGGATGAATACCGCGCCTCCCTCCACGGACTCACATTCCAGAATCTGGCCATGGCCCTGAGAACCGCCAATGACGGCTTGATCGCCTCGACCTTCAAGGACCCGTACTCGGACGAAGATGTGGACATTCGTGTCCTCCTCAAGGAAGACCAGAGAACCACCGCGGCCGAGCTCGTCGATGTCGATGTCAGAACACCCGAGAACTACAGGGTGAAGATTGGCGATGTCGGGACCGTCGAAATGAGCCGAAGCTACCAGCGCCTCTACCACTATGACGCTCAGCGCGCCGTGGTCGTGTATGCCGACGTGGACAACCAGAGAGCCACATCGGTTTCGGCCAACGAGGCCCTCAAGGCCCGCTTTGCAGACATCAGCAAGGACCACCCGGGCGTCTCCGTCGTCTATGGAGGCGAATTCCAGGCCACCAATGAGGCCTTTGCGGATATGGGTCGGGCCTTCATCGTGGCCCTTCTCGCCATCTACAGCATTCTGGCCGCCCAGTTCCGGTCCTATCTCCAGCCCTTGATCGTCATGTCCGTGATCGTCTTCTCCTTTGTGGGCGTCATCCTGGGCATGTACCTCTTTGACTATGGCCTTTCCATGTATGTGCTCTACGGCGTCGTGGGCTTGGCCGGCGTCGTGGTCAACAACTCCCTGGTCTTGATCGACTTCACCAACAAGGAACGAGCTCGAGGGGCGCCTGCCAAGGAAGCCGTCCTGATTTCGGGCGAACGGCGTTTTCGTCCCGTGCTCCTGACCACAATCACCACCGTGGCGGGTCTTCTTCCCATGGCTCTCGGAATCTGGGGGGAATCCCTGGTCTTTGGCCCCTTTGCGGCCGCCATCGTGGCCGGCCTCTCGGTCTCAAGCCTTCTGACCCTCTTTGTCGTCCCAAGCCTCTACGTCTCGCTGGATGCGTTGAGGGCCCGACTGAGTGGATCGGAAAGGCGCACGTCCCCGGCTGGGGCACAAGCGGGCGCGGGCCTGAAGTAGCGGACTCGCAACCGGATTCCCTGATCGGTCATTTTTTCCGGCATTTTCCTGAGCTGACCGGCGTGAAGACCTCAGCCCCCACTCGCCAGGCCGAAACCCGAGCTCGATTCTGCGGATCGGCGCAACGAACACGGATCTCCTGCAAGAGCACGCCAGGGTCCTCGAACTGGCAGGTTCCCGTAGCCACGCGAGGATGATCGGAATGCGCGCGCCAGGTCTCCACGTCTCGATCGTAGACCTCGATGTCAATCCAGCCGGTTTCACAATCCCCCTTTGGGTAGAAGACCTGCACCCGATCTCCTGGCGAGGGCGATTCGGCCACGGCCACCGGCTGCAGCAAGAGGAAAAGACAGGGAACCATGAAGTAGGAGAACCGTCTCATTCGGAGCCGAGCTTTCTGATCCATACTGGTCTGCCTCATCGCCCGAGCCGCCGGGTGCGCCCGAGCCTCGATGTGCGAGAATTCACCGACGGGCTTCGCCGGCGCCGACTCTATTGTCCAGAGCCGTCGGTCATTTGGCAAGACCGGGGTGGGCGAGAAGAACTTGGCCACCCATCGATAGACCCATCATGAAGATCGGAGAGTGGAATCATGTCATCAATGAGCCTGGGACTGCAGCTTGGTTATTGGAGCGCACAGCCTCCTGAAAACTTCCTGGAACTCGCCATCGAGGCCGAAAACCTGGGCTTTGACTCGGTCTGGACCGCGGAATCCTGGGGCTCGGACGCTTTCAGTCCCCTCGCGTATATCGCGGGCCACACATCACGCATCCGACTGGGAACCGCCGTCGTTCAACTCTCGGCACGAACTCCGGCCGCCACAGCCATGGCAGCCCTGACCATCGACCACCTCTCCAACGGCCGGCTGACCCTGGGGCTTGGCGTCTCGGGACCGCAAGTCGTGGAAGGCTGGTACGGGCAGCCTTTTTCGAAACCGCTTGCGCGAACACGCGAGTACATCGACATCATCCGGCAGATCCTTCGAAGAGAGGAGCCCGTCTCCAATCCGGGGCCCCACTACCCCCTCCCCTTCTCCGGCGAAGGCGCCTGGGGACTTGGAAAATCCCTGCGCTCCATCACCCATCCGCTGCGGGCCGACCTCCCCATATTCATGGGCGCGGAAGGCCCCAAGAACGTGGCCCTGGCGGCCGAAATCGCCGACGGCTGGCTGCCCCTCTATTACTCCCCCTTCAGGCAGGAAGTCTACGCCGAATCGCTCGGTGAGTTGAAGCCGGGCTTCGAGATTGCACAGTTCGTCATGTGCAATATCAGCGACGACCTCGAGCAGGCGCTGATGCCGGTCAAGATGATGCTCAGCTTCTACATCGGCGGCATGGGGGCCAAGAAGCGCAACTTCCACACCGAATTGATGGGCCGAATGGGCTTTGAGGCTGAGGCCAACCAGATCCAGGATCTCTTCATGGAAGGAAAACGCGCGGAAGCGATTGCGGCGGTTCCCGATCAATTTGCCGACGAAGTCTCCTTGTGTGGCCCGCGGGATCGCGTCAAGGAACGCCTGCAGGCCTGGGAGGAGACCCCCGTGACGTCGCTTCTTGTGGCCGGCCTGGATGCCGAGACCATGCGCACCATGGCCGAACTCGTGCTCTAGAAACCGCCCACATACAAAATTGAGGGTCTCGGGGAACCAAAGCTCATGGGGCGCCGTCCCAAGGCCGATGTACTGGTGTCAGGCACGCTCCGGCAAGTCGCTGAGAACAGCAGGATTCCTGTCTCACGAGAATTTCCCTGGATATACGGAGGCGGACAATGAGCACAGCTCCTGAAAGCGAAGGGGGACTCGTCTCGCTGAGATTTGGAGAATATTTCGGCATCGAGCTCCGGCTCCACTGGACCTTTCTGGCCCTCGGCGCCTGGATGGGACTCACCGTCTTGAGCCAGACCGGCTCCCTGCTGATTGCCGCGCACTGGCTGATCACGCTGGGGGCGATCTTTGCGTGTGTAGCGCTGCATGAGTACGGACATGCCCTGGCGGCCCGACGTTACGGGATTGGCACCATGGAGATTACACTGCTCCCCATTGGCGGAATCGCACGACTGGAACGTCTGCCCGAGGATCCGAAGCACGAGTTGTGGATCGCCTTGGCCGGACCGGCCACCAACTTTGTGATCGCCGCGTTTCTGGTACTCCTCCATCTACTCTCGGGCGGAAGCCTGAGCGGCCTCTTCTCCTCCGGGCTGATGGATGGCTCTCTTCTGAGCACCCTGCTTCAGGTCAACCTCATCATGGGCCTCTTCAACCTGCTCCCCGCCCTTCCCATGGACGGAGGCCGTGTTCTGAGAGCACTTCTCTCCTTGCGGATGCCCGCCCTCAAAGCGACTGGCATCGCGACGTCACTCGCGCGCATTCTCGCCGCGGGCCTGGTGGTCTATGGACTCGTTCGAGGTGGACTCATGATGGCCGTCATTGGCGGTTTCGTGTGGTTTACGGCGCGAAGCGAGTACCAAAACGCCGTCTTGCTTGAGAGACACAAGGCGGAACGACGCAAGCGGGGACCGGGCTTCGGATTCCATCCAGAAACCGATCCGCGAGGCCAGGCGCGCGCCCCTTCCGGGGAGTGGGTTCAACCGGAAATCACGAAACCCGAGGCAAAGGGTTTCGCGCTGCGCGAAAAAAACAACAAGCCCTATTGAGAAACAAGAAGAGGGACCCCCATCGAATGGGAGCCCCTCTTATAAACGCCACTCAATGGGCTGTTCAGAATTGCGTAATTCTGATCAACCGCTCGCGCGCACGTTCTGGGCCTCGGGGCCCTTCTGTCCCTGGGCAGGCTCATATTCCACAGCCTGTCCATCTTGCAGGTTACGGAAGCCGTCACCCACGATGTTCGAGTAATGTACAAACAGATCCTTCCCTCCGTCTTCAGGAGTGATGAACCCGTATCCCTTTTGTTCACTGAACCATTTTACAGTACCGGTAGCCAAACTCTGTTCTCCATGTTGATGACACCACTTCGGCACAATTCCGTTGGGTGTAGACCCTGATCCTACAATCTCTGAAGCCCTTGTGTGAACAAAAAACAGGAATATTCCTGCAAGCATGGGCTACTGACATCACATCAAAGAGGACGAATCGGGTCCCAAAACCCACGCAAAAACCCGTTTTCGACCATTTCGTTAGGCTACCTTACGTTTGGTATCTCCTTGATTCTATTGAATCAACTGCCCTGAACAAGCGTGAATCGGGGCGTCAAAAGAACATGCGCCGTGGCCCGCCGCGGACTTTGGGAATCGAATGGGGCCACCCCCTCTCGCACGAACACAATGTGAAGCGCTTGAAAAGCGTAGAAGCCAATAGACCCCATCGAGGTGGGGATCGGTATGATTGCTCGATCAGAAGCTCGGAGTGCCTTCTGACGAAGATGGAATCGGAGAGTCAACGTGTTGGGAACGGAGAGGGGCGAACAGAGTTGGAAAGATCCGGAATGCACCGGCCTGGGTCGCCTCCCCGCTCGCAGCCCACTGATTCCCTTCGCCGATCCCGATGCAGCAACCCACGCTGACAGAAGTGGTTCGCCCTACTGGATGTCACTGGACGGGTCCTGGCGATTTCATCTCTGCGAACGCCCTGAGTCCACACCTGACGGATTCAAGGAACCTGATTTCGACGACACCCATTGGGATCAGACCCCGGTCCCCAGCAACTGGACCTGCCAGGGGTACGACCGGCCCCACTACACCAATATCCAGATGCCCTTCCCGGGTGAACCGCCGGACATCCCGGAAGAGAACCCAACCGGAATCTACCGGCGAAAGTTCACACTGCCGCCGGGCTGGAAGAACCGACGTGTCGTGGTGCACTTCGGCGGCGCCGAGAGCGTTCTCTACGTCTGGCTCAACGGCTCACCTCTGGGCCTGTCCAAGGATTCGCGACTCCCGGCCGAATTCGATCTTACGCCCTATCTCGTAAGCGGAGAGAACAGCCTGGTGGCCATGGTGGTGCGCTTCTCCGATGCCACCTACATCGAAGACCAGGACCACTGGTTCATGGCCGGCCTCCACCGCGAGGTCTACCTCTACTCCACCGCCCCGGTTCATATCGCGGACCTCAAAGTCAGCTCGGAACTCGACAAAGAGATCCAGCACGGGTTCTTCGGTCTTGACGTCGAAGTGGGGTTTGACGCCCCTGCATCCGCAAAAGAGGGCTACACCATCGAAGCGACCTTGCGCTCTCCTTCGGGAAAGAAGGTCAAGGGAAGTCCCTTCGAGGCCCCCGTCCAGATCGCCACCAACCCCTACCTGCACCGGGGACACCGAGCCCTGATCCTGGATGAGATCAAAGCACCGCAAGCCTGGTCGGCCGAAGACCCCCGGCTTTACACGCTGGTTGTATCCCTCATTGACCCTGACGGGCGCGCCATCGAACACGTGAGTACACGACTTGGCTTCCGACGCGTCGAAATCCGCGGGCGTGATCTCCTTGTCAATGGACGCCCGGTCATGATCCGGGGCGTGAACCGTCATGACCATCACGAGACCCGAGGCAAGGCTCTCACTCGGGAAGACATGCTCGAAGATGTGCTCCTGATGAAGCGCTTCAATATCAATGCCGTGAGAACGGCCCACTACCCGAACGATCCCTATTTCTATGACCTGTGTGACGAGTACGGTCTCTATGTCGTAGACGAAGCCAATATCGAATCCCACGCTTTTCTGGCTCAACTCGGCCACGACCCGCGTTATGCCAAGGCCTTCCTGGACCGAGGCCTTCGTATGGTTCTCCGAGACAAGAACCATCCCTCCATCATCATCTGGTCTCTCGGAAATGAAAGCGGCTATGGCCCCAATCATGATGCCATGGCGGCCTGGATCCGGCGCTACGACCCGAGCCGACCGATCCAGTACGAGGGGGCCCTCCAGTGGAATCTCTACGGAGACCCTTTTGCAACCGACATCATCTGCCCCATGTATGCGCCGGTGGACGAGGTCGTCCGATATGGACGATCCAAAAAGGGAAAGGGGCCTCTCATCCTTTGCGAATACGCCCACGCCATGGGCAACAGCGGCGGCGGACTGGCCGAATACTGGGACGCCTTTCGCCGCTACGACGGCCTTCAAGGCGGATTCATCTGGGACTGGATCGATCAGGGATTGCTCCGTCACGATGAAGCCGGGCGGCCCTACTGGGCCTACGGGGGCGACTTCGGCGATCAACCCAACGACGCCAACTTCTGCATCAACGGAATGCTCAGCCCCGACCGGACCCCTCATCCCATGCTTTTTGAATTGAAGAAGCTGGCACAACCGGTCCACTTCGAAGCCACCCAGGCTTCGAAGGGCAGGTTCAGGGTCCACAACCGACAGGACTTCGCCGACCTCTCCTCGCTTTCCCTTCGCTGGGCGCTTTCGGTGGACGGCCAGATCAAGAAGCGGGGCCGTCTTCCTCGCATGAAGACCCCGGCCGGTGATTCCCAGGCGATCCAGATCGAGCTTCCCGAGTTCGAAGCAAAAGATGGCGAAGAAAGACGCCTGACCCTCCAGGCGGTGACCGTCCGCGAAAGCGCCTGGGCGCCCCGTGACCACGAGGTGGCGTGGGAGCAATTCGAACTCCCCGTACCCCGTGCCCGGAAACCGAAGAAGAAGGCGCCCCGCAAGAAGGCCGAGCCTTCTCTTGAACTGGATCAAACCGAACGTCGAGCCCGGATCCAGGGCCCGGACTTCGAGATCGAGGTGGAGAAGAACCAGGCCCGCGTCTCCTCCATCCGCTTTCAGGGGCAGGAAATGCTCTCGTCCCCCCCCGTCCCCAACCTATGGCGGGGCCCCACCGACAACGACGGCATCAAGGCCTACCCCGCCCTTCCGCCAAAAGCACTGGGAAAATGGCTCGCCTGGGGACTCGACCGATTGGAATTCAAGAACCCGCAAGGCCGCGTACGCAAACAAGGCAGCGACTCCGTCCGCGTCACACTCGAAGCCAGCGCGACGGCCGGCGGCGAAGAGAAAGACGGGGAGGAGGCCCACCGGATCCATTTCGTCCAGAAATGGATCATCCAGTCCAACGGATACATGTTCATGAGCAATGAATTCCGTTTCGGAAAAGCTCTCGATGATCTGCCGAGAGCGGGCATCCAGTTCCAGATGAGCCATGGCTTCGAAAGGGTGGAATGGTACGGCCGGGGGCCCCATGAGAGCTATTGGGACCGGAAGGCCGGAGCCCGCCTGGCCCGTTACAGCGGAACGGTGGATGAACAGTACCACCGCTATGTGGTGCCGCAGGAAAATGGAAACAAGAGCGATACCCGTTGGCTCTCCTTATGCCGCAAGGAAGACGCGGGACTGCTCGTGGCCGCCATGGATCCAATGGAATGTCGCGTCTCCCATCTCGACGGCCATGATCTCTATGCCGCCCGTCACATCCATGAGCTACGTCCGCGTGCAGAAACCATCGTCGAACTCGACTGGCACCAACGCGGACTGGGCACGGGGGCCTGCGGCCCGGACACGCTTCCCCAATACCGGGTCGGCGGCGGACGACACCGCCTGGACGTGGCTCTGGCTTTTTTCGATCCGAAACGAGGAGAGCCCGGAGCCCTCGCTCGCAACCTGCGCGCCGCCTTCGAAAGACCCACACCGCGTCCGAAACGCCGCTAGTTGTTGAGGTTCCAGTCGTAGTCGAAATAACGGAGCGATACGGGCTCTTTCTCCTCGCGCAGCCAGGCCGCCGCCTCGGGTGGCGCGTAGCGTGTCACGAAAGAACGAACCCCTCCTTCGACCTCGAAATCCTCGCTGAACCAATCGAAGACCTTGCTGACCCTCAAAATACGATTCTGACGATCCAGGGCCATCCCTTTATCGGGGCGTCTCATCCAGGCGCGAAGACTCTCGTCCATCTGCGCTCCCACACTCTGCGCGCGGTAAGGACGGCGCAAGAGGCTGGGACATGAAATCGAAGCACATACGATGGCGCCATGAATGCGTGGCTCGCCCATGGGGCGAAGGATTTCGTGCTCGATCTCATCCAACGAATAGCTTCGCCCGCGGATCTGACCCGCCGGCTTCTTCCAGACTGGACGAAACCAGGAGCCGATATCCCGAATGCTCTTCACGGGGTAGTTCTGGATCACCACATCGATGGCAAGAATGTTGTAGGCATTGATCCAGAACGAGAGCTTCTCTTCGCGGGTCTTGAACCGAAGTGGGTCTTGCTTCCCCAATCCCGCAAGCACACGGGGCCACATGGGGTCTCGAGACAAGGCCACATAGTCGACACGGGTCCCTACCTCGGAGTCCACTGCCCGGGTATGCCGGGCCAGCACCTCGCCCCAGAGATCAAGCCACGTGGGCTCTTCGGACTTCACCGGGGTCACGCATAACGACACGCCCAGGAAGAGCAGCGCGACTCCAGATCGAATCGAGCGGACCATGGGTTGAGCCGTTTCTACTGAGGGGCCAGATCGCGGATGGTCTGCTTCAAGTCTTCTGAGTGGAGGATGGCCAGGGCCGGCGTATCCACTCCGTTCTCCGCGTAACGCATCACATGCTCGCGACAGGCCTCAGGAGGACCGCTCACGATCAAGGCATCGACGACCTCTTCCGGAATGGCTTCCAACGCAGCCGCTCGGTCGCCTTCCTTCCAGTGCTTCCACATCCCAGCCAGCATGTCGCCTCGACCCAGCCACTCGTGAAACGCCGCATAGACCGGCACATTCAGATAAGCCGCCACGGCACGACGACCAATCGCCAGAGCCATGCCCCGATCCGCCACAGGAAGAACAAAGATCCGTGCTGCGATCTCCTTGCCCTCGCCTCCCTCATGGACATAAGGGGCCACCTGCTTCACATCCTCCGCCGAAAGCCAGTTGAGGATGGCGCCGTCTCCTTCCCGACCGGCCAACTTCAGCATGCCCTGCCGCAAGGCCGCGATGAGGATCGGAGGCGTCTTCTCGAGCTTCACTCCGGAGCGAAAGCCTTTTACCGTAAAGCGCTCAAAGCTTTCATCCACCTTCTCACCGGCCAGGGCCTTGCGCAAGAAACGCACCATGTCCCGAACCTGCTGATAGGGTTGCTCGAAAGGAATACCATTCCAGCGCTCCACGATGACATCGGACGAGGTGCCGATCCCCATCACGAAACGACCCGGGGCCGCGTCGGCCAGAGAAGCCACGGACTGGGCCATGAGAGCCGGCCCACGGGTATAGGCCGGGATGATGGCAATCCCCAGTCGAGCCGTCGGGGCCCAGGCGGCAGCCAGGGCGAGCGGCGTGAAGCCGTCGTGACCGTTGGCTTCCGAGGACCAGAAGTCCGTATATCCAAGATCGACCATTTCCTTCAGCCAGTCTTCGTGCTGATGAAGAGGGATTCCAGCCAGAGGGAGTGTCATTCCATACCGTGCCATTACTTCTTCTCCTTACGAACGAGCTTGGCCCAGGTGTCCCTGAGCGTCACGGTGCGATTGAAGACCAGCTGATCCGATGTCGTATCCGGATCGACTGCAAAATACCCCAGCCTCTCGAACTGATAGGAAGTGCCTGACTCCGCCCCCTGCAGACTGGGCTCGACTCGAGCGTCCTCGATCACTTCAAGGGATTCGGGATTCAGATGATTCATCACATCGTCTCCCTCGGGAAGCGCGGCCGGATCCTCGCACTCCAGAAGATGCGAATAGAGGCGCACTTCCGCCGGCAGGGCGTGATCCGCCGAAACCCAGTGAAGGGTGGCCTTGACCTTGCGTCCATCCGGAGCATCTCCACCACGCGTTTCCGGATCATAGGTGCAGTGGAGTTCGGTGATTTCTCCTGAGTCGTCCTTGATCACATCCACACAGGTGATGAAGAAGGCGTAGCGCAAACGCACCTCTCGACCGGGAGCGAGTCGGAAGAACTTCTTGGGCGGATCTTCCATGAAATCGTCGCGCTCGATATAGAGTTCGCGGGAGAACGGAACCCGGCGCGTTCCTGCGGATTCATCCTCCGGATTGTTGATCGCGTCCAGTTCATCCACCTCCCCTTCCGGGAAGTTGTCGATGATGACCTTGAGGGGCCGCAGAACCCCCATGACACGGGCCGCATTCCGATTGAGGTCCTGGCGAATACTGTATTCAAGCCGAGCCAATTCGATCAGGCTGTCTCGCTTCGCCACTCCGATCCCATCACAGAACTCCCGAATCGCAGCCGGGGGATAGCCTCGCCGCCGCATTCCTCGAAGCGTCGGCATGCGCGGATCGTCCCAGCCGGAAACCAGTTCTTCCTCAACCAGCTGGCGAAGCTTCCGTTTACTCATGACGGTGTAGGTCAGGTTGAGACGGGCAAACTCAATCTGCTTGGGCGCAGGACTCAACTCCAGCGCCTCGATGAACCAATCATAGAGCGGTCGATGATCCTGGAACTCAAGCGTACAAACGGAGTGCGTAATGCCCTCGAGGGCATCTGACTGACCGTGCGCAAAATCGTACATGGGATAGATCGACCAATCGGTTCCCGTCCGGTGGTGATGACTCTTCTGGATGCGATACATCAAGGGATCACGCAGGGTCAGGATGGAGGAAGACATGTCGATCTTNGCCCGNAGNACNCTTNCNCCTTCNGCNAACTCNCCNTCTTTCATCCGAGCGAAGAGGTCGAGGTTCTCCTCCACCGAGCGATCGCGAAACGGACTTCCCGTGCCGGACTCCGTCAGGGTTCCCTGATTGGCGCGGATTTCGTCTGCACTCTGATCATCCACGAAGGCGAGCCCCTTCTCGATCAAGCGCACCGCCATTTCGTAGAGGGCATCGAAGTAGTCCGATGCAAAAAAGAGGTTGTCCCCCCAGTCAAAACCAAGCCAGCGGATGTCCTCGACGATGGACTCCACGTGTTCATTTTCTTCCGCACTCGGGTTGGTGTCGTCAAAGCGGAGGTTGCACGTTCCCCCGAACTCCTTGGCAAGACCAAAATTCAGGACCATGGACTTGGCGTGGCCGATATGGAGGCAACCGTTGGGTTCCGGAGGAAAACGAGTCACCACCCGGCCGCCATTCTGGCCGGCCTCCACGTCGGACTTCACACGGGTCCGAATGAAATTCGACGGCTTGTCAGATTCTTCAGAAGACATGGCGCGCGAGACTAGCACTCCGGACAAAGCGAGCATCCACCGAAGCCAAAACGGGCGATGACTCAGTCAGCCACCGCACAAAATCGACGGATCGCGCCGAAGCCCAGCCCCAGGCACAAAACGAGCCATCCGGGTCCGAAGCCGGAGGAAAGAATCGGTACACCCACCGGAACTACAAGGAATTGACCCGGATTCACCTCGCCCGGGCTCTCGGCCGTGCCGGCCTCCCATGCGAAATCCCCCCCTGTGCTGCCCCAGCCCACTCGGGCCAGGGATTCGAGAGACGAGGTCACCGAGGACTCGGCGACCCCCAGATCCGTGGACGTCAGCCCCAGGGCCTCTCCTGAAGTCGCGGTAACCACGCCCTCCCAACTGAAAAACTCCAGGACGTCGCCCCCCGGTGCAATCAGCGCCAACCCATCGGCCGGCCCATTCTGCAGCGGGGACTGCTCGAAGAAGAGGAATCCGTAGCCGCTGCCGGTGTCGGCGAGCACTCCACTGAGGTCCACCGAGTCGATCACGCCGCCCCCGTTCCCGTTGTAGTGGAGCACCCGAAAGCCAGATAGATCGGTGCCGGCCGGGCCCGCAATCTCGAACCCTTCTCCTTCATCCGAACCGACATTGTCGTAATGGATCTCGTTGATCCAAGGGGGGATGGCAGGCGTCGGAGGCGGGCTTCCCGTGCATTCTCCTTCAAAGACGCACGCCGCCCATTCCGGGTGATCGATGAAGGGATTGCGATTGCCCTGATAGCTGGAAATCACATCGTTTCGCTGCATTTCAACCGCATCCACAGGATCCTGCTCGTGCCACGCAAGAAGAACCGCGAGCCGGCCCATATAACCGGTGGCCGCATTGACTCCACTCACCACCACCTGACCCACATCATCGGTCAGGATGAGATCCGGCTCAGCCAAACCCGTCCCGCCGTGCACCCCACCCTCGTAGCGGACATCCATGTAGAGGAGAGCCCGGGCCACATCGCCTCGACGCCCGATCCAGGTCTCCCAGACCCCGGTTTCGGTCCAGTTCGAATACCCCGGATAGAGGCCGGTTCCGCCCCCCACGCCTCCGTTCGCCACCGTCGGACGCTCCGTACAAGTCGCGTCGCAGGCACCGAAAAGTTTGTTGCTCCGCGAACCGTTGTAGCTCCCATCCGCGAGAAAGAGATGGTGCATATCCGAATAGGGGTAGTTGTCGCTTCCGTCATCCGGAAAACCATAGGACTTGGGCCAGGCATGCTCCCTCTGATAGCCGCCCCCGCCCCCGCCAAACTTCGGAAGACTCGAATTGGCATAGACATCTCGAATCGCGGACCCATCATCGGGGTCTTCGTCGGCCAACTCCAGCACGTCCCAGGTGTCGGTGGCCGTGGACGTGTAGGGAAAGCGCTGATGGTCCTCGATCCGGGCGTGGAGGTCTTCTCGCAAGGCCTCGGCGCTGCTCCCGTCCACCGAATCATAATAGCCGGACGGCGCATCAGAATGGGCTGAATCAGCGAGCAGGAAGAAGCAACCCGATCCACAGACCAGCCATGCAACACACACACGAATGCCAGCCCCCACCCAAGCCAGGCTGCATGAGGTCCGGTTTTCCTGCGGGATTTGAGTCGGGGTGAGGCGCATGACGGGCGCTCGGGACGCTCTCCTTCCGACCCCATCTTACGCCGTCCAAGGAGAATCGGCCGCTGTAGGAAAGCCATGGCCTGCTAAAGTGGATCAGGACCCTTTCACCTGAGACGGAATAGAACAAAACGACATGAGCTTTCTCGACCCCCAGCAGATCAAGAACCTACGAGCCGAGTACGGCACCCCGCTCTACGTCTACGACCAGAGTCGTCTCGAAGCGGCGGCACGACACGTACTCGACTTTCCCCATGCCGATGGTTTCACTGCGCGATACGCCATGAAGGCCCTCCCCACGGCCGCCATCGTCCGACTCCTGAACCGGATGGGCCTGCATATCGATGCCAGCAGTGGCTTCGAAGCGGAGCGAGCCCTCCTCGCCGGAGTCCCTCCCGAAGAGATCCAGGTCACCGCGCAGGAGATCCCGAAGGATCTCAAGGGGCTGGTGGAGCGCGGCGTGCTCTTCAACGCGTGCTCGCTGGAACAGCTCAAAGCCTACGGCGAACTCTTCCCGGGCCGCGAAGTGAGCATCCGGGTCAATCCAGGGCTCGGCTCTGGCCATAACAACCGCACCAATGTCGGTGGGCCCGGATCCAGTTTCGGGATCTGGCACGAACACCTCGACCAGGTGCTCTCCATCGTTGAGGACCACCGGCTCCAGCTCACCGGCATGCACACCCACATCGGCTCTGGAGGCGACCCCGAAGTCTGGCAACGATGCGCACGGCTCTCTTTGGCCATCGTGGCCCGACTCCCGGACGTGAAGAGGCTCAGCCTGGGCGGCGGTTTCAAGATCGCTCGCATGCCCGGCGAAGAATCGGCCGACCTCAAGAAGATTGGCGAAGCCCTCCTCGGAGACTTCCAGGCCTTCAAGGAAGAGCACGGACGTTCGCTGCATCTGGAGATCGAGCCGGGCACCTATCTGGTGGCCAATGCTGGCGCCATCCTGGCCAACGTCATCGACGTGGTCAACACGGGTGAGGACGGATATGTCTTCGCCAAGACAGACAGCGGCATGACCGAGCTGCTACGCCCCAACCTCTACGGAGCACAGCATCCCATCGAGATCGTCAAGGCATCGGCCGATTCGCCAGAAGAAGAAATCGACCTCGTGATCACCGGGCATTGCTGCGAAAGCGGAGACGTCTTGACGCCCGGCCCGGGAGACCCGGAGAGCCTCGCGCCGCGGAGACTGGCCCGTCCGGAAACCGGAGACACCTGTGTGATCGGGGGAGCGGGCGCCTACTGCTCGGGACTCGCCGGCAAGCACTACAACTCCTTCCCGGAGGCGGCCGAAGTCCTGATGACCCAGAACGGCGACGTCCGACTGATTCGCAACAGGCAGACCCTCGAAGAAATCGTCAAGAACGAGATCTACGACTGAGACCCCAGGCCTGCCCGCCCTGCACCGGAAAGGATCGGCCGCACAGGAAGGTCTCAGCCTCGGCGCTTCTGCTTTCGCTGACGCATGCCTCGATGGGTGCCCGGCGCATATTGTCGCATGGAGCTCGGTGGCTTCTCCAGCTTCAGGGCATACCAGGACATTCCAAACTGTTTCATGTTGAGCTTGCGTCCATTCTGCAGGCGTAGAAGGTTGTCCTTGTTGGCCTCGTTGCTCGGTTCCTTCTTCAGAGCCCTCTGGACCTTCTCAATGGCCTTCTCCTGCTCGCCGTGCTTGCTCAGCATCCAGGCATAGACGCTATAGGGAAGCATCTGCTTCTTGTTGGCCTGGAGGACGGAGTCCATGGTTTCAAAGGCCTTGTCGAACTGCTTGCGACGGAACAGGATGGCGGCCAGCGCCATCCGGCCCTCGGAGGAACGCAGAGAACACTGGCTCAGGTACTCAAGCGCTCGATCGTCCTGCTCCATTCCGTAGGCCAGGATTCCCATCTGGGCGTAGATCTGGCCTTTGAGCATGATCTGCCAACGAGCCAAAGGCAACAGATCTTCAAGCGTCTTCAANGCCAGCTGGTTCGCTCCGGACTGAAGTTGTTTCTGCGCATTGAGGAACTGCGGCTCGAACCGTTTGGCGAGCCGTCGCGAAATCAAGATGAAGGAGACAATGGCCACCACGATGNCCAGGATGNTCCCNATGGCCCAGGTCTTCCAGAATCCAAGCAACGTATAGACGACGCCCACGACAATGCCGGCCGCGATCGAAATGAGAATGCTGTACACCTNNAGACTCCCCNCAATGAAGGCCCGCAACTCTACCCGAATGCCTGCATTGCTGCATGAGCGCATTCAATCGCGGCAGGCCTTGTCCCGTTTCCGGCCCAATCCCCTCAAGCCGCTCACTCGACCCACACCCTTTTTCGACACCCCGAGGGCCGCTAGACTTCTTCCTCTGGTGCCATCGACCTCTTCACGGGAGAAATGAACGGCATGTCCACTTTCTGGATCTACGCCTGGCCGTGGATCAAGGCGCTCCACATCATCGCGGTCATTTCGTGGATGGCCGGGCTTCTCTNCCTGCCCCGCCTGTTCGTGTACCACTGCCAGGCCGAGCCGGGCTCCGCTCAATCCGAGACCTTCAAGATCATGGAAGGCAAGCTCTCGCGCCTCATCATGTTTCCCGCCATGGTGGCCTCTCTCTTCTTCGGCTTCCTCCTGCTGACTTCTCCCGGCTATCTCGCCAACGCGGGCCCATGGCTGTGGATCAAACTCCTGCTGGTCGCAGGGCTTTGCCTGACCCACTGGAAGATGACTCAATGGCGCAACGATTTCGCCGCGGACCAGAACACCCACCCCGAGCGATTCTTCCGGATCGCCAANGAAGTCCCCACGCTGATCATGGTCGGAATCGTGATCCTGGTGGTCGTGAGGCCGTTTTGAAAATGCAAACGAGCAAACAGCAACTCATCCTGATGATTTTCCTGACCCTGCTGGCTGCATATCCCAGCCTGGCCNCAGCNGAACNANCGGGTNNGGANAAGCGTTTCGGGTTCGGACTCTCCATCGGCTACGGCGAGGGTGTCTCCGTTCGAAGTATCCAGAACGGAAAGGATGTGGGTGATGTCGAGTGGATGGCCATTGAACCCTGGATCCGCATGCGCCTGGCCAACCTGGGGGACGGGAATCACTGGTATGACGGAAGCCTGAATGCTCTCCTCATGGGGACCGTCGTGCGCAATTTCGAGCCGCACTCGGGAGACGCTGGAGGCGCCGTCGCGGCTCTTCGCTACACGATCCGGCCCGGTCATGCCTGGAGACCCTACTTCGAAGCGGGAGTCGGCGTCGGCAAACTTGATTTCAGACTGCGAGACCAGGCCGATGGCGTGTGCTTCTTCATCCACACCACCATCGGGGTCCGCTGGGCACTGAATGACCGCTTCGCTCTTCTGGCGGGTCTCAACTGGCAGCACATCTCGAATGCTGGNATCAANCCGCCCAATCCCGGCCTCGATACGCTGGGTGTNCGNATCGGNTTCGAGATCCAGTAGCGACTCGCGCTACAGCGTAGAAATCACTTTGTCGGCATAACGATTGACCGCGTCGATTTTGTCCTGAAGCGCCATGTCATCGCCTTCATAGCCATTGCGGAATCCCACGATGGCGTCAGTCACGCCGAGATCCTCGAGCCGAAGCAGTCCGTCCCGCGAATAGCCATCCATGGAAATCACGTGGACCTGAAAGGGATCCCCGGAGCGCCCGTACTCGGCTCGCAGTTCCGTCAGCCGGTCCAGCATCTTNGCAAGATCCTCGGCACTGCCCCCGGCATGCATCCAACCGTCCCCCACTCGAGCCGCCCGTTTCAAGGCCGGGTCCGAGTGGCCTCCGATGAGGATCGGGATNCGCTGCGAAGGTGCAGGCGTCATCTTGATACTCTGGATCTCGAAATGCTTGCCGTGGAATTCGTAGTATTCACCGGTCTCAAGCCCACGAAGGATTTCGATCATTTCGTCCATCCGCTTGCCCCGGCCAGCCCAGGGCGTTCCCGTCACGGCGAAATCCTCAGGCCAGGGAGANAGCCCGACNCCGAAAGTCAGCCGATTCTGGCTCAGCACAGCGACGGACATGGCCTGNTTCGCAATCATCACAGGGTNCCGNACNGCCANCTTCACNACNAANGTCGCCAGGCGCAGACGCTCCGTNACGGCNGCGAGATGAGTCGCCAGGATCATNGGTTCGATGAAAGGCTTCCCGTCCAGGAACTCCCGTTTCCCATCCGGNGTGTAGGGATACGGNCTGTCAGAGAACTCGGGGTAGCAGATGCTGTCNGGAATCGTGAGNCCGTAATAGCCGGCNTTCTCGGCCGCCTGNGCCAAGGGCGGGTAGTGGCTGGGATCACACATCGATTCGGCCAGGGTGATTCGCATCAGTACTCCTTTGGAGGATGAAAACGCGTAAGGGGGGCAATAAGCATAACACCGCTCTCAAACCCGGCGAACGATTCGTAAAAAACCAGCGGCGGGGAGGCCTNGGCCAGCGAGGTTTCATTCACAGCATNGAAACCAGGCGCTTGACACCCGCGACAACTCTCTCGACACTCTGCTCCCAGAACCGATCCGGCGCNCGGGACAACCCCTCGTGCGATCCACGACGGCCACTTGAATAGGAGAGGCAAAGCATGGCCGAGTGGCAGAACTGGTCGGGCCGGCTGCGGGCCCAACCCGCACGAATCTTCTCCCCCACGAACGAAGCCACGCTCATCCAGGCCGTGGAGCACGCCCACGAAACCGCCTCGCCCATCGGGATGATGGGCGCTTCCCATAGCCACTCCCCCCTGGTTNCAACGGATGGAGTCCTCATGGACTTGAAGGACTTTTCCGAGGTTCTNGAGGTCNATCTCCAGGAGGGCTGGGCCCGGATCCAGGCCGGCGCTCGAATTTCCGCTCTGGGTCTTCCTCTCCGGAAATCAGGCGCGGCTCTCCTNAANCAGGGAGACATCGACCGGCAGACCCTGGGCGGAGCCGTCGCAACCGGAACCCACGGCACAGGAACGACACTCCAGAACCTCTCGGCCTCCGTGCTCAAAGCGCGACTCATCCTCGCCGACGGATCGGCGGTGGAATGTTCCGCCGATCAAGAGCCCGAACTCTTCGAAGTCGTACGGCTGGGNCTCGGAGCCGTGGGCATCGTCACGGAACTCACACTCCAGATCCGCCCCGCCTACCGGCTTCAGGAAAGGCTCTGGCTTGAAGAGCTGGATACAGTGCTCGAACGAATCGANGAACTNACCCAGNANCATCGGCATTTCGAGTTCTTCTGGATGCCGGGCTCCGGACGAGCCGCCTGCAAGACCCTGGTCGAAACCGACGAAGAACCGATCTATCCCCTGGCCGAAGAAGGCAAACGCCGCGCCTGGAGCTA
>NZGT01000179.1 GCA_002691025.1 Spirochaeta sp. | reverse complement strand
TGGCAAAGCTCGAAACCCGCACGCATGCTGGGACGGATGATGAGTGAAGTTTTAAGGGAGAGGGATGGAAGGGGGGATTTCTTCGCGCGACCCACCCGCGCGGCCTAGTTGTCCTCGGCGCAGACCTTGATCACGGGCGAGTTGTCCGGGTCGAGGTCGAAGTGGTTCCATTCCACCGTGCCCAGGATCTTCTCGGGCAGGGCATCGGGCGTCTGGCCCTCGAGGACGAACGCCAGGTCCATCACTAATGATTTGGAGCAGGACTTGAGGATGCGGAGCGCGCCGGCGGCGGTGGACGATGAACTGACGTCGACGTCCATCTCGAACCATCCGGGTCCCGAGTGGTAGGCCGTCGTGATGGCGTGTCCCAACAAAGCAGGCTTCTGGCCGACGGCGTGTTTGGCCACCCAGGGGCCCTCGACCATCCGAGGTACGATCTTCATCACGTCGTCGCGCTGGGCATCAGTTAACGAATCGCAGAACTCCTGGACGCGCGCCCGTAACGCGATATCTGTAGGATCCGTCAACGTCGAGGCGTTCGGCACGATCCAGTAAGTCTGGAGTCGGGTCTTCGCGAGACTTACCGACGTCCAACTCCCAGCCGACGAAAATTAGTCGCAACTACCCTCAAACAAGTAGCGCGTCCTCTAATATTCGGGCTAAGCGGTAGCGCGACGACGCCCAGCTAGCGTCCTGTAAGACACTAGGCATCCCCAGCAAGACACACCAAAATCGGCCGCCGCCATCGCATTTGTTCGCCTGCGGACCTCGTGCACACGACAACGAGTCCTCTCCGCAGTGCACATCCACAGCACTCACACCAGCACCATCCACGGTGCCCGCGCGCAGTCGTAAGCCATGGATCCCATGGCCCCCATCAATTGGCTCATGGCGAGACCGGTGCTCTGCCTGCTCATTTTTATGTTCTTGAGATCAATGTATCAAAGCCGACAGCCGTTCCCCGAAGCCGGCGGCCGGACGAAGGGCGCTCATAGCACTGCGGAGTTCGACGGCTTCGTCAAGGACGGCCTGACGCTCGTCGACTTCTACGCGACGTGGTGTCCTCCTTGCCGCGCGTCGGCGCCCGCCTTCGGCGCCATGTCTACGAAGTGGGCTGGTGCGGAATTTGTGAAATGCGACGTCGACGAATGCCGGGAAGTCGCGCAACGAGAAGGCGTGACCGCGATGCCGACCTTCAAGATTTACAAGGATTCGAAATGCGCCTGGACGTGTACCGGGTTCCGAACCAATGAGATCGAGAAGAAGCTCCAGGAGCTCGGCGCGACGCGCGCGACGGCAACCAATAAAGCCGACTAACACATCATATATTTACTCAGTCCTCGTCCATCGCCGCCGTGAGCGACTGGATCATCTTCATGTCCTCCTCGGCGACGTCCGCCTTCCGCTCGAACGTCGCGCGCACGAACATCATGACGTTGCGCTTGAGCCGCGCCCAGCCGTGGGTCCTCCAATATTCATCTTCATCCGCTTGCGCTTCTTCGAGGCGGATCATGGAGATGAACTCGGCCATCTCCATGCGAGCAACGGAAGCAGCAATTCGGCCCATGTAGCCTCTAAATACTCTCTCAATAGTAATTGCCGAGGCCGTCATCAAGGCGTTCATGGCCTCCAACTCGGCGCGCTTCACGGCCCATCTCCGAGCCGCCTTCCTTCCGAGATGTCCTCTATAAAACGCTTGGAGCTTCGCACAAGCTTGCAGTTCGCGCTTCTCCCTCCGGACCTTCTCGTGGAGTTTCGATGCTGCTTCCGCCCTTTCCTTGGCCAAGCGTTTTCTGGTACGCTCCTCCCCAACCTTCGCTCGATTCAAGACCTGCTGCATCTTCTTCTGCCTTTCTTCGAGAAGAGCCTTTTCGCGGCGCATCTTCCGTCGCTCCTCCGTCGGCTTCTGGGGGTTCCCTTCCGACGTGATGGCGTCGTGCGTGCCAGCGAACGTGTCGCGTTCGCGTCTTACTAACGACATCGCTCTAAAAAACATCAGAGTGATACAAAATAGCCCGAACTTTAAGGTCGTTTCCGTGAAGTCCAGGTGCTTCTCGTGGTCGTTCCCATCTTTGGCTACTTTTTCGGTGCCCAGCCGGAACTGGGCGTTCCTCTCAATTTTTTCCGCCTTCGTGCGAGGCGACCCTACGACCGCTTCGTCCCTATGTTCATCAGCTTTGCGCTTTGAAGCGCGGTCTTCCGCGTCGGCCTGTGCTAAGACTTGATCACTACCAGCCCTCACGAACCCGTCACTCTTTAGTGATGGGACGTAGCCCGCCACGCTATACCGAGACTCCCGCTCCCCGAAGTGCCAGCCCTCGAGCATCCACTCCAGGGCGTCGTCGACGATGTCAGACGCGACGACCATGGCCACATATCTATTATGTTCTCTTTCTAGCGCGCGGCGCCTGCGCGGGTCGCGAGAGGTGAGGAACCGCGGCCACAGCGCAAGGCCCACGCGGCGGCTCCAGGCGTCGGGGGGGGGCGACGGCGTGACGCGTCGACAGGCGTACCGCGGCCACGTAAGACCGGCAGCGGCCCCTCTCTGGCGCCGTTCTCGAAGTTTCACCCGTCACGCGCGAAGACCCCGACGTGGTCCGAATGGCCTCAAAATCCCAAAAGAGACCGGCCACGACCTCGTCTGATAAGCACGACGCCATCCTCACAACATTGAAGGTCAGAAAGGGACGCGGAAACCGCACGCGTTATTCGTCCACATCATCGTCGCGTATCCATGCAGCGCCTTGACCTGCGATGGTTAGAGTGAGCGGGTCGCGTCGACGGCGTCAAGGTGAGCGGGTCGCGGCGACGGCGTGAGATCATTCGAAGTTCAGAAAAGACGCCGAGTCGCACCTCCATGTACTCCTTATTCGTCGCGTGGGCATCATGTAATTCTCGGTCTAAAGCATCTAGGCGAGACCGCATGGCGAGCTGCTTGTCCTCCCACGTGAGCTCGTAGAGCAAATCGTCTCTCCTAAAATTGGGGTTGCCCCCACGAGCGGCTGATAAAGGTACATAAGACTCCAACACTTTGACGTCGGGGTGCATGCGCACGTAGACCAGCTCGTCGGAGATCTGCTGCCGTCTTTGTTTGACATGCTCCCAATCGACGGAAGAGGTCCATTCACAGGTCGGCTTGCGACACCCGAGGCACGCCTTCGGTCCTAAAGCGTGCAATTCGGCTTCGAGCATCTTCGTCGCCTCGTCCTTGCCAGCTTCCGCTAGTGCAGCTTTTCTCTGTTGGAAGACGTTCTTGCTGACGTGGTCGGGCTTGCGGATGCCCGTCCGCTTTTCCTTCTCTTCTTCATCTGACGAGTCTGTTTCAAACGCCGCATCCGGGTCTTCTTGTTCGAGCAAGAACCTAGTGGCTCTTTCTCGTTCATAGACCTGCTCTCTGAGCAATGAATCCAATTCTCTCTCTAACTCTAATCGTAAGACAGTAGTGGGATACCGCTGCGGCACGCCGCCGTGCAGCACGGACGAGTTCATCTCGGGGTTCGAGTTGTTGACGGCCTTGTCCATCTCCGACTGCAACTGGCGACAGCGCGCGTCCAAATCGGTCTCGACCGAAACTTTTTCAAAGTCCCGCGCGAGGCGATTCTGCTGCCCCACGGCCGCCTCGCGAGACCGCTGCTGCAGCTGCGCCTTCTGGATGGCGAAGAACTCCGCAAAATCCCCGTTATACTTTTTGAGCAAAACATGCGCCTTGCAGCGATCCGCGTCCCACGCCGCTTGGGGCCGCGCCGCGGCCCAGACCTCCATGATCTGCGGTCTCGATAATGGACATGACCAGTCCCGACCTTCTTCCGTTGCCAAGCGAGCCGCATCGTCCACTGTTGTGGTCAGTGCTGATGAAACGACCTGCCCGAACAAGTTGCCCATCCGCCCGAACATCGACTTCTTCTTGGCAACGCTAGGCGGCGGCACGTCCTCCGGGTCTATTGACTCTTTAATACAATCGGCAGGCTTCAGGTACGACTGCAACTGGTCAGCCGTCTCCTGACTTTGGTCCTTCATACTCCGTAACTTCAGGCCGTGCCACAGCTCCGGGTTCAGTATTTTGTCGAGAGACGCCCATTCTCTTTCCTCTTTCGTCCAGGACCGGGGGTGCTTGAAGCGCGTGTTACCCGCAACCTCGGGATCAAACCCTTCGGGTCCCACCTTTCGTCGATCAACTAACAACTGGGGGTCGTTGTGGAATCTTTTCATCAATTTCCAGACACCTCGCTCTTGTCTGGTCAACTTGTCGAAGGTACAGGCGGCCACCCTATCTAACTCGCCCTTCGAGTAGCCCGCCATACCCCTACAAGATCGAGGTAGCTTTCTCTTCAACGGTTTCAGGTTCTTCCGTTCTCTGTCTAAATCCTCCGCCGCTTCTTGATCAGTTAACCAGTCGTATTTGAGAGGCTCCCTGATTCTATCCAAAACAACCCACTGCTGTTCTGGCAAAGTCAGGGCGTTCCAGCCCTCCTGCCTGTGACGCCTTCGTACCTCTTCGGCGGGCGTCATCATGGACGTCACGAGACCCTTGACCGAGGCGAGCTTCTTCCACTTGGCCTTCGTCGCGGCATCTGACTTAATATTTTCAAAAGTCGTGTTCAGGAGGAGCGCGGACTTCGTCGCCGCGTCGATGCCTTGCACGAGACCTGCTGCACTCGGTACGTGCTTCTGGAGCCAGGTCAAGTCTTTCGAGAGCGTTTCGATTTCTTCGAGGCGTTTTCGTCGTTCTTCTCTCAAAACTCGTAGACCCTTCAACAGATCGACGCGTTCTTGCGATCTAGACGCAAACAAGCGGCACCAGTGCGCGAACTCCACTTCTAGAGTTCTCACTTGCGTGTACCTGCGCGGAGCATCGAAATCGGAAAAGAAACGACCCACGGCCTCGTCTGATGGAGACGACGCGCGTCGACGGCGTGAAGGCACCGCAGCACCGCGGGACGCCGAAATATACAGCGCCTTCCGCTGCTCGTCGGTCATCTCCATCCTTTCATCGTCGATCTGCAGCTCCTGGTTGCAGCGCTCCGTCTCGCCCTCGCACCTGCTACTTTCGACCTCGGCCTCGTCCATGAGGCCCTGCACCACCAAAACTTTCCTCTCGCCTAGCCGCATCGAGGTCCACAAGTCGTCCGTGGCCACCCTGCAAACTTTCAAGCGGTCCTGGATCTCCACACCTTTTCTATGTTGTGCTTCGAGCTCCGCATTTGCCGTTCGCACGGCGTGGGCTTCTACTGTTATCGAGTATTTGGTTGCCGATGCTGCACCTAGGACGACGTTATATACTCCTGATTTCAGAGGTTTTTCCGAGGGGTCATGNACTAACACAGTTTTGCCGAAGGTCGTGCCCGTGTTCAACTGCTGACTTTCATAAGGAGCATACCCAATAGGTATCGGTGGACTGAGACCATCTCGCTTCGTAGGTACTCGAAACAGAGTAGCGGCAATCCGACCTAAGCGATAGCCTCGCGCCGTAAACACGCCTCGATACACCACCGTAATTGTGAGTGAAAGGAACTTCCTATCTACTTCGTCGGGCACGACGAACCGATGCGTCCTCGACTCCCTCGTCTCGAGAGACTCGTTCTCATCCAACAGCGAAGCCCGTTTCCCTTCATATTCAAACAACACGGCCTGGGGNTCNTTNGGCTTNGGNCGNANTTCGTTCAACTTTTCTACCGATTGNACAACAGTNACNGGNGGNTTNTGAATCGTNACNNTGCTCTCGTCGTCGTCACTNCCAAANNGCTCCGCTCTNGCNANAGCCACGCTCCTTAATGGATCATCACCGATCATTTCATCTTCTAGCGTCCCGTCGTCGTCGAACGACCCTCTAGAACGACGACTTTCTAGAGAACTTTCCTCGGGAAAATCCTGCAAATCACGCTGCTTCCTGTTAAATCTATCCTGCGCTATTCTATTAAATTGCTTGTCGAGCTGCTTCTGCGCTCCTTTTTTGCGACGACCATGCGTATCTACCCTACTATCGACGTAGAACTCCTCGAGCAAAAGCCTTACCTCTTCATCAGGTTCGTAATCGAGAGGTGGCACAGCGTCGACCAAGGCTAACAACGACTCACGCGTATGCGCCGAACCGTTCAATCTATAAGGAAACCACTTCGTCGCGAAGTGCAGCTCGACGTCCGTGGCGCCCTGCTCGTACATCTTACGCTGGGCGACGTACTCATCTCCCTGATTCAGGCCCACCGTTGAATCCATGCCCGCGGACGAGTGGGCATCTTCCAACAATTCAAGAGCTCGCGCGTCGTCATTAGCATCTTCCTGTCCTGATTGGGGCGCGAAATTCAATTCAGGATGTAGTAACCTATCTAACACTAAGTATTTGGCCTCATCTTCTGACAGTTCGATGGCTTGCATCGACCGTAGTCTACTTAACCGTCTTTCTCTCAAAACGATATCGAGCAATGCTGCGGATTTAGCCTGAGCACCGTAGGATCTGTTGGACGGTGTACTCGTACTTTCTCTTCGCAGCGGGTCCTCGTTATCCACAGAAGTAACTCGACGGGCGTGCAAACCCCCTTCCAACACTCGGCCAGTCTTGTCCAAGGACCGGAAATGCGCCTCGCCCTCCTCATGCGTGTACATACACAACAACCGGTGCGCCTCGATCTCCACCTCACTAAAAAGAAAAGGTAAAGCCAACTGCAACACGCGAGGCAGCGCCAGAATCCGCTCGATGTCCTCGGGAGGTAAAGTAGGCGCATAATCACTATCGTACTTCATCTCCTCGGCCTCTTGCTCACTGACGTGGCCGTACGCGATCGGATTTATAAGGACATCTAAAGCGACCCACTTCTTCTCGTCCCTGGAACGTTCGGACACTTTCTTGTGCCGGACACGAGCGGCCACGCAGTCGCCCTGTGTACCCTTCAAAGCTTTGTTCTTCAAATTCTCCTCCGCGGCCCTTTCCTCGTCGAGCTTCGCGGCGCGTTCCTGCTCCTTGATCATATCTTTTAATTCCTGCATGACACTTCTACCCGTGGCCTCTTTATGCGCATCTACGACGGCGTTCATGACGTCTTCTACCGTTGCCGCTTCGCCGTCGAGAGCTCGTAAGTCGCGGTTCGAGGCTCGGAGATCTCGTTCCGACTGTTTGAGGGTGCGATCTAGATCTCTGACACGTCGTTCCAAAGCCAGCTGTTCCTTGTTCAAGGAATGCTTCAAGTCAGCAGTGGACATGCGCTGCAAGACACCGGGATTCCACAAATCACTGTTCACAAACTCCGCGGTATGACCTTTCACACGGCCGATCTCGATGTCTACTTTGGCGAGTCTATCTTTCGCTTTCTTGATGGTCTTCCGCTGCTCGACGGCGTTTCGTTCCTTTTCCGTTTTCTCCAGTCGTTTCTGGCCCCTTCGCGTTCGGAGCATCCTGCCCAGTCGGTCTAAAGCAGCTACCAGGATATTAGCCGCCTGCTCCTTCTTCTCGACGACGACCTTCAAGGCTTGGGCGATCCTATTCGCGAGTCTTAATTTTCTTTCTCGAGACGCAAGAACATCACTCGTCGACTGGTATTCAGCAACTTTAAGCTCGTGGGCGTGGCGCATCTCGTCGATCTCCGCTTGTTTCGGGGCTAAGGCGCCCTTCAAGCCTCGATTCGATTCGAGTAATCTCAGAGTTCGTTGGAGTTTACGAGCTTCGTGGTCGGCCCTTTCGGCGCTCTTCGAGAACTGCTTGACCACGTCCTCGAGCTGGAGGCACTGTTGCAACGCTAAGACTAAGCGACTACGAGCCTCGAATAAGTCCTGGGTCATGCGCATCGCCGACTCGCGAATCTCCCGCATGGGAGGACACCTCGAGTCCTTTTTGGCCGTAGAACCTCTTACAAACCTATCGAGACCACCGCTCAAATAACCTCCCGAAGCCTCGCCGTCCAACTTGACACACTCAATTAACATTTGTTCTTCCTCCTGCCGCTCCTTCTCGCGGCGCTCCATTTTCAACTCGGTCCGAACCACGCCCTGCTCGTGTCTTAACTTAACAGCTTCCTCCTCGTCGCGCTGCTCCAGAATGTAGTCGGCCTTGTCTAAGGCACGATCGGCCCCTTCCAGGTAGACCTGCAACCGGTGCTCGTCCTTCCTCACCTCTCGACTCCTAAAGTCTTCATATCGCATGCTGAAGCGTTCTTCCCGCTCGGCGGTCTTGATGTTCTCGGCGGCTTCGGCTTTCCTTAAAGCTGCTAAGCGACGCTTCTCGGCTCTTTTCCTACGTTTCTCTGATGACCCTTTGGTCGCGCGCCGCCGCCGTTTTTTCTTTTCTACACCTTGCGAGTCGACCGTTATTACTGTTTCGTCTTCGGATAAAGCGTCGGAATCTACATATTCCTCTTCAGAACTACTGGAGGACGATTCTTCTTCCACGGGTTGGGCCGTCGAGACCCTACTATCTTCGGCATCTAGAGCCGCGGCCATGGACTTCTCGAGCTCTTCCCTTTCTCTCGCTCTTCTTAATGCGGCAGACACTTCTGCGTCAGCAGCAGGTGCCGGCGCCGACGCGTAGGACAGGAAGGACTTCGGGGGATCGTCAAGACTGACCACTGTCTCGGGCTCCTCCTCGTCGACGGACGCCTTGAGGACGTCAAAGACGGTCGACGCGATGATTTTCCTATTTTCCTGGTTCATCTCGTGGCCGCAGTCGACGTAGTCTACCGAGTAGATCGTACCCCCCGTCCGAACGGCAGAAGCGGCTGACGGAGCTCGATCGACGCGCGCCTTCTCCAGGGCATTCACCGCTAGATCAGCATCGACGAACGTCGACTTGGAAGACTGTAAGAGTACAAGAGGCACGACGATCCTATTGAGCACAGGCCTGATATCGTCATGGTCCAATATACCTCGCAGCTGCGCCATCGCTCCTTGAGGACCAGTTTCTTTGGCCGGTCTGCGAGCCGACTTGATCAATTCCTCGGGCGCCTCGCCGACGATGACGAATCTACGGGCTTGCCAAAACTCTTTCGTGACCTTCTCGCGGCCGTGTTCGTTAATAAATTCGGGAGAGAGGTGCATGGACTCAATAGCCATGACGCGTTCCGCCTTCACGGCCGATGCGAGCACGCGATGCAGGGTCTTGGCCTTCTTCTTGAGGCCATTTGCACTGAAGTACGCGTTCACCAGAATCATAGCTATAGTACTTGACTTTACATCTGCCAATGCTTGGGCTCGCTCCGTCAAATGTCGGGAGGCGAACTTCGCCAAGCAACATGCGCCATTCCCAAAGCCCAGGAAAATAATTCGCAGATCCTTGTCTCTCGGTAACCTATCTCGGTTCTTCAGATGCACGAGCAACTGCTCGATGCATGTTGCTTGTAACGAATTGTTGACGTTGCCCAGTTTACGAGCACCGAACCTCCCCGCGGGCCAGACCGTATGCGGCAAGCCGGGCGTGCCCACGAGCAAAGCGTCGCCGACCGCGTCGGGTCTTGATAACAACGGTCTTAAATCTCGCTGTAAAGCATCCAAAGTCATGAAGATGTCCGGAGCTACGACCAGTAAAAACCTCATAGGTTTATTCACGACCGACGGTAGGTTCTTGGGCCTATTGGCTCTATCCATGATAGCTTCGGAATCGATCAGAGCTTTCGCCTGCTCTAGATACGTAGCCGTGCCCAGATTTGAGGGCGACGGGTGCTTCGCTCCCACGAGATATCTGTAGGTACAAACGACTCCCTGTTGCACGTGGTAGAACTCGTCCTCGTTGCTTAACATATCCGGTAACGGAAATACACTTTCCGCTAAAGCTGATTTTTTGGTTTGCTC
>NZGT01000178.1 GCA_002691025.1 Spirochaeta sp. | reverse complement strand
GAGCAGTTCTTCTTCTCGCCTCTGGCCGATGATTCTTCTTTCATCATCCTGATCCTGACGGCATGGATGGCGGCGCGTCGACTCCCGCGTCTCTTCGAGACCCTGGGGAGCCAGGACGCGGTGATGCTCGGCGCCTCCGGCTCCGCCGTGGCCTGGGTGGCTCTACTCTGGGCCGACTACACGTCCTCGCCGGGATTGGCCACCGCGTCGCTCTCGCTCTTCCTGGTCTTCGGAGCGGGCTTCATAGCCGGCCGAGCCGGTGCTCGGAGCATGCTGCTTCCGGCCGTCTTCATGGCGCTGTTGGCAATCCCGCTCTCTCCCCTGCTTGTCAACGCGATGATCTTTTCCCTTCAGCTATGGACCGCGGAGGTCACCACCGCCCTGCTGAACCTCATCGGGATCAAGGCCTTCCAATCGGGTGATCTGATCCTCACCCGCGAAGCCACCTTTCAGGTGATCGAAACCTGTAGCGGCTTCCGCATCACCCACACCCTCATCATGTCCGCCATCGTCTATGCGGAAATCTTCCACCGGAGTCGGCGAAGGCTCGGGCTCCTGCTCGTCATCGCCCCCTTGATCGGTCTCTTCGTCAATCTGGTTCGCGTCATGACCCTGGTCCTGAACCCGAAAGTCGAAGTGGTTTCCGTCCATACCGCCCAGGGCATCGTCATGCTGGTCATCGGCGTTCTACTTCTGGCTCTTTTTGATCGGATCTTCCAGAAGCTCTGGCCCGACTCCGATCACCCCATGCGCAGCTCGGACCGGAAGAAAGTCGGCTCCGAAACACCCGGGCTGCCTCGAAACCGGGTTCTCGGATTGACAGGAGGACTTCTTCTGGTCTTCGGCGCTCACTTCTTCGTCACACCTTGGAGCGCTCCGAGGCAAGAAGCGCGGCTGATCGCTCCTCTCCCCAAGACCCTGGGCTCGTGGACCCAGGAAAAAGACATCACGGTTCTTGAGCCCGACTACCTGGGCTCCACCGGTTTTTCCGCTCGGGTCTTCAGGACATACACCGAGCCCAACGGCGCCAAAGTCGACCTCTTTCTGGGCGCCAATGACCGTACGGGTCGGGCGATGAGCCTTATCTCTCCGAAGACCCAAACCCTGCAAGCCGGTGTCTATGTGGTCGAAGAATCCACTCCGAAAGAGAATGCGAACCACGACGAACTGAACGAACTCATCGTCCGAGACGCCCAGGGTCAAACCTGGTTGGTTCATCACGGGTACCGGAAGGTCGAGAGCCTCCCTTGGGAAACCGCGAGACGCTTCCTCTCTTTGGAGCGAAGCTTCCTTCGGCGGAACGAACCGGCCCTCGTCATACGCATCGCCACGCCCACCGACCCGAACCCGGAAAACCGCGGAGCCGACCGTGCCCGGCTTGAGCGCTTCAAGAGCGCNGCCNGGGATACNCTNGANTCNCTCTGAAGCCNANCCGNCTTCANGNNTCAGACCTTGTAGCCNCCGTCCACGCTGATNACCTGCCCNGTGATTCCCGCNCCGGAAGNCGANGCCAGAAGNCCGATCATGCCGCACAACTCTTCNGGNTCCAGCACACGCCGTTGCAGGCTCTCTGATTCCGCATAGGNGCGAGCCTCGGCCACGGTCCCTCCCATGGAANCCGCAATGGCTTCCCAGTCGAGCAGGGTCGTATCCGTCCATCCCGGGCAGACGCAATTCACCGTGATGCCGGCCTGGGCTTCATCGGCCGCCAGTTGCCGGGTGAATCCCACCAGGCCGTGCTTGGCGGTCACGTAGGAGAGCGGGCCGCCCGTTCTTTTCGAGACCCCCGAGCCGATATTGATGATTCTTCCNTACCCGGCCTCGCGCATGGCCGGCAGAACGCCATGGGCCAACCACACGGCGGAGACCAGGTTCAGGGTNAGACCGTCAAGAAAAAGGTCATCGAGATCGACGTCGGCACCGGGGGCCACAGAAGACGCGCCTCCGACGTTGTTGATGAGAATGTCGAGCCGGCCGTACTGCTTGAGCACGAACTCGCCGAGTCCGCGCACCTCGCTCCGATCCATCGCATCGCTGGTCCGGGCGCACCCCTTCCCTCCGGCTGACTCCATCGAAGCCACCACCGCTTCNAGGTCGGACTGGGTTCGCGAGGAGACGACGACTTCGGCCCCACGCGCGGCCAGGTCCCTCGCAATGGCCGCACCGATTCCCCGCCCACCCCCTGTCACCAGGGCAATCCGTCCGTCTAGATCTCCCACGAAATCCTCCCTTTCGTTANGACTTTCCGNCAATGCTTTCAGTCGCTGTTTTCAAGCAAGGCCGGATCGGTGATGTAGATCGCCAACTTGTTTCCATCCAGATCACGAAAATAGCCGGCGTAGAAACCGGGTTGCCTCTCTCCGGGAAGACCTTCGTCCACGGCACCCAACTCCATGGCCTTCTGATNCAGACCATCCACCTGCTCGCGGCTTTCCGCTACCAGAGCCACCATCACGCCATTGCCCACCGTGGCCTCCTGGCCGTCAAAAGGCTGGATGAGACCCAACATGGGCGTGCCCTCGCCGGAAATCCATGTGACGAAATGATCTTCTTGAAGAGCCCGCACGGCGCCCAGTTCGGCAAGCAGGGCATCGTAGAATTCACTGGCTTGAGAGAGCTTGTTCGTACCGAGCGTGATGTATCCAATCATGCCTCTTCTTCCTTTCGCCCTTNAAAGGGGTGGGCNTGTCCATGGACACCCTGCAAGAGTCTATTTTGCGCCTCTTCCTGCCGCAATGAAAAGNAAGCCAGAGGCCCACAGAAGGCCTGAAGACAGGCCTCGCCCCCTTCCCTCTCGATCTGGATCCTCGATCGCCCCCTTCGACCCAAAGAAAGGAAACACGGTATCCTCACCCATCACGACACAGGACAGGGACGAAGGAGAGGAATCGAGATGGGAACCTACGCGATCACGGGCGCCGCATCGGGAATCGGAGCTGCCACCGCCCATCGTCTACGACAAGATGGCAACACAGTCATCGGCGTCGATATCCAGGAGGCCGATGTTGTAGCCGACTTGTCCACACCCGAAGGCCGTTCAAAAGCCATCGATCAGATCCTCGAGAAATCAAGCGGCCGACTGGAAGGGCTGGTCCCCTGTGCGGGCCTCACCGGCCTTCCCGATCGGGCAGGCAGCCTGGTGGTTTCACTCAACTATTTCGGCTCCNTAGAACTCCTGGCGGGTCTACGCGAAGCNCTTTCTGCAGGAGAGGCTNCNGCGGCTGTNGCCATCAGNTCGAANTCCACCACNATNCAACCGGGNGTCCCNCAGGCNGTCATCGANGCNTGCCTCGAAGGCGACGAAGANAAAGCCAGACACCTGGGCGATGAAGCCGGATCTCTGGGGTGCTACCCGGCGAGCAAGACGGCTCTGGCCCATTGGGTCCGACAGAATGCGCCTCAAGCTGAATGGATCGGNTCCGGCATCACCCTCAANGCCATTGCGCCCGGCATGATCAAAACGGCGATGACGGACGAAGTGATCGCCGATCCGATTCTCGGCCCTGTTATCAAGAACCTGCCTATTCCAGCGAATCGTTCTGGACAGCCTGAAGAGATGGCCGAATTCCTGACCTTCCTGCTCGGACCCCACGCCCGCTTCTTCGTGGGCTCGATTCTTTTCTGCGATGGTGGAACCGACGCGCANGCCCGGCCCACCGCCTGGCCGGCGGCCATCCCCAGCTAGAAGAGGTCTGCGATGGCCCCCGACTCCAAAACCCATGACTGGGATGAAGAGACCGACGTTCTCATCGTCGGGCTCGGCGGAGCCGGTGCCTGCGCTGCGATTGAAGCCAGGCAGGGCGAGGCGCGCGTCACCGTGCTGGAAAGATTCAACGGGNGNGGGCGCCACNGCNATCAGNGGNGGTGTCGTTTATGCCGGGGGCGGGACCGATATACAGAAAGAGGCCGGTGTTGAAGACGACGTCGGCGCCATGCGGGCNTATCTCGCACAAGAGGCCGGCGGTGTGGTCGAAACGGAAACNCTGCAGGCCTTCTGTGAAGNAAGCGCCGAGAGTCTTCGTTGGCTCACGGAGCGAGGGTTGGAGTTTGAAGCCTCACTCTGCCCCCACAAGACCTCGTACCCCAGCGATGACTACTTCCTNTACTACTCGGGAAACGAAATGGCCCAGCCTTATCGANAGTNGGCTCGCCCGGCGCCGCGGGGACATCGCGTCAAAGGCACGGGATTGCCGGGTCGAAATTTCTTCGACCCCCTGCATCGCCACCTGCAAGAAATGGGGGCTGACATCCGGCCGCATTGNCGTGCCTCGTCNNTGATCCAGGACGAGGAAGGNCGCGTCATCGGCGTTTTGTTCTCCGAAATACCGCCTGGNCGNTGGGCACGACTTCACGGATGGATCGAATCCACCGCTTCCCGGTTTGCCCTTTTCACNCCNNNNGTNTCNCGTGTCCTGCGACGNGTGGGAGCCCGAATCGAATCGCGCTGCAGTCAAGCCAAACGGATTCGGGTCCACAAAGGCGTCATTCTGTGCACAGGAGGGTTCATCAACAATTCCGAAATGATGAACCAACATGCACCCCATTATCTTTCCGGACTCCCCATCGGGACCACCGGGTGCTCGGGAGACGGCATCCAGATGGGTAAAGCCATCGGGGCCGAGACCGATCACATGCGGAACATTTCAGGCTGGCTCTTCCTCAACCCGCCGAACGCCTTCATGCANGGAATCCTGATCGACCGGAAAGGAAATCGTTTCGTCAACGAAGCCCTGTACGGNGCCGTCACCGGAGGCGCCTTGATGGAGAAAGCCGAAGGGTCAGGCTTTCTCATCATCGACGCCAAGCTTCGAACCAAAGCGCGCGGTCAACTCGGCGGAGGTCAGACCCAGATCTTCCAGACCCTCCCCGGCCTCCTCAACCTCTTCTTCAACTGCAAGAANGCCAAGGANATNCAGGCNCTGGCCCGGCAATGCGGATGCAGTATCGAGAGAATGGAAAAGACCCTGGCGGAATACAACGACGCTACCCGGAAAGGCGAAGCCGACGCCTTCGGAAAAGAAGAGCGCAGCGTCCTCTCTCCTCCCTACTATGTGGTTCAGGCGTCGGCCGGACAATGGACCTGGCCTCTCATGATGCTGACACTCGGAGGNCTCCGGGTCGANGAGAAGACCGGCGCGGTGAAAGGCGAGACCGGGAATCCAATCCCAGGACTCTATGCAGCGGGAAGAGCCGCCGTGGGCCTTTGCTCCGAGAACTATGTCAGCGGACTCTCCATTGCCGACTGTGTTTATTCAGGCCGCAGAGCCGGCCGCACAGCCGCCCAGGAGCATGACTAGTTTCTTTCCTCGGCGATCTGCTTGAGTAGCGCGTAGGTACGGCTTGACTCTTCTTCCGTGGGACACAGATCCGAGACGCGNAGATCCGTAGACCCCGCCTCCGCATAGGCGTGNACTCTCTCCCGNATCTCGTCCTCGGTCCCGATGGCCGCGATGTCTTCGGGGCCCTCCACTCCTTCTTGATCCAACATGGTCCGGTAGGCGGCGAGACGGCCGTAAACCATGAGTTTCTTGGCCGCAAAGGCGCGAGCGCGGGCCGGGTCGTCTGTCACGCAAACCGGCAGACCCGAAAGGATCCGGGGCGGAGGACGGTTGGCCGCCCGGGCGGCTTCCTGGATACGGGGCGCAATGTGCTCGGCCAGTGTTTTGGGACCCACCATCCAAAGCGCCGTGCCCTCAGCCTCTCGCCCGGCCAGATCGAGCATGCGAGGCCCAAGCGCCGCGAGCAGGATCGGCGGAGCNGACGCCTCNATNGCCATCTGTCCTCGCACCGTGACTTCCTGGCCCTCGAGTTCGATGGCCTCNCCCGCCATCAGCGCCCTCAGGGCCTCGAGTTCTTCTCGTGTTCGCGTATACGGGCGCGCATAGCTTCCCCCATACATGTGCTCGATGAGTCGCGGGTGAGAGGGNCCGATTCCCAGAACCAGACGACCGCCCAGAGCNGCCTGAACCGTAAGCGCCTGGGAGGCCAGCACCAGCGGGTGCCGGCCGTAAAGAGGCACGATGGACGTCCCGAGTTCTATTCCGCCCGTCTCGGCCCCAGCCACAGCCAACGCCGTAAGAGAATCAATGCCCATGATCTGCGAAAGCCAGAAATGCCGAAAGCCATCTCGGGCCGCACGGCGCACATCCTCTCGCATGGAGTCCAGGTCACTGTAGCCTCCACCGCCATTCCAACCGATTTGCACGATGAACCTTCCTTTCCGATTCAATCAAGAAGGCCGACTCGGCCCTCAAGGCCTCAACCCGGACCCACTCCGATCAAGCCAAGTCGGATTTCACAAGAGGGGTCCCCAGATCTACAGAGTCTCGCTCAAGCATGTCCTGGCCGGCAATATACCCGAACGTCATGGCGGGCCCGAGTGTCGCCCCGGGGCCTGGATAGGTGGTCAACAGCCCCGCCGTACAGTTGCCGGTGGCGTAGAGACCGGGGATCGGATTCTCGTGCTCGTCCAGGACCCGTGCATGGGTGTCGATCATAAGGCCTCCACACGTCCCGAAGTCGCCGGGATCGATCCGAAGAGCATAGAAGGGGGCCTTCTCCAACGGTGAAAGGCACGGATTCGGAGCCACCTCCGGATCCCCATAGAACTGATCGTACAAGGAGTCTCCACGCCCGAAATCCAGATCCTTCCCCGTTTGAGAAAAACCGGAAACACGCTTCGCCGTTTCTTCCAGTTGGGCCGGATCAATCTCCAGCTTTTCGGCCAATTCCTTCAGCGAGCGAGCTCGCGTCACGAAGCCGCTTGAAAACCAGGAACGTGTGACAAAGACATCCGGCAGGAATTTACCGGGCATGAGAGGACCCACCGGATATTTCCGCCGATGAGTGGCATCGAAGATCATATAGACCGGGCAGCAGTCCTCGCCCGCCGCATGCTTTTCGTGAAGTTCCCGCATGAAGATCTGATAGTTCTGCGACTCGTTGGCCACCCTCACACCTGAACTGTTCACCGTGTAGTTGCCGGGCATGGACTTCTCGAAGATGCTGAGGCGAGGCGCAGATTCGCCGGGCACCGTGAGCGTGGTACACCACCAGGCTTTTTCCATGAATTTGATCCCCGCCCCCGCGCGCGAGGCGGCCTCAATACCCTCTCCATGATTTCCGGGAGACCCGGCCGTCCAGGCGACATCCGTCGGCGCGGGAAGATACTTCTCACGCATGGTCGGGTTTCGCTCGAAGCCCCCACTGGCCAGCAACACACCTCGGCGCGTTCCGATTCTCAAGACTCGACCGTCTTTCTCGACCTGTGCTCCCACCACCCGGCCCGAATCGACAATCAACTCCAGAAGCCGGGTCTGTCGCCAGATGGGAATCCCCGCTTGATTGAGGGAAAGGATCAAGCGAGCCACACCGGCAGCACCCATGGTCAACCTTCGTGCGCGCTTGAACCGGAAGCGCCAGGAAAGATCAAGCACATACGCGATGAGTTCGCGGCTCAGGGTACTGATCCAACCCTTGGTCTGGGTCACGAAGAGTTGCAGTTCTTCTTGCTGAAAGGCCAGACGACCGAAGAGGAGCGTGGCCGGATTGGGCTCGTGTAGCAGCGCTGCCTGATCGCCAAGCTCGCTCATGGGAATGGGCGAGGGCTCCATGGAACGATGGCCAGGCCGCATGCCCGGGGCTTCGTTGAAATAGTCGGGATAGCTGGGAAGGCTCTCGTAGCGGACTTGTGAATTCTCATGCAGAAAATCCACCATCTTCGGACCCTGCTCGAGAAAGGCATCCACCAATTCCGGTTGGAATTCATCCTCCGGGATTGTGGCCCGAAGATACTCTCGAGCCTCCTCCATGGAGTCTTCGACTCCAGCCGCGCGCGCATAGCGGTTGTTCGGGATCCACACTCCTCCTCCCGATGCAGCGCTCGTTCCGCCCAGGCAATCCTGTTTTTCGATCACGAGGACGCTCTCGCCCTCGCCGGAAGCCGCCGCCAGGGCCCCGGTCAAGCCTCCATTGCCTGTGCCCACCACAAGAACATCGACAATATGGTCAAAACCGCTCTTTGGTTCGGTCGACAATTTCCAGCCCCCCGTCTCTTCGAAGATGCGGCCTCACGATCTCCGGTCCTATCGTCCAGTTCGGAGAACGGCCCTCTGTGATTCCCGATCCCGAGAGTATGGCCCAGATCTCACTGGCCGCATGGATCTGCGAGCCGATCCCACAAAACCATCCCCACCGCCCGAAATGCCTCTCCCCACGCTCCGGGCCGCGAGGGTCCACTTCCCGGCAAAAGAAATGGCACAGGGATATCATTGGACGTGCGAGAAAGCGGAGCCAGACCCCGCAGGCGATCTGAAACAGGAACGGACCCACACGGTCCAATCACACTCCAGCCTTCATGCATGAGGGATAGGAAGACGACTCGATCATGATGCTTGAAAACAAAGTGGCACTCATCACAGGCGCCGGACAGGGAGTTGGACAGGGCATCGCACTGGCTCTGGCCAAGCATGGCGCCAAGGTCGCCGTCCTGGGACGCACCGTGTCGAAGCTGGAAGAAACCGCTCGTCAGATCGAAGAACGAGGAGGTCAGGCTCTGGTCGTTCACGGTGATGTCAAAAAGGCTGAATCCCTGGAGAGTGCCGTGAGTCAAGTCGTCGCGAAGTGGGGGGGGCTCCAGATCCTGATCAACAATGCCCAGGAAGTTCCTCTGGGTTCCCTGCTTTCTGTCAGCGAAGAGGCCCTGGAGGCAGGTTGGCAGTCCGGCCCCCTGGCCACTCTGCGATTGATGAAGATCTGCTACCCCCACCTGCGTGGGGACGGCGCCATCGTCAATCTTGCCAGCACGGCGGCACGGCGCTGGGACGCGACCCACTACGCCGCCTATGCGGCCGTCAAGGAAGCCACACGCGCCCTGAGCCGTGGAGCCGCAAGCGAGTGGGGAGGCGATGGAATCCGCACCAATGTCATCATGCCTCACGCGAAATCACCCGCACTGGCCGGCTGGATCGATGCCAACCCCGAGGAATCAGCGGCCTTCATCTCCACGATTCCCATGGGTCGCATCGGCGAATGCGAGCAGGATGTCGGCGAATTCGTGGCTTTCCTATGCTCGCCCGCCGCCGCCTACGTGAGCGGTCAAACCATCGCCGTCGATGGAGGTCAGGCCTACATGCCCTGACCTGATCTCAGGAAAGATCCAAAACCCGGACAGCCCCACCGAAAATCAACCGGTCAGTTGAAACGCGTGAACAGGTAGATCGACAGCTTCCTGCGGTCCTCATCCGACATGGGAAAAGCCGGCATGGGCGGCTGCGGGACAAGAAGAAACCTTTCAAGGGTAGAAAGATCGTAGCGGGAAGAGAGGGAGGCCAAGGCGTGGATCGGTTCGGGCCCCTTCCCTTCGACGTGGCAAGACGCACATTCGAATTTCTGCCAGAGCGCCTGTCCTTCCTTGAATGCATACTCGCGGTCTTCCTGAGGGACACGCGCCAGCGGGTGGGAGGAAGCCGTCTTCACTCGAGACGATGGAGTCTTTGAACGCGGAGCCGATTCCCCATAGACGACCCGGTAGATGCTTCCCGTGTAGTCATCCGAGATGAAGAGCTCTCCTTCCGGTCCCACTGCAACGTCCACAGGACGACCTCGCACATCGTCTCCAACCTGGAAGCCGGTCACGAACTTTTCGGCTCGACTCCCGCCCTCGTCATCAAAGTGAATCGCCAGGACCTCATACCCCTGCTTTTTCCGACGATTCCAGGACCCATGCAAGGCCACAAAGGCGGCATTCTGGTATTCCTGGGGAAAGGCCCCCTCATCGTAGAAGGCCATGCCCAGAGGCGCCGTATGCGCGGGAAGGTTGTGGACAGGCGGAATCGTCATGGCCACCTTCTCCGGGGCCAGAGCTCCCAGATCCGGGTCGGCGATCTTGGGAGCATTGGCGTACGGCCAGCCGTAAAAGCCCCCCTCCTCGACCTGGTTGATCTCACAGGGAGGAAAATCATCGCCCAGCAGGTCTCGACCGTTGTCCGTCGCAAAGAGTTTGCCCGTGACCGGGTGCCAATCAAAACCGACTGAGTTGCGCAATCCTGTCGCGATGATCTCTCCGTTCGATCCGTCCAGATCAAAACGCATCATCGAAGCCCGTCGCTCATCCTCCTCCTCACATACATTGCAGCTCGAACCAATGCTCACATAGAGCTTCTCATCAGGTCCGACCCGAACCGTTTTCGTCCAATGGTTTCCCCCATTCGGAAGCCCCGTGATGATCCTCTCCGGCTCACCTGAAATGGCACGAGACTCGGGATCGAAACGAACTCGACTGATGGCGTCCCCTTCTCCGATATAGAGCCAGCCATCATGCCAATCCAGACCATGAGGTCGATCGAGACCTGCCAGGAGAAGGCTCACTCCATCGGGTGAACCGTCTTCATCTCTATCGCGCTCGATCAGGCGGATCGAATCCGCTCGAGGCGACGTCACCAGGAGATCTCCGGCTTGGGTCACCAGCAACATCCGCGCATTGGGCACACCCACCGCCCAGAGCTGAAGGGAGAACCCCGGAGGAAGCTGGATCCGGTCCTGGATTTCGGCTTTCTCCATGCTCTCGATCTCGCCCCCCGCAAGAGCGTGTCGGACCATCAATACGTCCACCACCATGCCCCCAGGAAGCTCAATCGCACCATCTTCGTTCAAGAGCCAGGCGACGCCTCCGCCCAGGACCAAGAAGACAACGAGAATCGATGCAAGAATGAATTTGAACAAGATGGGGCCTCTCAGGACATAAGGGGAAATGCTGGAATCGGGCCAGATAAGGACGCGAACTGGCGCCGGTTCGCCCTGGGATGAGGAGAATACAATATAAGTGGGTGGGCTGCGCCTTGCTCTGTCGATACCCTCTCTATAGAGTCGTCTTTCGACGCAAGAGAGGCCGGCGATCGGAACCTCCACTTAACAGGCAAATCGATCTGAAGGTCAGAAGCCGACAAGCTGCTCCCTGTTTTCCGGGTCATACTCGGGTGGAAGCATTGAAACCTACGCGCTGCCCAGCACGCGCTCAGCCAGGAAGGTCCCTTTGAGTATCAAGAACATTTCCCTGACACCCGCCGTCTTCCACCTTCCCGAACGCGTCAACGCGATTGCTCCGGAATACGCGCAAAACCCCATTGTTCCAAGAGGGCCCCGCCTCGCCCCCGTGCTTGACCGGGTACAGAACAAGATCCGAAGCGCGCTGGACTGTGAGGAAACCCACGATCCCGTCATGCTGACATGCTCGGGGTCGGGCGCCATTGCCGCTGGACTCGGTTCCTGTGTCCTTTCCAGGGATGCTTCACGGGCTCCGCGTATCCTGGTCGTTTCCAATGGAGCTTATGGAGAAAGGCAGGCCCGCTACGCACAGCAGATGGGCCTTTCCACCACCCACTATGCCCTTGAATACGGTAAGCGGCCCGACCTGGATGAAATCGAAAGGCTTGCCCAGAAAGACGATGTCGATGCCATCGGGCTTGTGCACGGTGCAACGAGTACATGCAGCCTGAATCCAATGCTTGAAATCGGAGAGCTGGCCAGAAAGCTCGGCAAGACTTTTCTGGTCGACGGTATCGCCTCTCTTTTTGTAGAAGAAATCAATCTTGAAGAAGCCGGTGTGGATATCATGATCGGGTCCACCAACAAAGGTCTTCATTCAAATCCGGATCTGGCTTTCGTTCTGGTCTCAAAGCCCCTGCTGGAAAGGGTCTGTGAAGAAACCGGACGCATCCCCTACCTCGACATTGGAGAAGCCTGGAAGGCTCAGCGAAATGGAGGCCATCCTTACACCATCAACATACGAGCCCTTCTTGAGGTGGAAGCGGCTCTCGACTCGCTCGAAGAGGAAGGCGGCGTTGCGGGACGGATCTCCATCTACCAGGCTCGCAACCAATTACTCCGTGAGGGCTACCGGGACATGGGCCTGCAACTCTTTGAACATCCCGGAATGCCGTTGCAGAATATAGGGACCGCTCTCTATCTGCCCGAGGGCACGCAATATGCCCGGCTGGCCGACGAACTCGCCGAATGGAATGACGGCAGCGGGGAGTGCTACGAGATCTACTCCGCCCAGGGACGACTGGCCGATCAGGTCTTCCGGATCTTCAATATGGGAAACTACGAGATCGAAACCTATGGCCGCTTCCTCCAGGCCCTCAAGAGCTGCCTCAAAACCTGAGGTCGGCGAAAGGTGGCCCGAGGGCCGATCAGGGACTCATGGAAATTTCGATCATCATCCCTTTCCACAATGAGGCAGAAAATGCCGAGGGCGTGATCCACGAAATCCAATCCGTTCATCCAGAGGCTGAGATCATTGCCGTCGACGATGGAAGTCAAGACCAGACCCATGAGATCCTGATCCGGCAAAAAGGAATCCAGCTCATCACCCTGCCCCGAAGAGCGGGCCAAAGCGCGGCCCTCTATCATGGAATGACAGCCGCGCGCGGCGATATCCTGGTCCTGGTCGACGGTGACGGACAAACCAGTATTCCAGACATCGAGAAACTCCTTTCCTACATTCCCGAATACGACTTCGTGAACGGACATCGCGCCACGCGAATGGATTCATGGTCTCGTCGTATGGCTTCACGATTTGCCAATCAGACTCGTCAACGCATTCTCCATGACGGGGTCAAGGATACCGGGGGCTCTCCCAAGGTATTGAAGCGGGAGTGCCTGCCCTATCTGGCTCCTCTCGATGGAATGCATCGCTTCATTCCAGCCATGTTGGTCCACGCGGGCTTCCGCATCCGGGAGGTTTCCGTTTCACATCGACCTCGCCTGGCCGGACGCAACAAATATGGACTCTGGCCACGCGCGTTGCGAGGGAGTCTTGATCTCTTGGGAATGCGGTGGTTCCTGGGTCGACGTTTTGGGGGCCTCCGGGGAGATGGAATCAAGACGACAGCGACCGACCGTCGGGATCAAAATGAAATGAAAAGGGAAAAAAATCAGCGACTGAACTAAGATGGATCCCTCACGCTGCAGCTCACAAACCGATCGGAAACAAAAGGACTCCCATGTCAGAGATCTATCGAATTTTTGGTTCAGAAATGTCGCCCTACTCCGTCAAGGCGAGGTCTTACTTCCGATACAAGCAGATTCCCCATGAGTGGCTCTTGAGAAACGGAGAACAGCTCGAGGAATACAAGAAATATGCTCGCCTTCCGATTGTCCCAACCGTCGCCACACCCGAAGACGAGGGACTCCAGGACTCCACACCCATCATGGAGGCCATGGAAGAAAAATTTCCGGGACCTTCCATCTACCCCGATGATCCGGATTTGCGGTTTCTCTCTCAACTGCTTGAGGAATTCGGTGATGAGTGGGGCAACAAGTGGATGTTCCACTACCGCTGGAAGCGCGAAGTCGATCAAGTCGCGACCGCCAAAAGACTCGTCGCTGAAATGATGCCCGGTGCAACCGAAGAACAGATGGCTCCCATGGTGAATCAGGTTCAAGAGAGGATGTCCGGCCGAATCGGCGTTGTGGGTTCAAACGAGACGACTTCACCGGTGATCGAGCGTAGTTTCAAGGAAGGCATAGGCCTCCTTGAAGAACATCTCGCTCATCGCCCCTATCTCTTCGGCGGACGGCCCTCTTTCGGGGACTTTGGGCTGGCGGCCCAGATCAATGCCGCCTCCACGGACCCGACAGCGGGTGGGATCCTGCGAGAAAGCGCACCCCTCGTCAGTGCCTGGCATGAAAGAATGCTCGACCCCAGCGCAGAGGGTGCCTTTGAACCTGCAGAAGTCATTTGTGAAAGCCTGGAGCCATTCCTGAACGGACCGGTGCGCCACTTCCTCACATGGTCCGCCGCCAATGCCGAAGCCATCGCGCAGGGATCCGAGGAAATGCAGACCGAGGTCGACGGTCAGCCCTGGGTCCAATCCGTCGGAGGCCCCCAGAAATACCACGCCAAATCCCTCAAGGAGTTGAGAAGGAAGTTCGGATCTGTGCCCGACTCGCCGGCCTTGACGAACCTTCTTGATCGAACCGGTTGCCTTCGCTGGCTGTCTGAAGCGTGAAACCCGCCCCAGGTAGGCGGTTCAACCGGACACACTCCGGAAAGACTCGAGTCGCACCGGGGAGCCGCACCCTCTTATTCGGGCTGCTCGAAAGTCATGTCACTCATCTGCCAGTATCCGCGCAGATTCGTGATCTTCCCCTCTTCATTGAGGTAGTAGGTGAAGATTCCTCGCACCTTTGATTTGACGCCATTGGAGAGGGTCGTGGTGAGGGTCATCACATGGGCCGAGGTGTTGGCGGCGACATGGGACTCATGCACTTCGATGGAAATCGAAGAAGGAGCGATGTTCTTGTCATAGAATTCGCTGACTCCGTCTTTTCCTTTCACCCCTTCTCCCGTGGGATTCGTGACCGCCACACCAATGGGGTCTTCCATGCAGACGTCATCTGCCATGAGAGCCAACCAGCCCTCTTTGTCCTTTCCCTGGACACACCGCCAGGAATTCTGGGCCGCTTCCAGCGCGGGATGGATTTCACTCATGATAAGGAGTCCTTCCGGTTTTGTTTCGGGGCACTGGATCGTATCCCAGCACCGGGCTGAGAGCATGCAAATCTTGCCCTCCTCAGTCGCCTTCCCCGCCGTGAGGGAAACTCACGGGTAAAACTCCAGGAATCGCTGAATTCAACCGGTACACCCGTATGAAGACACGGACTTGACCTTGTCGCGCTTCTAAAACTACCATCCACCGAACCGGCCCCGATCAGAACTGAAACGAACCAAGGAGAAGAAATGAAATTCAACCTGACTCTGACCTTCAACCCACCCGAACACTACGTAGAACTGGCCAAGGCCGCCGATGAATTGGGTTGGGACACGGTGAATGTAGGCGACGGGCTTTTCTTCTTTGACGAGACCTCCGTCGACTACCCCTATTCAGACAGCGGCGCCCGATACTGGAGTGCCAACACGCCCTTCCTGGATCCCTTCGCCGTCATCAGTGCCATGGGCACCGTGACAAAGAATGTCCGATTCCTGGTCAACGTGCTGAAGCTCCCTGTGCGCAATCCCCTGCTGGTCGCCAAGCTATGTGGCACCACAGCGTTCTTGACCGAGGACCGACTCTCCTTGGGTGTAGGACTCAGCCCCTGGCCTGAAGACTTCGAAATCTGCGGCACCGATTGGAAGACTCGAGGGGCACGGTGTGCCGAATCCATCGAAATCATCCGCGATGCGCTCACCGGCGAATTCTTCGAGCACAAGGGCAAGCACTATGATTTCCCCAACCTTTCCATCAATCCGGTTCCGCAAACCCCCATGCCGATCCTGATCGGAGGGACGGCGACGCCCGTACTCAAGAGGGCCGCCCGTATCGCCGACGGCTTCGTCTCACCCAACACCACCGCCGAAAACATCGGGGAGATGGTCAAGGAGATTCACCGCTATCGAAAAGAATATGGAACGGACAACAAGCCGTTCCATCTTGTTTCGGTGGCCATCGACGCTTTCGATCTCGACGGGCACAAACGTCTCCAGGACATGGGCATCGACGAGACGTGTGATATGCCCTGGCTCTACTACGGTGGAAAATTCAGTTCACCTTTGAGCGTCAAGATCGACGCCATGAAACGCTTCACGGACGAAGTCATTGCCAAGATGAAATAGGCTCGGTGAGCTGGAAAGCGTGAGTTCTCAATGAAGCATTGGATTTCGCTCGTCAATGTTCCGGAAGTCGATCAATACGTCGAGATCGCTCAATTCGCCGAGGAAGTGGGCTTTCATGGAATCAGCGTGGCCGACCATCTCGTCATGCCTACGAAAATCGAGGAATCCCGGTACCCCTACACACCCGATGGAAAGATGTGGTGGCCCGAGGACACTCCCTGGCCAGACCCATGGGTGACCCTCACCGCAATGGGCGTGGCGACGAAGAAACTCCGGTTGGCCACCAACATCTATCTGGCCGCTCTTCGAGATCCCTTCACGGCCGCTCGCGCTGTTTCCAGCGCTTCGGTCCTGACCGGCGGGCGCATCCATTGTGGTGTTTCCGTGGGCTGGATCAAGGAGGAGTACACACTCCTTGGTCTTGATTTCCATACCCGGGGTCGGCGCCTCGATGAAACCATTGATGTCATGAAGAAACTCTGGACGGCCAGGAACACGAGTCACCACGGCGAATTCTTCAATTTCGATGATGCACTGATATCGCCCGCACCCCACGGCCCGGTCCCCATCTGGAGCGGAGGAGCCAGTCCCGCAGCTCTTCGGCGAGCCGCTCGCAACGACGGATGGCTGGGCGTTCCCATGATGGCCAAAGACCTGATCGAAACCATCAAAGGGCTCTATCAGAAACGGGATGAGCTGAATCAATCCCACGAGTCATTTGACATCTGTTGCAGCCTGATGGAAGCCCTCAGGCCGGACCTGGAAGCCGAACTGGATTCTCTGGGAGCCCATCACAACATGACCCTGCCCTGGGTGGTCACGCCCTGGGGCCGTGCACCCTGGCTGGCCGATGACGAGGATGTAGCCACTCTCGATACAAAGAAACTGGCCATGGAAAGGTATGCCAACAAGGTCATACACAGAAACTGAAGCAGATCGATTCGCCGCTTTCCAGGCGTCCCACCCCCGCGAACAAGGACGAGACCATGTCGAGATTTGAACATATATTCAGTCCAATTCGAGTCGGCACCATGGAGCTTCCGAATCGCCTGGTCATGGCCCCGATGACCGTCGACTATGCGAACGACGACGAAACCCCGTCCGAAAGACAGATCGCCTATTACCGCGAGCGGGCCCGAGGGGGCGTCTCCCTGATCGGGCTGGAGGTCTGCAGCGTCGACTCAGACCATCGATATCAACAACACTCCCTGGGGCTCCACAGCGACGAACAAATTGCGGGCCACAAGAAACTGGTCGATGCCATCCATGCCGAAGGGGCACTTGTCCAGCCACAGATTTCGCACCCCGGCCCCGAATCACTGGCTCCTTTCTTCAAACAGATCCAGCCCATGGGGCCGTCGGTGATTCGTACAGAAACCACCGGGCAGAACTGCCGGGAAATGAGTGTCGAAGACATTCAACACGTGACCGAACTCTACGGCGACGCATGCTTGCGCGCCCAGGAAGCCGGATACGACGGAATCGAACTTCATGCCGCACACAGCTACATGATGCTCGGATCGTTTCTCTCGCCTCTGCGGAACTTCAGGACCGACGATTACGCGGGACGTCAATTCATGGGACGTGCCCGACTCCTTCTTGAAGTTCTTGCGAATGTTCGTGGCAAGGTGGGACGAGATTTCCCGATCACACTTCGGATATCGGGCTTCGAGCGGGAATCCGGAGGAAGGGAAATCAGCGACACGCAACGATTGGCGCCGCTCCTGGTGGAAGCCGGTGTCGATTGCTTCCACGTCAGTGGCGGCGTGGGAGACTCCAACACAACCCAGATCATCACCGGTCCGGATTTCACCCCGGGATACAATGTGGTCGCGGCCACCGCGATCAAACAAGTGGTCGATGTCCCCGTCATGGCGGTAGGTCAGAACATGGACCCCGACTTCATTGAATCGCTCATCGAAGAAGATCGAGTTGACATGGTCGCCATGGCTCGCGCCCTGCTGGCGGACCCGGACTTCCCCAGAAAACTCCAGACCGGCCGCCAGAAAGAGATCAATCGATGCCACCTCTGTCAGGGCTGCGTAGACATCATGACTTCTGAATTCAACGGAGCAGGCTGCGTCATCAATCCCAGAGCTGGAAAGGAAGAGAGCTTTCCGCTTGAATCCGCCCGGAAAAGCAAGAAGGTCCTTGTCATCGGAGGAGGACCCAGCGGGTTGGCGTCCGCCATCTATGCCAGTCATCGCGGCCACCAGGTGACATTGATGGAAAAAGGAAGCGAGTTGGGTGGCGTGTTCCGGCTTGCGTCCATGCTCTTTCCGAACAATCAGATTCTTCTTGAGTCTCTCCAGAGCCAGATCGAGGCTCTTCCCATCGAAGTCAAGCTGAATCATGAAGCGACACAGGAATCCATACGGCAGATCAACCCGGATAGCATCATTGTTGCAACAGGAGGGATTTTCAAGAGTCCTCACATCGAAGGCGAAGAGGCCGACCACGTCATCCGTGGCTCAAGACTCATTCAATGGCTGGACCGGGCCCGTTCAGGAGACTCGTCGCAGGATCGCGCCCTGGGAAAGAAGGTCGTGGTCATCGGTGCCGAGTTGATCGGCCTGGAACTCGCTGGATATCTGGCCAAAAAGGGACACCGCGTACATATCGTCGAACCGAGTGGCCGCATGGCCATGCCGGCCGGCCAGAAGCGACGGGGTGTGCACGCCATTCAACTGGACCGACTGGGTGTACCCATCAATACGGGCGTCGGAGTGCAGAAGATCACGGAAGAAGGCGTCCTTCTCGAACTCGACAGCGGCTTCCAGAAATTGCTCAAGGCCGACAGCGTCTTCGTCATAGGCCATCCTGAAGCCAACCCAGAAGCCTCAAGGCCCTTCGAAGAAATGGCTCCGGAGGTGAGGACTGTCGGAGATGCCACGGGGTTCGGACTGTGCAAGAAGGCTTTCTCAGATGCACTCACAACCGTATACGAGATCTAGGTCGATCACGACCTATTTCAACTGGAGACCTTGCTTCTCTTCTTGATGCGTAAACTCCCTGCCACATCCGCATCGAAGTTCGTCATCCAGGCGCTGCCCACACACACAGACCCACCCCAACCTCCGGGCAGGGTTCCCCACCACAAGGGCATGAGCGGGCACATCGCGTGTCACCACGGATCCGGCACCCACAAAAGCATACTCATCCACAACCACGCCACAGACCACCGTGACGCCCGCTCCAAGAGAAGCTCCCCGACGAACCAGGGTGGGCAACCAATCCTTCGGATCCGTACGATGAGCCACCCGGGGTGCCGGGTCATTGGAAAAAACCGTACCGGGCCCGACAAACACCTCGTCCTCAAGCACAACGCGGTCGTAGACCTGAACGCCCACCTTGAGGACAACCCGATTTCCGATTTGGCAATCGGATTCAATGAAAACATGGTTGCTGATATTGCAATCTGAACCCACCACCGCGCCCGGCAGGATGTGCGCAAAGGCCCAGATCTTCGAGCCGGGACCTATGCTCTCACTCTCGCAGATTGCCTTCTCGTGCACAAAGACGCTGGAATCAAGCGACATGGATTTGGCCCTGATCGAAGAGGATCGGAATCAACAGAGTATTTTCGCCCGCACGCTACGCACTGAATCCATCGATGGGTACGTTTGAACACCTTTCCCTGTATATTGGCTCAGGGTAACAGAATCCCGATGAAGTCCAAGATGTCCACCGCATGAGGAGGGATAGGGATGTACACCCCGACACATTTCACGGAAGAGGACCCGGAGACCCTCTACGCCTTCATGCGGGACTACCCTTTCGCAACGCTCGTCACCCACGATGAGAGTGGGCCCACAGCAAGCCACATACCCGTTGAAGTCACGAAAAGCCCCGATGAAGACCATATCCGCATACTCGGACATGTAGCCCGAGCCAACTCGCACTGGGAGTTGTTCGGATCGGCGACACGCTCTCTCTTCATCTTTCATGGGCCGCACGAATACATTTCTCCGGCCTGGTACCCATCCCAGAACCTGGTCCCGACCTGGAACTATGCGGTCGTTCATGCATACGGGTTCCCGAAAGTGATCGAAGAGTCGACAGAGGTACGATCACTGCTGGAGAGTCTCGTCAATCGATTCGAAAGCCCGAGACCCGACCCTTGGAACAATGATCTCGACGAAGACCTGATGGAGCGATTGCAGGCAACCATCGTTGGTTTCGAATGCAAGGTCGAGGAGATTCAAGGTAAATTCAAACTCGGACAGAATCGTCGACTCGCTGATCAGGAAGGTGCACTTACAGGGCTCGAATCAGAAGCCGCCAATCTTGAGTTGGCCGGCCTGACTCGAAAACGGCTCCAAGAAGACACGCCGTAAGACAGAGGTGCCCTCTACTTTCCGACAGGACGGGAACGGATTTCAGACAGGGCTGATAAAGCCCTCGCAACTCTCGCCTCTCCTTGCCCGGAAACTTCAGCCACGGAAAAACCTTCCTTGCGCAAGAACGACTGATAGAGTCCAAACAGACGATCCCGATCGTGAGGCGAGACGCGAAGGGGGTCGGGCTCCCATGGCAGGTCTGGATGGACCAGGAGATACGAGCGTGGGGCCTGATTCTCGAGATGGTGGGAAACCCAATCGGGAACATGACCGAAAACCTCCGCCCACCAGATCGCAATGACTACCAGATCCGTATCCAGGATCACGAGTTCGGGGTTCCCTTCCATGATCCCCTGCTCTCGGCTGACCTGTTCCCTGGCGATGGCCTCAAGATCATCTTCCACGTAGTCGGGCCGGCCCTCAAGATATTCTCGTGCGTATTCAGGCAGCCAGGGAGCGTCAAAGTGAAGAGCCAATGCCTCAGCCAGGGATGTCTTCCCTGACGACTCGGGACCCACAATCGAAATGATCAAGACTCATTCTCGCGCATGGCTTTCCTCCACGTCGATCCACCCCATAGAGCCATGACTATATAGACCGCATAGAGAACGGCGTAGAGTTCGATCCCCTGACTGAGGTAGACCCCCGTCTTGACGACATCCACCGCCAACCACAGAGCCCAGTTCTCAATCCATTTTCTCGCCGACATCCACATGGCCACAAAAGCCACCCACATGGATCCACCGTCCCAGAAAGGCAGAGCGGCCGAGGTATAATGGGAAAAAAGCCAACCCATGAAGGCGCCGCCGATCACCAGAAACAAGAGCATGGGAATCCAGGCCGACCTTGGCATGAAGATGACCTTGAGCTCTTCATCGGCTCGCCGAGCGCCCTGCCCCCGCTTCCAGAAATACCACCCATAGGCATTCATGGCGATGTAGTAGAGACTCTCGAGCATGCTCGCGAAGAGTCTCTCTTCAAGAAAAACGAAGACCGAGACACAGGCGTAAAAGAGGCCGACCGGCCAAACCCAGATGTTTTCCTTGATCAGGAGAAACACACAGAGAAGCCCAGAAAAAAGTCCCGCCAATTCCAGAGGATCGGTTGGAAATTCGATCAGGAGTTTTTGGAGGAAATCCATCGCCCAAGCAGGATCTAGAGCAGCGCTTCAATCAAGGACGGCCCCGGCTCGGACAACGACCGCTTGAGTGCGCTGACCAGCTCATCGGCACGGGTGACCCGCACCGCCGGCAACCCCATTCCCGCTGCAAGCTTCGTCCAATCCAGCTCCGGCGAGGAAAGATTGGTCATACTCATGGCGGCCGGGCCAGGGTCATGATTCCCAGAACGCTCAAGCTCTGTTTGAAGAATCCGGTAGGCCTGGTTGGCACAGACCAGCACTGTGACATTGAGCTGCTCGCGTGCCATCGACCACAACCCCTGGACCGTATACATCCCGGATCCATCCGCTTGCAAAGCCACCACCGGTCGATCGGGCGCCGCAATGGCCGCACCCACCGCGCACGGAATACCTTGACCGATGGCTCCGCCCGTCAGATTCAAGACATCGTGAGGTGCCGCCTTCGACGAATGGACGACCCAGCCGAGGCTCGACGTAGCCGCCTCATTCACCACGATGGCACCCTCAGGTAGAACCGAAGCCAGAGCCTGACCCAGACTCAGGACGTTGAGTTCGCCGTCGGGCTCGGCCGGGTGCGGATTCGACGGCACGCCCGCGTAGTCCGGCGCGCCCAGTTCCTGAGCGATCGCGGCGAGGGACGGACCCGAATCCACGCCCGTGCCACACACCACCTGACTTTCACAGTCGTCAGGAAGGAGGGAACTCCGATTGAGATGTTTGTAACCGAAGAAAGCCACCGGAGGCCGGCTGCCTACGACCGCAATGCCCTGAAGACCCGAGAGTTTGTCGATCGCCTGTTCGGGGAAGTAGGGAATGGCGTCGAATCCGGGTAGCCCCGCTCCTCCCTCAAGCCGCGCCATGAACGTATCCACGAAGACCTGGCACCCCGTGGCGGACTGGATCTGCGCCGCAGCTTCCAGACTCGGCCGCAAGGCCCGTGAACCCAGCAACAGGGCTCCCCTCTCTCCCTTCTCCTTCAGCATCCTGGAGGCCGATTGGATCGACTCTTCATCCAGCCCCATCGAAGGAGAACTCACCGTCGGCAACCCATCCGGCGCCTCGTCCCAGGCTGCATCCTGGGAAATGATCAGGGAAGCCACACCCGACGGCTCACTCTGGGCCACGGCCACCGCCTCCACCGTATCCTGTACCAGCTTTCCAGCCGATTCCGAACGCCGAACCCATTTCGAAACGGGTGAAGCGAGCGACTCGATATCGGATGTCAGAGGGGAGTCCGAAGAAAGGTGCCAGGTCGGATGATCGCCGATCATGTTGACGATGGGCGTGCCCGCCCTTCTCGCATTGTGAAGGTTCGCAATGCCGTTGGCAAAACCCGGACCCAGATGGACCAGGGTCATGGCCGGCTTGCCGGTCATCCGTCCGTAGCCATCGGCCGCCCCGGTGGCCACCCCTTCAAACAGACACAACACACTGCGAATCCCATTGACCGAATCGAGGGCCGCAACCATTTCCATCTCGGTCGTACCGGGGTTGGCAAAACAGACCTCCACACCAGCAAGGTGGGCGGCCTCCAAGGCGCGATGCGCACCGTTCATGAAGAACTCCTCTGGGGGTAGAGACCCATCAAGTTGAAACCAGGCCAGCGACTATACTGCCGCAAACCACTTTCTCAATATCCGGACGGAGGCACGAAGCCGCCGTATTCATCCGCCAGCAGACGGGCAAAATCAATACAAGTATGGTCATTGTATTCTGCGCCAATCGCTTGCAGACCAATCGGGAGGCCACCGGCCGAAGGCCCCGTCGGGAAGACCGTGCTCGGAAGATACGAAACCGTCGGAAGCCCGGCCCAGAAGATCTGCTGGAAATAGGGCTGCAAAAACCCGTCGACCTCGAGCGTGCGGGTCAGGAAGAGGCTGTGGTCATGCTCAAACGCAGGAGTCGCCATCTGAGGGCAGATCAAGATGTCCCACTCCGAGAAGAACTCCCGCCAAACCATGCGCAAGGCCTCGCGTCGGTTGTCGTAGCGCAACCATTCCCGATGCTTCTGGATTGCCGACCGAGCCATGAGGGCTCCGTCGGAGGTATCCTCGGGATCCAGAGTCGCCGTCTGAGCCTCAAAAAGCGCAATCTGTTCATCGGTGAAGCCCGCAGCCATGACCCCATTGAGGGTATATAGATAGATCTCATGACTCTCCGCGGGATCCAGCGCAGGACGAGCCACATCGGAGACCGTCGCGCCCAGATGGGCCAACCGATCTCCCAGGTCCTGAACACGGTCGGACACTTCATGAGCCACCGGGGCCAGAGGGTCTGTGGGCCAGAGGGCCACCCGGTAATCCGAAAGAGTCCTGGCTTTGGGCCTGGGAAGATCCAATTTCCAACCGGGTGAATCGAGAGGCTCCGGGCCGGCCACGACATCCAGACACAAAGCCAGATCTTCAGCACTCCGCGCCAGGGGGCCGACCACCGCAATGTCCGGAGTCGAAAGCATCCCGGGCAAGGCGTGTCCCTGCTGAGGCACGATACTCCAGGTGGGCTTGTGACCATAGACGCCACAAAAGTGGGCCGGGTTGCGGATCGAACCACCGATATCCGAGCCACTTTCCAGAGCACTCAACCCCGCCGCAAGAGCCGCCGCCGAACCGCCCGAAGAACCACCCGGAGAACGGGAAAGGTCCCAGGGGTTTCGCGTCGTCCCATAGATCTCGTTGTAGCTCTGGAAATCGGCGAGGTTGATCGGCACATTGGTCTTGCCAAGAAAATGAGCCCCGGCGGCCTTGAGCCTCCGGACCGTTTCAGCATCCTGCGTCGCCACGTTGTCCTTGAAGGCGGGAATCCCCCAGGTAGTGGGGAGACCCTTGATGTCGTAGGCCTCTTTGATCGTCATGGGTACACCGTGCAAGGGGCCCAGATCCCGACCCTCGGCGAGCGCCTGGTCGGCCGCAGCCGCGGCCTCTCGAGCGCGCTCGAAATCCCGCACCACCACGGCATTGATCTCTTCATCAAAGCGCTCGATACGATCGATATAGAAGTTCGTCAGCTCCAGGGAACTGATCTCACCGTCTCGAAGCATCCGAGCAAGCTCGGATGCTGTTGAAAACTCAAGGGACACGGCCATCTCCTTCTCGCGGAACCCACGACCCAGCGCATTGCCCAGACACCCGGACTTCAAGCCAGCGCAATTTGAAAACACTCAGCCTGCCAGGGGGGAATGATACCCGACGGAGGAGGTCTCGACCCCCTGCCCGCCCCCGCTGGATCAGGACGGCCGGGAATTAGCCCTTGTCATCGGTCGAGAATCCCTCCACTCTAGAGACCCAATCGAAGACCCAAAGGAGACTCCATGCGCCTTGTCACATTTACCCACTCTGGATCCACTCGAATCGGCCGACTGGAAGGAGACGAGATCATCGATCTCGGCGGGTCTTCACTGCCCTCGACCATGCTCTCCCTGCTTGAAGCCGGCCCTGAGGCCATGGCCACGGCCACTACCTCCGAGGGTCCCCGGGTCGCCCTCAGTGAAGCGCGATTGGAAGCCCCCATCGCTCGCCCGCCCAAGATCCTGGCCGTGGGTCTCAACTATGCCGACCATGTCGCGGAAGCGAACATGGAAACCCCCAAGGTTCCCATGATCTTCAACAAGCAGTCTACTTCTGTGGTTGGCCCCTACGATGACTTCCACTGGCCTCGAGCCTCTGACAAGCTCGACTATGAGGGTGAACTGGCCTTCGTGATCGGCAAGCGCTGCCGCCACGTCCCGCGAGACCGGGCCCACGAGGTCATCGCCGGATACACGGTGAGCAACGACGTTTCTGTGCGTGACTGGCAGATCCGGGTTCCGACCTTCACCATGGGCAAATCCTTCGATACCCACTGCCCACTGGGACCCGCCATTGTCACGCCCGACGAAATCGGAGGCGACCCCGGACACCTCGACATCCGCACCTTCGTCAACGGAGAAAAGCGCCAAGACAGCAATACCGAACACCTGATCTTCGACTGTTATCATCTGGTCGAGCATCTTTCCACGGCCTTCACCCTCGAACCGGGCGATGTCATCAGCACCGGCACACCCAGCGGTGTCGCGGGCGTCATGAAGCCGCCGAAATGGCTGGTACCCGGAGATGTAGTCCGGGTGGAAATCGAAGGCCTCGACGCCATCGAGAATACCGTGATCGAAGAACCGGAAGAAACGACCCTGATCTGAAAGGCTCGAACGCAGGGAAGCAGCCCTGCGCCATCCCGGATCGACTCCAAGGAGCGGCAAAGCCTCATGGAAACGGACGAAGCGAAGAAAAGCCTCCACGCCGCCTTCGACGATCTCATCGAGAGTCTGGAAAAGGCGCGGGATGCCATCGATCAACCCGAACTGATGCCAGCCCCGGCCCATGCCCGCAATCTCGCGGAAGGCTACCGCTACCTCATGGGCTTCCTTCATAGCGCCATCGAACGCTCATTCCATCAGGACCCCGACCGCCCGGCTTTTCGCAATGCGCTCAGCATCATCAATCGAGCCACCATCGATAACGCCGATGCCGTCTACTTCTATGCCCCCATTGATGGGCGCGAGAGCTACCGGATCCAAGGCCAGGTCGCCGACCACGGGCACTGGCGAGGCGAAGACTCCCACTCCGAGGGACGGCTGGCTCCCCACTACGTCATCTTCGAAGCCAGTGCGGGCGTCCTGGCCGGAGACTCCGGGGACCTGCGGGAACTGATGCCCGGGGTCAAGACCCAGACCGGCCGACTCGACTCTTCCTTGATCGAAGTCGAACCCGATGGACATTTTGAAATCCTGCTGGCTCCCGAAAGGCCCGAAGGCCACTCCGGTAATTTCATATCCACACTCAAGATCGTAGGGCGTCCACACCCCCTGGATCCGGACATGCCGCCGGAGCGATATGCCAACCACATCAGTGGCCGGCAACTCTTCTATGACTGGGAAAGAGAAGACGCCATCCATCTCTCCATCACGCAAATCGGGAATGAAGGAACCGCCCCACCCCCGTATAACGTGCAGACAGCAATACAAGAGCTACAACGCTGCGGCGAACTCGTTCGGGGCCAGATGGCTTTCTGGAATGCCTTCTGGACCATCCCGATGGGGGCCTACGGCAAGCGGGAAGGCACCATGGAGGGAATCGGCTTCCCTCGCAATGGCTTCAACACCATCAATGCAGCCTCAGGCGCAACCGGCGGAGGCATGAGCACGAACCTCTATGCGGGCGGCATCTACGAACTCGAAGCCGACGAAGCCCTGATCGTGGAAACCCGGATTCCGGTGAAGCCTCAGTATGTCGGGTTCCAGATCGGGAACCTGTGGGGCGAATCCATGGAATACGGAAACAGCACGGGCAGCCTGAACGGCGCTCAAAGCATCATGGACTCCGATGGCACCATTCGCTGGGTCATTGCCCACGAAGACCCGGGTGTGGCCAACTGGATCGACACCACGGGACACACAGAAGGTTTCCTGACGCCCCGCTGGGCCTACAGCGAAACACCGGAAGGCGACGAGTGGCCTACGATTTCGGCCCGCAAGGTGCGTTTTGAGGACATCCTCGACCATCTGCCGGAAAATACCCGGCGCATTTCACCCGAAGAGCGCCGCGAGCAGATCCGCATCCGGCAGGCCCACGTGCTCAAGCGCTACCGGTCCTTCTAGAGCGAAGAATCGGGGTGCGAGGCGCTATACCAGATCGGAGAACTCCAGGCCCTTTCCTGGATGATCGGTTGATGCTCTTCCGCACAACAGACCTCCAGACCCTCCGCAATGGTCGACGGATCCGAGCACGAAACCCCTGCCTCGATGCAAGCCCACTGACTCCAACGACAACTGGGGTTCTCGAATGCCCGCGCATAGTAGAAAGCGGATTCGTCTTGATCAAAATCCGGATCCTGCCAGACTGCGCAGAGCCGAGCGTGGCCACTCCCCTTTCTTGAACAGGTATCCCGATCCACGGCACCGTCAGTATCACCGCCAGCCACCACCACCACTTCTTCCTTGAGTTCACCGCCCTCGAGCCAGCCCTTGACGATTTCCAGTCTTTCAAGCGGCGCCTGATCCTCATCGGGGTCGCGAAGCGCCGTCACGGCAAAAGTCGGGGACGATGAATCAGCCAGGGGCTCGCGCAGATCCCCACCCATGGGTACACCCCCCGCGTAGGCGCGGGTAACCAGGTCGGGGTCTGCGCACAGATCCGAGGCGTAGTCCCAGCCTCCGAAAAATCGCAGAACGGGACGCGTCCCGCTGGTCCCATAGGCTTCGCGACGGAGCATGGCCTCAAACAGGCTATCGCGACTGTTCTCTTCGGCCCAGAGCACAGCCAATCCACCCGGATTGAATTCCAGGTTGTCCACCAGACCCACGGGCAAATCATCGCGTGCAAACTTACCCGCACCACCGTGACCCGGATGACCTTTCTCCTCCGTCAGACCCGGCGTTCCCAGATGTGTGTCCGTGCTGGCAATCATCCCGTACTTGAGCGGATTGACACCGTGCTTTTCTTCGAGCAACAGACCTCTTTTGAGTGCGTCGCGAACATAATCGACAGGCTTATGCGGCTCAGTGGGCCCGAACATCGAGAACTTTCGACTGTAGACTTTTTCAAAACCACACGATTCATCGGTGGCCCCAGGCCACAAGGCACATTCGGAATCGCCTTTGTGCTGCATGACTTCCACCAGTCGATCGTATCGATTGCGCAAAACCACTTCCTCGGCACCGATCTCGGTGCCCAACTCTGTCGCCGACGTGAAGGCATACCCCTTCGAGATATTCGAGTTGTGGGGAATCGTAATGACCTCGCAACCCAGACCGGGCTCCGTGCACTCGCGCTCAAGCCCACGCCAGAGTTTGAGCGCTTCCTTGCCCGTCTCCATCTTTGAAAGCGGAAGATCGAGGACCACATCGTTGCGGAAGATGACATTCCTGTGCAGATGACCTCCGTTGCCCGGAGCAGTCGTCCACTCATATCCAACGAACGTGGTGAAAGCACACTCCTCACTCCGATCGTATGCTTCTTCCGCCGCGCGCTGGGTGTCTTCCCAGACCACACCGGCCGCAGCCAGACAATTCTGACCGTCTGGACCGCAATACCCCCATCGGTCATCACCGAACAGCGAGTAGCGTGCGTTCATCAAGAAGAACGCAACTCGAGGAAACTCGCGATAGATCCAACAAACCCAGGAATCGTAGCCGCTCGCATCGGGCGTCTTGCAGATATGGACTTCGCCGATCTGTTCCGCATGATCCGTGACCACCGCAAAATCAAGAGGGCGATCGAGCATGACGCGACGCAGAGGTCGACCCTCTTCATCAAAGGGCTGGATTCCAGCGGGATGGCCCTGAGCAAACCGATAGGCCTCCGCCGGTGTCATACGCGTGCCCTGCGTACTGGCATCCTGGGAGTGCGCGGTATGAACGTGGGTATCTCCGAAGAAAGGCCGGCGAAGGGGGTCATGTCTCTCGCAAGGAAGACGCTCTTCCGTGATACGAAAGCCGGGTCCGGAAGCCGAATCGACGGTCCGATCAGGCGCCTTTGCCTGGGAAGACAGCGAAAAGAAGCCAACGAGAATCAGAGACAAGATCGACCATGCGGCCCTGGAAATCATGAAATTCCTGATCAAAGAAGAAGGCAGGTCATACGACTCGTGAGTCGAACCCGTCTTGACTGCCTCGTGGGGAACGAGAACCTACAACAAGAGCCGAAATCGAGCCCAAGGCCCTCAAGAGGAGAAGAACCAGGAGCCGCAAGCGAAGAGCCCAACAGAAAACAGTACATTGAGAGTAGAACTCTCATTTGTTACCTTTGGGAGTGATGACAGACTGCAACCGAAGAGAACGCCAGGTGCTCGTGCGATTATCCATGGCCATGGCCACAGCCCTGCTCGCCTTTGCTTTGCTGGCCACGCTGGGACACGCGGCCCCGTCTGTACCGGAGACCGCCATGGGAAGCGGCGGTATCAACCCCGATGGAGCAGCCGTAGAGGGTCGACTCCTGATCAATGCCGCAAGCGTCATGCCCGGAGAGCTCGTCGAGGCCGGTGTCTTTTTCGAGATTGAAGACGACTGGCACATGTACTGGCGAAACCCAGGCGATTCAGGACTCCCTACGAAGTTGGACTGGAACGTTCAAGGCGCTGACGTCGGGCCTCTTCGATGGCCCGCGCCTCATGCCTTCATGGAAGCCGATGGAGCTCTCACCACGCATGCCTATGGCGAATCCGTTCTTCTCCAGAATGATCTCTTGATCACGGCGAATATCGGAGACCGTCTCGACGTGTCCGTCAAAGTCGACTTCCTCGTATGCAAGCAGATCTGCATCCCGGGCAGTATGTCGCTCCAGCGCTCCATTCCAGTGGTCGAACGATCCCAAAGTGCCAGCGAAGAGACCCGATCCCTCTTTGCAGCCTGGAATCAGCGTGTACCGGTTCAGCCCTCCGAACTCGGGCTCTCCGTCAAGGAACTCTATTCCCAGGATTTCATCCGCCCCGGCGATAGTTTTACGGCTGCTATTTCGCTCGTCTGTGAAGAAACGGAGGACGGGACGAGCTCTTGCCAGGGACTTGCTCCCTATCGAGGCGAAATCGCAGACCGTTTCATTCCTGACGACATTCCTTCGATGGATATCGAAGTCACTGGAAGCCGGACTCACCCCTTCGCCGACGGTGCCCTGATCACCCTTCGCGGAACCGCGCTGGACGAAGACCCGACAGACGAGGAGCGACTGCTCGGCGTCGCTCGGGTTGAAAATGCGGCCGGCGAAATCCTGCTTGTCGAAATCGACCTTCCACTCCCACGCGCGGAACGGGGCAGTGAGATCGCAGCCACCCAGAACCCCTGGCTGGAACCGGAGCCCGAAACCCCCACCCAAGGAGCCGGCGGGCTCTGGCAGGCCTTCCTGCTTGCCTTTCTGGGCGGACTGATCCTCAACCTCATGCCCTGCGTCCTCCCCGTGCTGGCCATCAAGGTCTTCGGCATTGCAGAGCGGGCGCACAGCCACCGCACGGATCTCCTCAAGAACGGGGCCGCGTATACGGTGGGCATCCTCGTGACCATGAGCATACTGGCTTCGGTGGTGATCGGACTGCGAGCCGCCGGAACCTCCGTGGGCTGGGGATTCCAATTCCAGGAGCCCCTCTTCGTGGCGGCCATTTCCGTGCTCCTCCTGGCCTTTGCGCTGAACCTCTTCGGTCTCTTCGAATTGGGCGTACCCGGTGCCCGATGGATGCAGGCCGGCTCAGGCGGCGAGGACAACAATCTCAAGGCGAGTTTCTTCGAAGGCCTTCTTGCGGTTTTGCTCGCGACACCGTGTACAGCTCCGTTTCTCGGAACCGCCGTGGGCTTCGCCTTCGCAAGCCCGGCCCCGGTGATCCTCGCGATCTTCCTGGCCATTGGGCTCGGACTGGCCGCACCCTTTGTGGCCATCACCCTGGTACCGGGCTGGGCACGCCTGCTTCCACGCAGTGGAGCGTGGATGTTGAAACTCCGTTCCGTACTCGGATTCGCCCTGCTCGCGACTCTCGTCTGGCTGCTCTGGATCGTGGGACAACAAGCGGGCACCGACGGGATGACGGTCCTGCTCGGCTTTCTCCTCTGCCTTGCTCTAGGCATCTGGATCTATGGAGCACGGCAACAGGCCAGTGCCGAGGGGCGAGCTCCAAAGACCGCCTTCGTTCTCATCGCTTTGACTGTGATCGGAATGATCTGGCTTCCCCTCACGCCCCGGCCCGCCCCCAGCCTGACGGAAGACAAAGAAGTACAAACCGACGGTTCGGTCGCTCGCTTTGATCCGGCCGCGGTGTCTGGTGAGGTGGCCTCCGGCCGACCGGCTTTCGTCTATTTCACGGCAGATTGGTGTCTCACCTGCAAGCTCAATGAACGCATGGTCCTCAGCGACGAGCGCATCCAGCAGGCCTTGGTCGAGCAGAACACCGCGGTATTCAAGGCCGATTGGACACTCCGCGATGAAGGCATCCGAAAGGAACTCGCTCGCTTCGGCCGAGCCGGCGTCCCTCTCTATCTTCTCTACGATCCCGAGAACCCGGGAAACCCCCAGATCCTGCCCGAACTCCTGAGCGTGGACCTGGTGCTGGATTCGCTATCGAATCTCGAGGCTTCCAAAGGTGGAAGCGCTGCGGGTTCCATCTGAAATTCCCACCCTGTGGCTCCACCCAGCGAACCCCCACTTCGCTTGACACGCATTATATTGACACTTAGCATGCCGATAGATAACCCTCCCCCGCCACCCCGATCCGCTCGCTTCCGGAGAACCCGCCTTCATGAAAAGCCTGAGAACCCCCGACTCCCAGTTTGAAAACCTTCCCGGCTATCCCTTCTCGCCCCACTACACCGAGGTCGATGACAGCGAAGGGGGAACCCTTCGGATACACCACGTCGACGAAGGTCCCCGCGATGCCCCCATCGTGCTCTGCATGCACGGTCAACCGAGTTGGAGCTACCTCTACAGACACATGATTCCCCTGCTCACGCAGGCGGGGCTACGCGTTCTCGCGCCAGATCTGGTCGGCTACGGTCGCAGCGACAAACCGGCTTCCGTGGAGGACTACTCGTACCAGCGTCAGGTGGACTGGATGACGGCCTGGCTCAAAGCCAACGATGTCCAGAACGCGACGTTTTTCGGACAAGACTGGGGCGGCCTGATCGGCTTGCGGATCGTGGCCGAGAACCCCGAACGCTTTGAGCGGGTGGTGATCGGGAATACCGGACTTCCCCTGCCTCAGACGACGCCGCCTGAGGTCATCGAAGAAGTCCGACGCTTCCGGGCCGAAGCCCCGACACCCACCATGCCGGAAGTCATGAAGGCACTCGGTGAGGGAGGCAGCGGACCTCTCAGCTTTGCCTACTGGCAGAAATGGTGCTGGGAGAGCGAGGACCTGCCGGTGGGTATGGCCGTGATGACGGCCTGCGGCAGCAAGGTCCTGACACCCGAAGAAGTCGCGGCGTACGATGCTCCTTTTCCCGATGCCTCCTTCAAGATGGGACCTCGCGCCATGCCGAGCCAGGTGCCCACCCTCTCCAATGACCCCTCCGTGGAAGCCAATCGGAAAGCCTGGGAAGTCTTCAAGAAGTGGGACAAGCCCTTCCTCACCGCATTCGATGACAGCGACCCTGTCAGTGCCGGCGGAGAGATGCAATTCATCAAGGTCGTTCCGGGCGCGCAAGGCCAAGAGCACCAGAAACTCTCGGGCGGCGGCCACTTCTTTCAAGAGGCCAAAAGCGACGAACTCGCCAAAATCGTGATCGATCTGATCCGGTCGACGTGATGAACATCTCGCCTTGAGCACTCTCGCAACACCCTGACCGAACCCTATGACACACCGATCCGACTACGCGAAACTCACGCACACGGGACGGTGCCATGGAACTGACACTCGGAATCGGTGATCTTGAATTCTGGCAAACGGGCCTCCTGGTCGCAGCCGGAATCGGGACCTCCGTCATTTCAGCCATCGTGGGCATGGCGGGTGGCATCACGCTCCTGGCCATCCTGTTGCTCTTCCTGGACCCGCTGGTCGCCATCCCGCTCCATGCCATCGTGCAGCTGATTTCCAATGGCTCAAGAAGCCTGATCCACCGTAATCACATCCAATGGAAGATCCTATGGCCCTACCTGCTCCCTCTTCTCCCGCTGGGTTGGTGGAGCCTTGGACTGGCCGAGAAACTCCCACCCGACGTAGCTCGAAGTCTGATCGGTTTCTTCGTGTTGATAGCCACGTGGCGACCGGGTTGGCTTCTCCTCGGAACCCACCCTGGCCATACGAATCTGAAGCTACGCTTCTTCGGGCTCGGCGTCGTCGTGGGTTTCCTGAATGTCACATTCGGAGCCACTGGGCCCCTCATTGCCCCCTTCTTCCTGAATCTGGGACTGTCTCGTTTTCAATTGATTGGAACCAAAGCCGCTGGCCAGATGGGCAGCCATATCGCCAAGATCATTGTTTTCGGAGTCGCGGGCTTCGCGTATCGCGAATGGGCCGGACTCCTCTTCATCCTCTGCCTGTCTGTGGTCTTCGGAACCTGGCTCGGAACCCGGATCCTTGGATACGTCAATGAAGTCTGGTTCGTGCGCCTCTACCGCCTGGTCCTCACCGTCATCGCACTCAGTCTCGCACTCGCCTTCGTTCCGGGTTGGCTCGGGGGCTAACGCGCTCTTGTTTCCGCACGAGGTGCGCTTCCAAACCATTCTTCGCTAGATTTCGGTGATCCGAAAAGGCACGACGGGGGCTCCACTGGGCATCGACGAGACCATCGATCAGGCATTTCAGCCCGTGGCCCACCTGGCCTCGAAAGTCGTCTTCTACTCGGTTTCCGTCGGAGGTTCGGAGCTGCCTCTCATCGTGGTGTGGCTGATCGCGGGCGCCGCTTTTTTCACCCTGTATCTCGGTTTCATCAACATCCGTGGCTTCAAGCATGCGATCCGGATTGTCAGCGGCAAGGAAGACGATCCGACTGAACCGGGAGAAGTCTCTCATTTCCAGGCTCTTACCGCTGCTGTCTCTGGCACCGTCGGCGTAGGCAACATCGCTCATGTCGCAGTGGCGGTTTCCGTGGGAGGACCGGGNGCAGCCTTCTGGATGGTCATGGCNGGNTTCCTCGGCATGGCTTCAAAATTTGCTGAGTGCACCCTNGGCGTCAAATACCGCCAGGAGAACCCGGACGGCAGTATCTCGGGCGGTCCCATGTTCTTTCTCCACCGGGGCCTCGCCAGTCTCGGCTGGCCAAAGGCGGGCCGCGGGCTCGCCATCTATTACGCGATCTGCGTCGCAGGCGGAAGCGTGGGCGTCGGAATGTTCCAATCCAATCAGGCGTTCGTCCAGTTTGTCGCCGCCACCGGTGGCGAGGAAAGCTTCGCGGCCGAATGGGGTTGGCTCTTTGGGATCGGGCTTTCGATCCTGGTGGGCCTGGTCATCATGGGCGGCATCCAGAGCATCGCCCGGGTCACCGCAAAACTGGTCCCCCTCATGGCGGTGGTCTACATCGGAACAGCCCTCTTCGTCATCCTCTACAACGCGGACCGGATTCCAGCCGGGCTGGCGGCCATCGTGCGAGATGCTTTTGAGCCCCAGGGAATGGCGGGAGGCCTCCTCGGAGTCGTAGTCCTGGGCTTCCGACGAGCGGCCTTCTCCAATGAAGCCGGTATCGGATCTTCTTCCATCGCTCACGCCGCAGTCAAGACCCGGGAGCCGCTGACCCAGGGTTTTGTCGCCATGCTTGAACCCCTCATCGACACGATCATCGTCTGTTCCATTACCGCTCTTGTCATTGTCACCGCCTTCGAGCCGGGATCCCTGGCCACCGGCGAGGTGAACGGAGTCGAACTCACCTCGGCTGCTTTTGAACAGGTCGTTTCCTGGTTTCCTTCCGTACTTTCGGTGGTGGTTCTCCTCTTCGCCTATTCGACCCTGATCACGTGGTCCTATTACGGACTCGAAGGCATCATCTATCTCGTGGGTCCCAGCCCCGCAGTGCGTTGGTCCTTCAACGTCTTCTACTGCGTGTGCGCTGTCATCGGCTGCACCACGACGCTGGCTACGATTCTCGAATTCTCGGACGCCATGATCTTCGCCATGGCCTTTGCCAACCTGATCGGACTCTACTGCCTTGCCCCGGGGCTCCGGCGTGATCTCACTCAATACTGGGCAAAGGTGCAGGAAAGAAATCCCGATGCTGGCTCGCNNACTTCCTGACNNGAANCCATCNNTGANNCNNANCCCTTCCACCATCAAANCGGGCCTGTTCGGNCGANANCGCGTATCNGGACAAGGGTGAAGACAATGAAGCCCGGTAACGGCCTGGATCTCACAGGGAAGACAGCCTTCATCTCTGGAGGAGGCTCGGGCATTGGGCGGCAGATTGCCGAGTCGATCCTCGAAGCCGGAGCCAGGGTCTTCATCTGCGATTCGAATGCCGATCAACTGGCTGACTTTCTCCACGAGAACCCGTCAGCCCAAGGTCACCTCGCCGACGTCGGGATGCAAGATGAGGTCAAGACCGCCTTCTCAGCACTGGATCAATTCTCGGATCAACTGGATATCCTGGTCAACAATGCGGGCATGGCAGGCCCGGTCGCACGCCTTGAAGAAATCGAAGGCGAACCGTGGAGAAGGACTCTCGACGTCAATCTAAGCGGTCCCTTCTATTGCGCCCACGAGGCTGCACCCCGGATCAAGCGAGCCGGAGGGGGAAGCATCGTCAATATCGCCTCCAATGCAGCCTTTACAGGCGTCCCTCTTCGCAGCCCCTATGCGGCTTCCAAATGGGCCCTGATCGGCCTGACCAAGACATGGGCCATGGAACTGGGCCGGCATGCCGTCCGCGTGAATGCCGTCTGCCCCGGCTCAGTGGACGGTGACCGGATTGAGCGCGTCATCCGGGAAGACGCACTTTCGAGAAATGTCTCCGAGGCGGAAATCCGGGATCTCTACCAAAAGCAGAACTCCATGCGGGTCTTCATACAACCCGAAGAAATTGCCGCCCTTGTGACTTTCCTGTGCTCGGATGCCGCCAGGACCATCTCGGGGCAGGCGCTCGGAATCGACGGGAACACGGAAAGTCTCGGAAACTGGTTCGACTAGAAAGGCAGCGCTCGCCCCTCATGAACTTCAGTCCATGATTGTAATCCGCGGGCGATTCAACGACACTCCATGATGTGTCTAGCCAAAGTGCTTCCAGTGGAATGAAGAACACTGCCTCCCTGACGCCGGGCATCCTCGTCGCTATCGCAATCGGCGCGGTGCTAGGCGCACTCAGTCGTGAAGGACTGGCCTTCTTTGCGAACAGCCCTGAGCCCCAGGCCTTTCCGTGGGGCACGCTGATCGCCAATCTGAGCGGAGCCTTCCTGCTCGGCCTCTTCGCCACATACCTGGACCGAATCATAAGCCATGCCCTGTTCCGGCCGCTCTGGGAAATCGGCTTCATCCGTTCCTTCACCACTCTTTCCACCTTCTCGCTGGAAGGCATCCGCATGACCGAAGCGCGGGAGTGGGGNAGCCTCTTTCCCTATGTCGCNGNTTCGGTNCTCGGCGGACTGTTGGCGGTTTTNCTGGGAGATCGCCTGGGCAGNGCCCTCTCNGCTTCCCAAGGGCTGAAAGAGGACCTCGATGTGCGTGATCGGGTGGAGGGCGAACTATGAGCCTCCTCTCCTGGGTGGTCTCCATTGCAATCGGTGCCATCGGGGGCGCCTTCCTGCGCCACGCAGCCTATCTATACATTGAACGGCGAAACCAGACNGTATTTCCTGTCCCCANCCTCTTCGTCAATCTGGTGGGCTCNTTCCTGATTGGACTCTTTACTGCCCTGGGCACNTCGGGAGCCATCGATCGCTTCGGGATTGAAGTACTTGTGGCAGGCGGTTGCGGCAGCCTCACCACCTTCTCCAGCTTCGCGAGCGACTGGATGCGACTGAACCGAGGCGGCCACAAATGGCTGGGCATCCTCTACGTCGCGCTGACCCTGGTCTTCGGACTGGGCCTCGCGGCCCTCGGTCTCGTCCTGGGTCAGAAGGTCTCATGACTTCCTGAAACTTCTCTCAGCCTTTTCCCAAAAAAAAACTTCCCGATCGGCCCAGTCGAACAGGCCGTCGGGAAGCTTTCCGAGCTTGAGTGTCCGCTACTGAAGCGTGACGAACACACTCGCCCCGGGTTCCAGATACTTGCCTCGACAGGCAAAGACGCCACTCGGGTAGTTCTGGCAGCCCACATTCTCGTGACTCGCCTCGACGCTCTGGCCTCGTGCGACACGACCTCGGATCATGATCCAGCCGTGAGCATTCGCCTGTCCACTNGCCACCCATTCTCCGGCGTTGTTCTCCTCACTGGAAGAATCCACCACCGGAGGCTCGGGATCAGCCTCGACTGGCTGCTCAAGTGTGATCACCACCCTCGTACCCGGTTCCAGGTTTCGTCCTCGGCAGACAAAGCGCCCGTTGCGGTACGTGCGACAACCCACGCCCTCTTCACTGGCCGTCACGGTGTTATCAACACCNACCCAACCTCGGATCTTGAACTTGCCTCGGCGGTTCACCTGGCCCGTGGTTACGACTTCAGCCGGTTCGTCGTCCAGAGGACCTCCCACTGTCGGCGGGTCAATGACCGGGGGCTCGGGCTCAGGTTCGGGCTCGGGCTCGGGTTCGGGCTCGGGCTCGGGCTCGGGCTCGGGTTCGGGGTCAGG
>NZGT01000177.1 GCA_002691025.1 Spirochaeta sp. | reverse complement strand
GGGTCATATGTTTTCCATCGCCCTTCTACGGAGATTGCGTGCCCAATCTAGCGCGCGAGAAGCCCATCCCTTGGAGAGAGTTGCTTGCTGCACTGGCCGCCCGGGAGGAATCGGGAAGCGTGCCCGCCTGCGCACTCCCTGACCTGGGAAGACTCTGCGAAGACCTCGATCACCCTCCCCCGCAATCCCTTGAGCGCCTCCGCCCTCTCCTGGCCGAGGGCCAGAGCCTTCCCCACGTAGCGCCGCCTCAAGACCTGGAGGCTGAACTCCGCGACTACCAACGCGACGGCCTTGACTGGCTGAACTTCCTGAAGGCCGCGCGACTCGGCGCCCTGCTCGCCGATGACATGGGGTTGGGCAAGACGCTGCAAACACTCTGCGTCCTCGAGTCCCGGTCCCTGGTCGTGGTCCCAACCAGTCTGCTCTACAACTGGGCCGAAGAGATCGAACGTTTCCGACCCTCCTTACGCTATTCGATCTATCATGGTCCCGGACGCAAGCTGGACCCGGAGGCCGATGTAGTCCTCACCAGCTACGCGATCCTCAGGCTCGAAGTCGAGAGACTCGAAAAAGAGCGCTGGCAGTGTGTCGTCCTCGACGAGGCACAGAACATCAAGAACCCGGAAAGCCAGGTCGCCCAGGCGGCCTTCCGACTTCAAGCGGATTTCCGAGTCGCCCTGACGGGGACCCCGGTTGAAAATCGTCTCGACGAGTTGTGGAGCCAGCTTCACTTCCTCAATCGCGGCCTCCTCGGAGGTCGAAAAGGCTTCCAATCCCGATACGCCGATCCCATCGCGCAAGGCGATTCGGACTGTGCCGAAACCCTGCGAAAACGCCTTCGCCCCTTCATCCTCCGCCGCCTCAAGATCGATGTGGCCCCCGAGCTCCCGCCGCGCAGTGAGGTCGTCCTGCACTGCGAGCTCTCGGAAGACGAGCGAAACGTCTACGATGCCATTCGGGCCTCGGAAGTGGCTCAGGTCGTCGAAAGTCTGCGTGGCGGAGGCAACGTCATGGCGGCCCTGGAAGCCCTTCTCCGACTGCGCCAGGCGGCATGCCATAGCGCATTGGTGCCAGGCCAGGTCGCCGCTCATTCGACCAAGCTCGCCCTCCTGATGGATCGCCTCGAACAAGCGGTCGCAGAGGGACACAAAGCACTGGTCTTCTCACAATGGACATCCTTGCTCGATCTCTGCGAACCCGCCCTGGCCCAGGTGGGCCTGCAACACGAACGGCTGGACGGGTCGTCCCGGAACCGGGCCGAAATCATTCACCGCTTCAGCGAAGGGGAAGGCGCTCCTGTGATGTTGATCTCACTCAAGGCCGGAGGCACTGGACTCAACCTCACCGCCGCCGACCACGTCTTCCTGCTCGACCCCTGGTGGAATCCCGCAGTGGAAGACCAGGCCGCTGATCGAGCGCACCGAATCGGCCAGACACGTCCCGTTGTCGTACATCGGTTGATCGCACGGGATACGGTGGAGGAACGGATACTTGAACTCCACGCGCGAAAGCGCAGCCTGTCCGACGCCGCCCTCCTCGGAGACGAGCGCGGCACAGGCCTTACTCGCGACGACCTGCTTGCGCTTCTCGACTAGGCGCTCGAGGCGCAGGCGAGAAAGACGGACTCAGTTCTGATCTTGAGCAAACAAGGCCGCTTCGTACTGATCCCCCGTACGGGCCAGGAAATCCACCGAAGTCTCCAATTCGACAGGGTCGGCTTCCTCAAGAAGCAAGGTGTCCACCATCACCAGACTTTCCTTGTCCACGGCCAGACACCCATAGGGCAGACTGAAGTTCAGCTCGAGCGCAAAAGCCAGCCGCTCGGGGCGAATCCGGACCGTACTCCCGATGACTGTGTGCAGCCGTACCATGGACCTCTCTTCGAACTCAAAGAAGCTGAAGTAGACAGTCTGATGCCGATTCCCTTCAATGGGAACATCCACCTGCTGATCCGCCAGAACCCAGCCTCGCGCCTGACAGACCTGCTCGCAGATCTCATCAAATCTCTGTCTTCCTACCACGTTCAGTCTCTCCAGGCCTTGAAGCCAAGTCATGAACCCGCACGAGCGCGCGCAGATTTCGCCCTCAAACGGGGGACGGTACGCGGACAATACCAAGTCTGCTCCAATACTCGAAGACGAGAACAAAGATGAATCCAGCTCAAGTTGAACCTGTTCTACTCCGATCGAGCCAAAGAGGAAAAGTCATGAGTACGCGATTCCACATGATCTGTCTGAGCATCGGCCTCGCCACAGGCCTGGCCGGTGTGGCTGTCGCCGACTCCCCTGCGGGAAAATCGGCCACCGTCGAGACTGCTGGAATGACTGAAAGCGTCGAAGCCCCTGCGAACACGGCCACCGCCACCGCGCCCAAAGGCCCCGGACACGGAGCGACGAGAGCCCAGCGCATGGCCGAGATCGAGTCCACCGATCCGACGGCCTGGTTGATGGGGTTTGGAAGTGTTGAGAAGCGACCGCTTCTCCATGCCGAGCCCTGAAACCGCGCAACTCGCCTCTTGTCTCTTTGGGATTGGCGCTTAGGATGCCGTGGGGGCCAAGAGAACGCACCGGGCCACGGGTCCGCGCGCGAGACGCCCCCAGGAGGCAAGGAAACACAAGTGAATCGCCAGAAAGGCCAGGATCCGTACACAGAACTCGGTGTTCCGAGAACCGCTGATGCGGCTGCGATCAAGAAGGCGTATCGCAGCCTCGCGCAGAAGTACCATCCGGACAGAAACGAGGGCGACACGGACTCCGAGGAAAAATTCAAGCGGGTGTCCGCCGCCTATGCGGTTCTCTCGGACGAAAAGCGCAAGCAGCAGTACGATGAGTTCGGAGAAATTGCCCTCGATCCCAACTTCGACGCGGAAAACTATCGTCGCGCCACAGGCGGTTTTCACGGCGGCTTCCAGGGTGGCCACCAGGGCTCTCCCTTTTCCGGAAATTTCAACGAGGGACAGGGCTTCGGGAACATCTTCGAAGATCTATTCGGTGGACGAGCCCAGGGTCCACGCCCCCAACGTGGAGCAGACCTTGAAACATCCCTTGATCTCGACTTTGCTGAAGCGGCCCTCGGTGCGGAAAAACGGGTCGATCTGGATCGACCGCAGTCGGGAGGGGGTTCACAACGGGAAACGTTGAAAGTGCGTATTCCCGCCGGTGCAGACGATGGATCGCGGATTCGTCTTGCAGGCAAAGGCGCACCGGGAAATCACGGGGGCCCGAACGGGGACCTCTTTGCGCGACTCCGCGTCCGTCCCCATGCTTTTCTCAAGCGATCCGATCGCGACCTATCGATGGACCTGCCCATCTCCATGGTTGAAGCGATCGAGGGAGCCCAGATCGACATTCCCACACTGGAAGGAACGGTCTCTCTTCGCGTGCCTCCGGCCAGCAGCGGGGGAACCCGACTCCGACTCCGAGGCAAGGGAGTCGCGGCCAGCAAGGCCAAGAAAGCCGGAGATCTCTACGTCACGCTTCGGATCAAGGCCCCGAAAGACGTCGACCCTGAAAAGCTGGAACAGCTCAAGGAAATCCTGACCGACGATCCCGACGCGTGGAGAAAAGAAGCCTTCTCCAGCTAGCTTTGAGCCGACGTCGTGCGGGCCTCTCGGCCGCGCTCAGGAATTCTCGGTCTCTTCCTCTTCTTCATCCACGGGAAAGCCATATCCGGCCAGATCATCGTCTGTCGCCACAGCCGAGCCGGAGGGAGCTTCCTCCTCCAGCCCCGAGTCCTTGCGCTCTCTGGCCTCTTCGCGCTTGAGAGCAGCCTTCTCGGCCTTCTTGACCTCACGCAGTCGCTTGAGGACCCCGGTCTTACTTCTTTTTCCCATTGAAACCCCTCCCCAGTCAGGTCCCTCGATCTCGGCGGGGCGCAGCCTACCACATACGCCGAGACCCTCTACCCCGATCTGGCCCCACGGGGAAACCGTAGCCCCAGAGCCAGCCTCATTCGGTCTGATAGGATGCGTCTGCTCTGAGAAGAGTTCACTCTCTTCTCAAACCGGGAACCAGACTCTGATCGGGGGGAATCCACCAAGATGCCGAAACGACGTGACTTGATCCGAATGGACGAGGAAGCACTTTGGGAATTCATCGGCTCACAGAAGACCGTGCAGGTCGGAACGCTGAATCCCGACGGAAGTATCCACCTGGTTCCTCTCTGGTTTGCCCTTGATGGGCGCTGCATCATTCTGGAGACCTTCAGCAAATCGCAGAAAGTGAAGAACCTCGAGAGAAACCCGAACATCACCCTTCTTTTCGAAGACGGCACCGAATACACCCAACTCCGGGGGGCCAGTCTCTCAGCACAGGCGGAACTGGTGCAAGATGTGGAAGCGGTGCATCGCTATCACTGCAGCGTGATCGGGCGGAATCAACCGGAGCTCTCAAAAGAAGTCATCGAACAGGTTTCAAAAAGCATGGCACCCAAGAAAACCGCTATTCTCGTGCGCCCCGACAAAGTCATGAGTTGGGATCACTCCAAGCTGGATGGCATCTATTAATTGGTTCATTTCGTAAGAACAAGTCTCTGGGTCGCCCTCTTCCTGATGGGGTCGACTTCTGCCGCGTGGGCCCAGTTCATCCTGATGTCACCGCTGAATGAAACCTACGACTGGCAATACCGCGTCGAAGTCGACAGCGAATACCAGACCCAGGCCCAGATCGAAGGCGGCGGCGCCATGGACGCACTCCGCTTCAAGGCCGCCGGGCAGATCCGCGGTCCGGTGACCCATTCGACGCGCGTCTACCTCGACGTCGCCTACGCCCACACCGGATATGAATTCAGTGCCGATGGAGCCGGCCCCTGCCCTCGGCCCGAAGCGTGTTTCGCCAATGGACCCTGGCAGGACGTCCACACTTTCGACGTGACCCCAGGAGGCAGTCTGGTCCTGAACGACTCACTTCAACTCCAGGCCTTCGTCCCCATACGTTGGCATGCGGAAAGCGACTCGGATGAAAGCGGAGTCACCGCAGGGATTCTCGCCCTCGTACAGATCCGCTTTTCCGAAAGCTTCACAACGGCTCTGGGTGTTGGGATCCAGAGTGAACTCGAGCAGGACGCAAGCATCTTCCCGGTCATCACCCTGGACTGGCAGATCAACGACCGATTTCAACTGGTCACCCGAGGCGACCCCTATCAGGGCGGCGACCTGGCTCTCTTCATTGGAAGCGACCCGAGCTTCCGCGGATCCGTCTCGGTGGGCTACGAACGTCGGCGTTTCCGGCTGGCCGCTTCTTCGCCTGACTCGAACGGAGTCGGTGAAATGACTTCGGTGCCCCTGCTCGTGGGTGTGGATTTCAGCCTGGGCAAGGAATCCAAGCTCTCCTTCGAAGGCGGGATCGCTCTACGAGGTCGCCTGGAACTGGACGATGCCAACGGAGTCGAACTCAGGCGGGAATCCTTCGACACCGCCGGACTGATTCGCGGGATGCTTCGAATCGCCTTCTAGGGAGCGCGCAACGACGCGCGCTTCGCCTACTTCAGGTCGCAGGCACGCTGGGGAAAGTTGGGCATCACCACACTGGCCAACTCTTCCAGACACCGAACGACCTGACGGCTGTAGCCGAACTCGTTGTCGTACCAGACATAGAGCACGCAGTGCTCTCCGTTGGTGATCGTCGCCTGGGCATCCACGATCCCTGCGAAGCGATTGCCTACGAAATCGCTGGAAACCACCTCACTCGAATTGACATACGCGATCTGGTTCTGGAGTTCCCCTTCGATGGAAACCATCCGCAGGTAGCTATTCAACTCCTCTACGTGCGTCTCCCGGCCCAGATGGAGATTCAGGATGGCCAGGGATACATTCGGAGTCGGCACACGAATGGCATTCCCCGTCAGCTTGCCCTCGAGCTCGGGCACAGCTTTCGAAACCGCCTTCGCCGCACCCGTTTCGGTGAGAACCATATTGAGGGTCGCCGCTCGGCCACGACGATCCTTCTTGTGGTAGTTGTCGATGAGGTTCTGATCATTCGTAAACGAATGACAGCTCTCCACATGGCCCGCACGAATCCCGAACTCATCGTTCACGGCCTTGAGGACCGGGACAATGGCATTCGTGGTACAGCTGGCCGCGGAGATGACATCACCCATTTCCCGGATGCCGCCGTGATTCACTCCGTAGACCACATTGGGCACATCCCCCTTACCCGGGGCCGTAAGAACCACCTTCGAGGCACCGGGTGATTTGATGTGGAGGGAAAGGTCTTCGCGCGTGCGCCAGAGTCCCGTGTTATCCACCACCAACGCATCGCGGATTCCGTATTGGGTGTAGTCCACCTGATCAGGACCATCTGAATAGATGACGCGAATCATGTTGCCATTGACCACCAGCGCGTTCTCATCGTGATCGACATCAATGACGCCATCAAAGCGGCCGTGCACGGAATCCCGGCGCAGCAGACTGGCCCTCTTCTCAAGGTCGTCGGAACTTCCACCCTTCCTCACCACGATGGCTCGCAGCCTGAGCGAATCACCGCCCCCGGTCTTGCCCACCATGATGCGGGCAATCAAACGCCCCACACGGCCGAACCCGTAGAGCACCACATCCTGGGGGGCCGGCCGGATCGGCGCTTTGCCCGTGGAGATATCCGCCAGTTCACGTTCGACGAAAGCCTGAACCGAAATCTCTTCTTCCTCGGTGCGCAACCGTGTAAAGAGATTGCCGATATCCACACGAGCCGGGGCCAGATCCAGCCGTGATGCCGCTTCGAGAATGTCATAACACCCCCGATGAGAAACCTTGAAGTCCACGAGTTCGTCCGTCATCCGGAAAATCTGGTGGATCTTGTTGGGCGACTTGTTCACCAGCGAATGCCCGAAGACGGTGATGATGACGCCCCGATCCCGGTAGAGACGCCCCACCATGGGCACCATCTCCTCCACCAAACGAGACTTTTCCGTCCAATCAGTCAGGTAGGAATCCATTTTCGGGTCACTCATGTTTTTCCTCTCCTCGCACTCGACATTGAATCAGGGGGCTCTGCGGGCAACGACCCAAAAGGCCGGAAAATCGTGCGCCTGGTGCTGGAAAACAGGACCGGCTTCTACTCGGTGCACGCTAACAGAATCGCCTACTTACGTCACCCGAAACCGGGGGGCAGCCGACTCGGAAAAACACCGCTCCGAGGCGGGAACAGCAACAAATCGCTGCCCTGCCCCCGCTGCCGGATCCGTTCCCAGCCGCCGCTCCGGACCATGGCCTTTTTCCGACCCGGGCTTGGTTTATGAACTCAAGCCCACAACGCGGTCGACTTCTCAGGCGCAACGCGTCAGACTGACGGGGAGCTTGTCATCAAATCTGAACGGGTCTTGATGCAAGCCACAACCGGATTCAGGATACGGGACCCGAAGTCCCGTCGGTCAGGAGAGAGCAGACATGGCAGCCGCCGCACCGGAAGGGCAAAGCCGGAACCGCTCCACCCTCCCGATCCTATTCAGCGTCATCATCATCGATCTCATCGCTTTCGGAATCGTGATCCCCGTGCTTCCCGCCTATGCGAAGGATCTCGGCGAATCGGCTCTGATGCTGGGGGTCCTGTTGGCCACCCATGCAGCCTTGCAATTCGTTTTTTCTCCGGTCTGGGGAAGGCTCTCCGATCGCATCGGAAGACGACCCGTGATGCTTTTCAGCATCTTCGGCACTTCGATCTCCATGGTGATCCTCGGACTGGCTGACTCATTCGAGGGGTTGCTTCTCGCGCGGATTCTTTCGGGGACTTTCAGTGCCAATATCAGCGTGGCCACGGCGTTCGTGGCCGACGTCACCGAGGAAAGTGAACGGACTCGGTACATGGGTATGGTCGGTGCGTCTTTTGGCATCGGCTTCATCCTTGGCCCCGCACTGGGCGGCGCGCTTGCCTGGCTCGGACACGGCGTACCGATGTTCTTTGCCGCTGGCCTCGCAATGATCAACTTCATCTGGGCTTTTTTCGCTCTGGCCGAACCCGAAAAAAACCAGGAAGACGCACACGATCAGAGCGGATTCATCAGGGCCCTTCGAGATGCCATGTCGGATTCGGTGGCCGCGCGCCTCGTGATCACGAATTTCTTCTTCACCCTGGGTGTCACCCAACTGGAGTCCACATTCTTCTACTTCATGAGTGACCGCTTCGGCTACAGCCTCAGCGAGGTGGCTTTCATCCTCGTAGGCATGGCCGTCTTGATGGCGGGAATCCAGGGCGGGGGCATGCGGGCTCTGGCCCAGCGGTTCGGAGAACGGACCCTGCTCGTGGCCGGACTCCTGATCCTGGCCTTTTCCTTTCCCCTCGTCCCGTTTGCGGCGGGCCTGACCTTGCTGATGCTGGCCTTGAGTTTCTCCGCCATCGGTCGTGCCATCAGTCAGCCGCCCATGACCAGCATCATCTCCATGCGCACCGCTCAAGAAAATCGCGGCACCCTGATGGGGGCCTTTCAATCCAGCGCGGCGTTGGCCCGGATCGTGGGCCCCCTGGCCGCGGGTCTCCTCTACGTCTACTCGCTCTCGGCCCCTTTCATCCTGGGCGGCGCCCTCTTCCTCCTCGCTGCGCTGCTCACCTTCGGGCTGCGTGATGTCGATGCACCTCACCAGCCACAAGAAAGCTGATCAAGCCGAAGACCGCGTGACTCACCCCACAGCGCTCCGATCCGAGTTACATTCCGAGCGGGGGAAGTCCATGGCTCATTCCGCATCAGCTCCTGGAAGGGGCTCTTGCCGTACCGGGAGAGAATTCTCTGCTCCACTCGGACTGGAGAGGAGGATTCTTCGATGACGGATCATCGCCGCCCGCCGATCCCCTTCACGGATGCCGAGCGAGGCATATGCCGTTGGTGTGGGAAGGAGATCCTGTACCTGAAGGGAGACCACAAAGGCCAGCGTGACCGACGACGGCGCTGGCACCCGGAGTGCGTCGAAGCCTATGAGGCCAGTGACCCGCGCGAGGCGCGCCGCCGCATCCGCAAAAGAGATCGGGGCCGCTGTGCGGACTGCGGGCTCGATACGTATGGACTCCGACGATCGCTGCGAGGCCGAGGCATGACCCAAGCCCTGCGAGAGCGTGGCTTCGTCCCCCGGCGATCGCTCTGGGAACTCGACCACATCGTGCCCTTGGTGGACGGAGGCAGCCACGACCCGTCAAACCTCCAGACCCTCTGCACCCCCTGCCACAAGAAGAAAACAGCCCAGGAAGCCCGCCAGAGAGCCGCCCAGCGCAGCGAGACCCCGGCCCCTTTGCCGTCAGAGAAGACGAAAGAGGCCAAAAAGAGCGATCCTCCGCCGCCCAGGCGAAAGAAGGCTTCGGCCGAAAGTCTCGAGCAGATCCTCGAGAAGGCCGATCAGACCAATGATCGCGTATCCAGCTTTCTCTCCGAGTGGGACGGCTGACCGAGCCCGCCAAAACCTCCATCCCCGACGCCGGGCCCCGGAGCAGTTGATTCGTTAAGATCCGGCCGTCGAAGACCCTTTTGCTGGAGAAATACGTGTCCGACCACGCCGCCACCCTCGCGCAGGCGCAGGAAAAAGTTGAAGCATGCGAAAGCCTTGACGCGCTCAAAGCCGTCGAGCGCGAATATCTTGGCAAGGACGGCCTTGTGGCCGAACTCCTCGCCCGCATCCCCGCGCTCCCCAACGAGGAGAAACCCGCGGCGGGACGTGAGGCCAATGTCCTCAAACAGGCCATTCTCCAGGCACTCGATGTCCGGCGAGCCCGGTTGGCCGAGGCCGCCATCGCATCCGAGCGCAGTGCCACCGGTTTCGACCCAAGCCTGCCGCCGCCCCGCACGCAAAGAGGCACGCTCCACCCCATCACCCAGGTGACCCGCGAGTTGGAGGACCTCTTCCACTCCATGGGCTACAGCGTCCTGGACGGGCCGGAAGTCGAACTGGACTACTACAATTTCGAGGCTCTCAACATCCCGGCCGATCATCCTGCACGGGACAGTCACGACACCTTCTTTTGCGAGGGCGAGGGAAAGCTCGTGATGCGAACCCACACCTCGCCATCCCAGATTCGCGCCATGGAATCCTTTGAGCCTCCCTTCCGCGTGGTGGCCCCCGGCAAGTGTTTCCGTCACGAGACCACGGATGCGAGCCACGACCACACCTTCCACCAGATGGAAGGGCTTGTGGTGGACCGCAACATCTCGGTCGCCCACCTGATCGGCGCCATGAAGACGCTTCTACGCGGCATCTTCCATCGGGATCTCGAAGTCCGGCTGCGGCCCGGGCATTTCCCTTTCGTCGAGCCCGGCTTTGAACTCGATGCCCGCTGCCCCTTCTGCCAGGACGGCTGCAGCGTCTGCAAACAGACGACCTGGATCGAGCTGCTTCCGTGCGGGCTCGTCCACCCCAATGTGCTGAGAGCCGGGGGTCTTGACCCGGAAGAATGGGGTGGGTTTGCTTTCGGGCTCGGCCTCTCGCGGCTGGTCATGCTGCACCACGACATTGACGACGTACGCCATCTGCTGGCCAACGACCTGCGCTTCCTGGAGCAATTCTGATGCTGATCTCCTATCGCTGGCTTCAGCGCCATGTCGACCTGTCCGGAATCTCGCCGGAACAGCTCTGCAACGACCTGACCCTTTCCACCGCCGAAGTCGAAGGGCTTGAGCGCTTCGCCCCCCACTTGATGGACGTCGTGGTGGGCCATGTCACCCATCGTGAGAAACATCCGGATGCGGACACCTTGAACGTCTGTCAAGTCGATGTCGGTTCAGCCGCGGGCGACAACGCGGAGCCGCTCACCATTGTCTGCGGAGCCCCCAATGTGGATCAAGGCCAGAAGGTGGCCGTCGCGACTGTGGGTACCGTGCTGCCCGGCGACTTCAAGATCAAGAAATCCAAGATCCGCGGCGTGGCCAGCCACGGCATGATCTGTTCCGTGCGCGAGCTTGAACTGGGCGAGGAACACGACGGCATCTGGGTTCTGCCCGAGTCCGTCACGGTGGGCCAGCCCGTGGCCGAGGCTCTGGGCATCGACGATTGGGTGATCGAAATCGACAACAAAAGCCTCACCCATCGCCCCGACCTCTGGGGACACCGTGGCATCGCGGGCGAAATCGCGGCCATCTACGGGCGCTCCCTTGAATCCCTGTCCTTTGAATGGCCCGAACTGGGCCAGGGCGAATCCTTCCCTGTCCAGATCGAAACGCCTGCCTGTTCGCGCTATCTCGCACTCCCCATCGATGGGGCTGTCCCGGAACCCTCGCCGGATTGGCTCAAATGGCTCCTGCTGTCCGTCGGGCAAAGGCCCATTGACGCCGTGGTGGATCTTTCCAATTTCGTGATGCTCGACCTGGGCCAACCCAACCACACCTTCGATCGCTCCCGGCTCTCGGAAGAAGGCATCCGCGTCCGCATGGCGCATGCCGAGGAGACCCTTCGCACCCTCGACGGAGAGGATCGTCCGCTTCAAGAAAGCGACATCCTGATCTGCTCCGGGGATTCACCGGTCGCCCTCGCCGGCATCATGGGCGGAGAAGACTCCCGCGTCGCCGAAGAGAGTCGACAACTGCTGCTCGAAGTGGCCTGCTTCGATGCCGTGACCGTACGCCGGACTTCGTCTCGGCTGGGCCTGCGCACGGACTCTTCAGCCCGTTTTGAAAAAAGCCTCGATCCGACCCTGCCCGAAAAAGCCGCAGCCTACTTCGTTCGACTGCTCTGTGAAATGCAACCGGGCGTCACCCTACCCGCTCCCCCCACCGATGTGGGCGACTGGAGCGATCCGGCTTTCCAATTGACCCTCCGCCCCGAGCGGGTGCGAGCCGATCTCGGCGCTGAACTCGAAGACAGTGAGATCAGTGGCATTCTCGAGCGGTTGGGGTTCGGACTGGCCTCCCAGGGCGAAGAACTCCGGGTTGATGTGCCTTCCCGCCGCGCCACCAAGGACATCTCCATTGAAAGAGACCTGATCGAAGAAGTCGGCCGCATTCACCGCTACGACTCCATCGCCGAAAAAACCATGCAGGCCTCCATCGCACCGCCGCCCCATGACCCGAGACGCGAACTGGTCCGGACCATCCAGGACGAACTGGCCGGAGGAGCCCGCTTCAACGAGACCCTGGGCTATTCCTTCATCGACGACCACCTGCTCGAGAAGCTGGCCATGCAGGACCTGCCCCATGTCCAGATCCAGAATCCCGTCCATCAGGCCCAGACCCACGTGCGTCGCACGGTCATCCCGAACCTCCTGGGAGCCCTTGAAAGCAATCGCCGACTCCACGAGGAGATTCGTCTCTTTGAAGTCGGAAAAGGCTACATCCCGGAAAAAACCAACGAGCGGGGCGAGCCCACGGAACTGCACCTCGCAGGCCTGATCTGGGCGTGCGCGCCTCCCGTCAAGGGCGCTGCCTTTGATGACAACCGCTTCAGCCAACTTCACGGTGTGGTGCATACCTTGTTGCACACACTGAAGATCAAGGACTTCACCTGGCGCGAGGCGGAAAACCGACCCTGTTGGGCGCATCCCGCCAAAGCCCTTGAAGCCGTCTGCGAAGGTCACGAGGAGACTCCTCTGGCCCTGGTCGCCGCTCTCGACCCGGCCCTCTATGCCGGACTCGGTCTCGACGGAGATCTCGCCAGCGACGTGGCCGCAGCCGAAATCAGCCTCGACGCCTTGCTTGAGGCCCCGCGTCGCGCCAGCCACTACGAGGCCGTCCCGCGCTACCCCGGGATCAAGGTCGATGTCGCCATTGCGCTGAGCGAAGACACCCCGGCCAGCGCCGTCGAAGAAGTCATCATCAAGGCGGCCAAGAACCAGTTCGCGGGCATCGAACTCTTCGACCTCTATCGCGGCGAAAACCTCGGAGAGGGGCGCAAGTCGCTGGCCTATCACGTCCTGCTTCAATCAGACAACAAGACCCTGAGCGACAAGGACGAGCAGAAGTTCCTCAAGCGCTTCGAACACCTGATCGGTGAGATTGGCGGAGAACTCCGCCGAGGCTGAGTGACCCGGGTCAGGACCCGCTGAAGATCAGGGACCGGTGGTGTTTGTTCTTGACAGCGAAGTCCGCGACATGCGAAGCGCACCACGCATCGGGCTTCACCAGGACCGGGAAGCCACTTCCCGCCACCATGCCCGCCAACTGCTTGACGTAGTCGCTGGAGTCGTACCGGGTGTCGGGGTTGGCATCCACGTGGACCCAGATTTTCTTCTGCGCTGCGGACAGTTCAAAATCCTGATTCATCTTGAGCGCCAACTCCAGCGAAAGCCAGGTTTCCGTGGAGAGCTTGTCGTAGAGGCTCATCTCTTTTTTTTCGAAGCGGCGGGTGTAGAACACGCGTCCCCCCTTGCCCGGGTTCAAGACGCAGACCACGGTGACGAACTCCATACGACGCGACGTCTTCTGTGCATCGGTGCCAATATGCACCACCCGGCCTTCGCCGAGGAGTTGCTCCACCACGCGCATCATGTCGAACACCTGAACACCCGAGAGCGTCCACCATTGCTCCGTACTCGAATCGGGCGATCCAGAATCAAGGTTTTTCACAGGAGTCCCTCGACCGGGCCAAAAGCCGACCCCGAGACCCGAGTGCGAAAAAAACCCCGGAGGCCGCTTGGGCATCCGGGGTTTTTGCATTCACTCAGTTCCGTCTTGCAGGACTCTTCGGGAGAGAACTCCGCTGGAAAGGGCTCTGGGTGGTACCCAGCCGATCTTTGCCTGCCTTGCCCGTTCATGGCCCGCCTCTCCGTTTCCCTGACTCGAATCCGCTTCACGAACGCCCCGAGGAAAGTGGAATCGATCTTGAACCCTCTCCCTCCCGGAGTCAAGCTTATTCGTGGCCGGAGGCCCAGACGTCGCTTTCTCTCTCAAGACCCTCTTCTATGAAAAGGTGGCTGTGCCCTGATCAAGAACCACGTCGCCGCCCTGATTGCGGGTCTGGAACGTGCAGTGGTTTCCGTCTACCCACATGGAAACGGTCAACTCGTCGCCGGGATAGACCGGCTTCGAGAAACGGCCGTCCATGCTCTTGAAACGGGACGGATCGCCACCGCAGAGTTCGGCGAGAAGAGCCCGACCCGTGAATCCGTAGGTGCACAGACCGTGCAGGATCGGAGTCTGGAAGCCCGCCAACTGGGCGAACGAGGGATCGGAGTGGAGCGGATTGCGGTCGCCCGAAAGCCGATACACCAGGGCCTGATCCACGGAGGTCGTGTAGGAGACCTGATGATCCGCCTTGCGATCCGGAATCTCGACACTCGGCGAGGGGCCGCGCTCCCCACCGAAGTCGCCTTCGCCCCGAATGAAGACGGACATACGCGTGCGCAGAAGCGGCTTGCCCGTGGCCACCAGGGTGGACTCGGACGTCATCTCGACCACGGCGCCCTTGCCCTTGTCCCAGATAGCCGAAACCTTGCCCGTGCTCTCGATCTCGCCTTCCGCCGGGATCTCATCGAGCAGTTCGATGCCCTGCTCGCCATGAACCAGGTGGGCAAAATTGAACGTGCCGATCTGATCGAAGGGCGCACCTCCGCCACCGATGATGACAGCAAACGTCGGCAGCACACGCTGCGGAGTGTCCTTGCTGTTCTCGGTAACAAAGGGCAGGTCCCCCGTGCCGGCTCCTACACCCACGGCGTAGAGCAGCGCGTCCTTGGAGGTCCATTTGTAGTTGACGGGACCACCCGTTTTTCCAACTGCGGAGGGGTCGATGGGCATGAAGAATTCCTTTTTTATGGATGGATTGAGAGGAGCCGCATGCGGCTCACGGCCAAAGAAGCTCCGAGAATAGTACAGTTCTGCGCGCTCATGGGTGGCGCTTCAGGCACCGGATCCAAGGCAAGCCGAAGCAAAATCATTCTGCAGTCCCTCTGCATCTCCGGAGCCCAGCGCCTCCGGATCCGGCCAGACCAGCAGAAGGTCCGGCGAATAGCGATGCTCAAGAAACTCCACCGCTTCGCGAATCAAAGCGGGTTCTCCCTTCATCGAAAACGGCATACGAAAGACCACCGCCCGGCTTCCCGGAACCGACGGCTTCTCTGGAGCGTCCCCAGAGTCGATCCACCAACCCCGGTGCTCGGCCTCTGCGTGCCCACCCCGCGCTTCATCGGCCTGGGCGTCGTCGGGCGAAAGCCAAAGCCGGGGATGAGGCTTTTGTTCGGGCACCGGCAGGCAGACCAGGGAAGGAAACCCGAATCTCGGGCCTTCGTGCGCAAAGGGTTCCCCCCGCCAGGCCTGGAGAATGATGGCCAGCGGTTCCTCTAGACCCGGACCCGTGGGTGCCCACTGAAGCCTTCCCCCGGAAATGATATCGAGCATCGCCAGATCTTCCGCCAGGCGAAGTGGATGAAGTCCCGGATCNAGNACNGNCCAGAGNCCGATCTCNANNTGCGTCNGTCCGCTCNGCCAATTGCACCGCCGCAAAAAGGCTCCGNCCCGCNTNNCCGCCCTTCGGGTCCTCGGCCGCAACCCAGACCGCATCGAACNCCTGGGACTCCGCGCGCGCCAGACGCGAAAGAGTGGACTGGATATNCCCCTCCTCTTCGTGTCCCACTCTCCCCATGACGCCGTATTTCACGCTTCTCCCTCAACCGGAGCGACTCTCCCGAAATCAAGCTTGGGGGGCCCCTTGGAGAAGCGTACACTGAAGCCTCTCCCAAGCAAGATCGGACTGAACCCATGCCCGCACGGAAAACCCTGGCCATGGTGCAGACGGCACCCGGCGAANTGGTGGCCCGGGATCTTCCGATTCCGGAGATCGGCCACGACGATGCGCTGCTCCGGATCGAAGCGTGTGGGATCTGCGGGAGCGACTACGAGCAGTTCGAAGGCGTACTCAAAACACCCGTCCCCGTGATTCCCGGNCATGAACCCCTGGGCCGCATCGAAAAGATTGGCGACGGNGCGGCGCGNCGNTGGGGGGTGGACGTGGGGGACCGCGTCGCCGTGGAAACCATGCTGTCGTGTCGCCACTGCGCCCGATGCCTTTCNGGGGAATACCACCTGTGCGGAAGCCGGCGGATCTATTCCTANATCCCGCTGAGCGATGAGCCGGGACTCTGGGGCGCCTATGCACAGTTCATGTACCTCCACCCGAATAGCATTGTGCACAGGATCGACCCCGACCTGCCCGCCGAGACTGCGGTGATGTTCAACCCGCTCGGTGCCGGCTTTCGCTGGGGGGTGGAGATCCCGAACACCCAGCCCGGCGATACCGTCATCATCATGGGCCCCGGGCAGCGAGGCCTTTCNTGCGTGGTGGCCTGCAAGGAAGCCGGGGCCGCCCAGATCATCGTCACGGGCATCGCGGCCGACGCACGAAAACTCGAANTGGCCCGGGAATTCGGGGCCCACCACACCATCGATGTCGAAAANGANAATGCCGTGCGTCGCGTCCAGGAACTCACGGACGGCCGGGGCGCCGATGTGGTGGTGGATGTTTCGTCCTATGCGACCGAACCCATCGTGCAATCCCTGGACTTCGCCGCCCTCGGCGGCACCGTGGTGCTAGCGGGCACCAAGGGCTTCAAGAGCGTGCCCGACTTCGTCTCAGACAAGATCGTCATGAAGGAGATCACCCTGCGCGGCGCCATCGGAGTCACCTCGACGGGGTACGCCAACGCGATCCGACTGCTTGAAGCCGGCACATCTCCCCTGGCCCGTATGCACACCCACCAGTTTGATCTCCGCGACGCCGAACAGGCCATCCGGACCCTGGCTCGCCAGATCCCGGGCGAAGAGTCCATCCACTCCTGCCTGATCCCCGAAAAATAGAGCCGGAAAACGCATCGCGAACCCCACAGAAGAATGTCCGGCCGGGCTTGCTCCTCTCGCCGGG